>CAJMNV010000076.1 GCA_905214825.1 uncultured bacterium | reverse complement strand
GCCCCAATATTTGCCATGAATTTTTTCCATTGACAACGTTGTATATCTTCCTTGATTTCACACACCACGCCACATTCTGCAAATAATGCTTGTAAGGTTTCCAGTGCTTCTTGTTTTACGCCACCAATTTCTATCAAATATTTTTCGCTGCATTTGATATCATTTCCTTGTTTCTGTGCATCCACATACACCACGGTTGGTACTACTACATGATTTGGAAATGCATTTTGTAACACTTCTACCGCAGAAATTCCATTCATCAATGGTACAATGATGGTATTTTCGCCAATATATGGCTTCATTTCATCAAGCACATCTTGCAGTTGTGTGTTTTTTACAGCAATCAGAAAAACATCTTGTGGTTCATTCTCTGCAATCTGTGGAAAGTATTGCACATCGTTTACCACAATACCATCTTTTTGCATACGTTCTTTTCTTTCGTTAGTAACTGCCACCTTGATTTTTTCCAGCATCTGTGGATTTTTACAAAGCAAACCACCGCCAACAGCACCAACACCTAATAATGTCACTTTTTTCATTTGTTTTTTTTCCTTTCTATTTCTTTTATATTTTGTTGATAATATAATGCTGCATGTTCAGGCAGCACAATATTCATAAAACAATCTGTTGCATTTTCAAATCCAGCAGCACCACCCATGCGTGGCAATATTTGCAAATGCCAATGAAAATCGGTATCTTTTGGGCCATCCATCACACAAATGTTGTACCCAACATCTTGACGCAACATCGCCACTTTTGGCAACAAATCATGTAATATTGCTGTCAATTTTTCCATTTCCATTTCTGATAATGTACCAAAATTTTCTTGATGCGTTTTTGGAAATATCCAAATTTCAAAGGGGTATCTTGACGCATATGGTGTAATTGCAATAAAACTATCATTTTCTGCGGCAATGCGTTTTTTCACTTTCTGTTCGTGTGCAATCATATCACAAAAACGACACCCCTTTGCCATACCCAGCAATATCATTTTTCGGATACGTTCTGGCACAATCGGCATACCCAATAACTGCCAATGAGAATGTTGTATGCTCATACCTGCCTCTGCCCCACAATTTTTGAACACCTGCACATATGCTGTCTGCGGTTCTTTTCGTATATCCAAATACCGCATTTTTAGCACTTGCAATACATTTTGCAAATGTGCATAAGAGAACATATCAATCGTTTGTTCATGTATGGGTGTATCCACAAGTACCTCATGGCGGCCTGTGCCCATTTCCTGCTCATAAAAATCGTCTTCCAAACTTTCTTTATCTTCCATATTCACAGCAGGATACATATTTGGAAAAACACGAATATTCCATACACCATCTTTGTCATCTTGATACACAGATGGTGTTGTCCATGCTTCATGATTTGGACAAAAAGGGCAATTTGTCCCATCTTTTTTTATGGGATTTGACCACCGAAAGTCATAGGGTTTATTTTTTCTGTTTTCCGCATATAGTGTCCATTCTCCTGTAAACAGATTTCTTCTAAATTCCGACATAAAAAATCCCCCTTTTATGATTTTGTATCTTTCCCGACTGTCCAATTTACAACACCATCATATGGATTGATACGATTTGGTGTAATCTCACCTGCAATATCTTCTGATGTCAATAAAATATCTTGCCGATATGCAATACTAATATAAGGCAGCTCTTCTGCAAACTTTTTCTGAAAATTGCTGTATGCCAACAATGTTTGTCCTTCTGTGACTGCATGATTTGCCGCATATAACAATGTGTCCATATTTTCATCTTGATAATGGATATAATTATACATACCCTTAGAACCAAAAAATGCAGACAAGTTAGGGACTTCCGACATTCGCCAACCACCCACAACCATATCATATTTCCCTGTTGCAAATTTTTCTGCATATACATCATATGGTTGTGCATCTATGGTAATGGAAAATCCCAATGCTTTCAATTCTTCTGCCAATTTGGAAGCAATCTGCATTCTTGCAGTATTTTCTTGATTGACCAATATAGTTGCTCGCAATTCCAAAACCGCACCATCTTCTGTTGTTTTTTCTGGTATTTTGTCGTTATTTGTATCTTTCCAGCCTGCATTTTTCAATATGGTTGCCGCCATAGCTGGGTCATAATGATAAGGTGCCACATTTTCCTCATACAACCAAGATTGCGGACTGACAGGACTGTTTGTCATATTTGCATATTGCAAATACACACTTTCGTAAATATAATCTTTTGGCACAACATATGCCACTGCCTGTCTGACTGTTTTTTCTTGAAAAACAGCACTATCAAACTGAAAACCAATAAAATCATACACACCACTATCAAAGGGATAACTTTTCAAACTTTCATTTTCTGCCATATATTTACCTGCATCGGTAGCATCTGCTACCATAACGTCTAATATCCCTTGGCTGAAAGAATATCCATCTGTTTCATCACTGCCTGTGATTTTGACAATCATTTTCGGTATTTTCGCAACACCTTCTTGGTAACTTTGATTTGGTATCAATGTCATAGAAGATGCCATGGTATACTGCTCTATTTGATACGGCCCATTGCCCATTGGCTTCATATTCACATCACTACCGACCTCTGTCTGTCCTTTGTAATATTCCGCTGAAATCACAGGAAAATATAACGCCGACAAATTGCCGCTGAATGGTTCTCGAAACCATATATTGACACTATTTTGCCCAGTTTTTGTGCAAGAAGCCACATAATCTGTCACATGACGATATACTGCATCTTCTGCGGAATTTTGTATTGCATGAAATGAAAACACCACATCATCTGCCGTGACAGGACTGCCATTTTGCCAAGTCATACCTTCTTGCAACTGCAAAGATGCCATCATACCATCTTCCAAAACCACCCAACTTTTTGCAACACTTTCTTTTGGTTTGCCGTTTGCATCTTGTGCAACCAACGGTAAATATATCAATTTTAATATACGGTCTACTGAAGCATCTCGATTATACAAAGGGTTTAATGTTTCTGGAATATGCATAGACAATGTAATTTCATCTTTTGGCTGTTTGATTTGTACATCATTTCCTGTTGTTACAGAAAAATCCGTTTTCTGTTCCTGCTCTGTATCACAGCCCACAAAAACAGTCCCCACAAGTATGGCGGCAATCAAACAAATACCTATTTTCTTTTTCATAAGCCGCCTCCTTTATATGCGATATAACCATTGGTATAATTTTTGTATCAACACTACTTTTTTGACATAATTATCTGTTTCTGTATAAGGAATTTCATCTAGTGTCAAACCATCTTTGCTTTTTTCCTCATCTGCCAACCAAGTTGCAACTTTGTTATGTCCTGCATTATATCCAGCCAAAGAAGTTTGTGTGTTTCCATCAAATTTTTGAAGCAACCACCCCAAATACCAACAACCAATTTGTATATTGGTTTCTGGGTCTGTAATTTGTAATGTCTCTGTATCCAAACCATCTATTTGTCTTGCCGCCCATATTGCTGTATCGTCTGTCACTTGCATCAAACCTTTTGCTTGTGCTGAAGAAACTGCATTTGGATCAAAACCGCTTTCACAAAATATCACCGCATACACCAATGATGGTTCCACATGATATTGTGCCGCATATTTTTCCACATAATTTTTACAGCTAAGAGGCAGTATTTTTGGCAATATCAAAAAATACCCGATTGCCCCCACAACGCCCAATACAAAAATCCATGTTATCCATCGTTTCAAAAATCGTTGTATCATTTTCCATTCACCTTAACATTTGATATTGTTTGTAAAGCTTGTTTCACCTGTTTTTGTAAATGTATGGTATCTCGACTGTTGTCCAATACCAAATCCGACAAATCATGATATTCTGCCCAAGTTTTTTGGTTTGCAATTCTTGCTCTTGCCATTTCTTCGGAAATGCCATCACGTTGCATAATACGTAACACCCGCACATCTTTCGCTGCATACACAACCCAAACAGCATCGCAAATCTTTTCCAGCCCTGCTTCAAAAAGCAAAGGGGCATCCAGCACAATACAAATCGCTTGATTTTCTGCTTTTGCGTGTGCAATCTGTTTTTCCATTTCCTGTGCAATATATTTATGTGTACATTGGTTCAAAAACTCCAGTTTTTCTTTATCCGAAAATACAATTTCGCCCAATTTTTTGCGAAATATGCAACCATCTTGTTGTAAAATTCCATCACCAAAATAAGACACAATTTCTTGATATGCAGGTTTTCCAATTTCCACAATCTCTCTGCTGATTTTATCTGCATCTACAATCACAGCACCTTCTTTTTCCAAAAGGCGACTAACCACACTTTTTCCACTGCCTGTACCACCTGTCAATCCAATGACTTTCATATCATATCCCTCTTTTTATTTTGCATCTAACCAGTTTTCACCTTGATGTATTTCCACATCTAATGGCACAGTCAAGGCAACCGCTTGTTCCATATTTTCTTTTAAAATCTGTTTGACTTGTTCCAACTCTTCTTTATGTGTTTCAATCAACAATTCATCATGCACTTGTAACACCAAACGAGAACGGTACCCGCCCGCCTGCAAAGCATGATACACTTTTATCATAGCAATTTTGATAATATCTGCCGCACTGCCTTGTATGGGCATATTCATTGCCACACGTTCCCCAAAAGAACGTTGTATAAAATTGGCACTTTGCAATTCTGGCATCGCACGTCGTCTATGACAAATGGTTTCTGCGTAACCTTTTTGTATGGCACGGTTTACCATATCTTGCAAATACGTCTTGATTTTTGGATATTTTGTAAAATATGCTTGAATATATTCGTCCGCCTCTTTTTTTGTAATTTCCAAATCCTGACTCAAACTAAACGCACCAATACCATATATAATGCCGAAGTTCACTGCTTTTGCATTTCTTCTTTGCAATTCTGTCACGGCATCAAAAGGGACATGGAACACCTGTGAGGCTGTCAAACGGTGAATATCCTGTTTTTGTCTGAATGCATCAATCAATGTTTCATCTCCTGCCATGTGTGCCAGCACACGCAATTCAATTTGTGAATAATCGGCATCTAAAAAACAGTATTCTTCTGATGTGGGAATGAATACCTTTCGCAATTCTCTGCCCAATGCCAAACGAATGGGGATATTTTGCAAATTTGGCTCTGAGGAGCTGATACGACCCGTTGCGGTAATGGTTTGATTGAATGTCGAATATATTTTATCTGTTTTTTCGTCCATCATAGCGAGCAAACCATCAGCATATGTACTTTTCAGTTTTGTCAACTGTCTGTAATACAATATTTTATCCACAACAGGATATTCCGCTTTCAATTTTTCCAACACATCTGCGGCTGTGGAATATCCTGTTTTTGTTTTTTTACCACCGGGCAGTTCCATTTTTTCAAACAATACCACCCCCAACTGTTTGGGAGAATTTAAGTTAAATACTTCCCCAGACAATTCATAAATTTCTTTTGTGATACCATCAATACTCTTTTCCAACTGTTTTCGATACGCAATCAGTGCGTTTCTGTCCACTTTGATACCATATGCTTCCATATCTGCCAACACATACAACAAAGGCATTTCTATATCCAAAAATAAATCTTTTTGCTGATTTTGTTCCAATTTTTGTAACAACACCTGTTTTACACGATACATAATTTCTGCCTGTTTTGCCGCAAATGACAAACGTTCTTCCAAAGGCAAACTTTCCAATGGTTGTTTTGTCCTGCCTTTGCCCAACACCTGCTCTGTGGAAGGGTATATTTCTGCCAAAAAATCTCTTGCCAAATCATCATATGCATAAGTTTCATTTGTGGCATTGAGCAAATATGCTGCCAATATGGTATCAAACTTTGCATTGATTTTTTCCACACCAAAATAACGCAATATATGAATATCACGTTTCACATTATGCCCAATGATTTGATATACTTCTGACTGCAAAAATGGTTTTGCTTGTTCTGCCAATTTTTCTGGTAACAAATCTTCTGTAATTTCCAAAAATGTACTTTCACCTGCATTTTGACAGACTGCCATACCTTTCCAAACATCATCATCTACCAACAATACATAAGCTGTTTCTTTCTGTTCCAAATTTTGGAAAAATATTTTTGCTTCTGCCTCTGTATCAATGTAATGATATATGGTATCTTGTTTTTGTGTTTGTTGTGCGGTGTTTTGTTCAAATCTTGCAAAAAAACTTTTAAATTCCAACTTTTTGACAAGTGTATATGCCTCTGATGTAAACAAATTTTTTGCCCCCATTTGTGTCATATCCATTTGCAAATCCATATCCCTGACAATGGTTGCCAAATATTTGCTCATTCTTGCTTGTTCTTTGAAATTCTCCAAATTTTCAGATGCTCTTTTGGGTTTCACTTCTGATGCATGTGCAATGGCATTTTCTAAATCATGATATTGTTGTATGATTTTTATGGCTGTTTTTTCGCCTATGCTTGGCACACCTGGAATATTATCGGAACTATCCCCCATCAATGCTTTGACATCAATAAATTCTGTGGGTGTCACACCATATGCTTCCATCACATCTTTGGCATAATAATCTTCTGTTTCTGTGCGTCCGTGTTTTGTTTTGGGAATACGCACTTTTAATGTATCGCTTGCCAACTGCAGCAAATCTTTGTCACCAGAAACCACAACAGCCAATATTCCTTTTTGTTCTGCCTGTTTTGACAAACTCCCCAATATATCATCTGCTTCAAAACCTTCTTGCTCATACAATGCAATACCCATTGCACACAATATCTCTTTGAGTAAGGGCATTTGTTCTCTCAATTCTTCAGGCATGGATTTTCGATTGCCTTTATATTCTGTAAAAGCCTTGTGCCGAAATGTTGGTACATGCAAATCAAATGCTACTGCCAAATAATCTGGATTTTCTTCATCTATCAATTTAAACAAAATATTCAAAAAACCATATACTGCATTTGTATATCTGCCTTCCGCATTTGTCAACAAAGGCACACCATAAAATGCACGGTTTACAATACTATTGCCATCAATCAACATGATTTTTTCTGTCATAATATCCCCCTGTCTATACAAAGTTTTCATAAATTTTATTATACACTATATTCCGAAAAAAAGTATGACAATCAACAAAAAAAATTTTTACAAAAAAAACAAAAAGGACACATGCACAATTTCCTTTTTGTTTCATAGTATAATATCAAATTTGCAATAGATATATGAGGAGGACACTCATGAAAAAACAAATTGCTTTAGGGCTTTGTGCTGTATTTGGAATATCTGTTTTTGCAGGCTGTACCAGACAAGACACCACCACCGCACTGACACCTGTTCGGTTAAATGAGGTGGTACATTCCGTATTCTATGCACCACAATATGTTGCACAAGAATTGGATTTTTTTGAACAAGAAGGATTGGACGTGACTGTCACAACAGGTAATGGTGCAGACAAATCCATGACTGCACTGCTTTCTGGTTCTGCCGACATTGCACTGCTTGGCACAGAGGCAGGTATTTATGTGTACAATGAAGGAAAAGAAAATTATCCAAAAGCATTTTTGCAACTGACACAACGTGCAGGGAATTTCTTGGTATCTCGTACAGAACAGCCAAATTTTCAATGGACAGATTTGAAAGAAAAATCTGTTATCGGCGGACGTTTGGGCGGTATGCCGGAACTGGTTTTGGAATATGTATTGCGTGAAAATGGTATGACACCCTTCACAGATGTTAACATTATCAATAACATCGATTTTACATCTACCGCAGGTGCTTTCACAGGCAACGTCGGCGATTATACCGTAGAATTTGAACCTGTTGCCACCACATTGGAACAAAACGGTACGGGGCATATTGTTGCATCATTGGGCGAAGCCAGTGGCGACATTCCCTATACGGTTTATATGACAAACGATACATGGTTAAAAGAAAACCCAGAAACCATCACCGCATTCACAAAAGCCATATATCGTGGGCAAATTTGGGTAGACACCCACACACCAGAAGAAATTGCAAAAGTAATATTACCACAATTTCCAGACTCCGACTTAGAAACACTGACCACAATCATCACCCGTTACAAAAACCAAAACACATGGAAAACAGACCCATTATTTTCCGAAAAAGGCTTTGCACATATACAAGACATCATGGAACAAGGCGGCGAACTCTCCCAACGTGTACCTTTTTCTGATTTCGTTGTGAACACATTTGCAGAAGATGTCATCGCCGCAGGTGTGAATGAATAATCACAAACTAAATTCTTTCACTTGGGGGTCATGTGCGAGAATATCTGCTAAATCCACACAAGTGATGGCATTTTCTCTACTGACCTCCAATATTATAGAAATGGTATCATCTTCATTTTTTTTCATTTTCATATTATGAATGACAATATTTCTGCTTGCCAGTTCATATTTCAAACGTTCTAATCCATTCGCCGCATTCACATATCGCAACGAAATGGTTTCATATATAGGGCCGTCCCATTTTCTCAAATATTCATATAGCACAATTTGTATCACCAATATCAATGCCGTTGCCACAAATGCCACAACATACAATCCAGCCCCCACCGCCAAACCAATGCCTGCTGTTGTCCAAACACCTGCTGCTGTTGTCAGCCCACGAATAGAAACCCCTCTGACAAATATCACACCTGCCCCCAAAAAAGAAATCCCTGTAATCACATTCGATGCAAGACGAGAAGGGTCTAATGAAATATCTTCATGTATCAAAATATCAAAGAAAGAATATTTTGATATAATCATTGCCAACGCCGACCCCAGTGCAACCAAAATATGTGTGCGAATACCTGCTTCTTTTCTGCGTCTGCTACGTTCATACCCAACCAGTCCGCCACAAACACAAGCCATACACAAGCGAGTGACCCAGCCCAACTGCGGCTCTATATACATCCATATCGTTTCAAAAAAAGTCATACATACACCCCATCATATTATTTTGTAATCTTTAAGATATTATGCTGTTACTGCTTTGTCTTATGAACCGTTATCATTCTAAAAAAATTATACTTCTGATTAAAAAAAATGTAAAGAAAAACAAAAAAAACGACATGATTTTTGCCATCATGTCGTCTTTTGCTGCATACTATGAAACTAAAATTTTATATGATTGCTTTTATTATGTTCTTTTGTAAAATAAATGATTGCTGTTTAAGATAATACTTCTGCTAATGCATTTACAGCAACTTCTTCGTCACTGCCTTCTGCGGTAATCAACACTGTCTGCCCCGATTTCATACCCAGTGCAATCGTACCCATAATACTTTTTGCATTCACTTTTTTTTCGTCTAAAGTCAAACGAATATCACTTTGATATTGTCCTGCTTTTTGCACAAAAAAAGCTGCTTGTCTTGCGTCTAATGATGTTTTGATTGTAACTGTTTTTTTCACAACATATAGTGGCAGTCAATATGTATTCATAAAATTTAGTGTTTGTTAAAGTACAAAATGTTATAGATGGATAAGCTAAAG
>CAJMNV010000075.1 GCA_905214825.1 uncultured bacterium | reverse complement strand
TTTTTTTATGTGGGACATTTTATGTCACACATAGTATAGATTTTTCAAAAAATGTGTGTTATAATCATAAAATATGGTAAAAATTAAACAAAAAATAGGTGGTGTATCATGTATCAAGGCAAAGAAGTATTCACACAAGAAGAAATGAAGTATTTACAACTGTTGTCACAACAGTATCAAAATATCAACAGTACAGCAACGGAAATTATGAATTTGAAAGCGATATTGAATTTACCAAAAGGTACAGAACATTTTGTTTCGGATATACATGGCGAAGTGGAGTCATTTAGCCATGTGTTGCGTAATGCATCAGGTGTTATCAAAAATCATATTAGTGCGATTTTTGGCACAAGTTTGAGAGAAAGTGAAAAAAAAGCATTGGCAACATTGATTTATTATCCAGAACAAAAATTGGAACAAATGGCAGAAACGGAAGAAGATTTGCAAGATTGGTATAAAATCACATTGCATCGTTTGGTGACGATTTGCAAAGTGGTTGCATCAAAATATACACGCTCTAAAGTTAGAAAAGCATTGCCAAAAGAGTTTGCTTACATATTGGAAGAATTGTTGCATGAGGAAAATGTTAGCCGTGATAAAGAAATGTATTACAGCGAAATCATCAGCACAATCATTGATTTGGAGCAGGCAGACCGTTTTATTACGGCATTGTGCCATTTGATACAACGACTTGCCATTGACACGTTGCATATCATTGGGGATATTTATGATAGAGGTCCAAATGCCGCAGGTATTATGGATATTTTGGCAAATTATCATTCTGTGGATATACAATGGGGAAACCATGACATTGCTTGGATGGGGGCTGCCGCAGGTTGTCAGGCTTTGATATGTAATGTGTTGCGTATACAAACACGTTATGCGAATTTGGATACCATCGAAGAAGATTATGGTATCAATTTAATTCCATTGGCAACATTTGCCATGGATTGTTATGGCGATGACCCGTGTACACAATTTGCCCCCAAAGGTACAGAAGGTGCATTGAGTGATAAAGATTTTCAGTTGATTGCAAAAATGCATAAAGCCATTTCCATACTGCAATGGAAAATGGAAGCACAAATTATCAAACGTCACCCGGAATTCCATATGGAAAATCGTTTGTTGTTGGATAAAATCAATTTTGAAAAAGGAACGATTCTAATAGAGGGCAAAGAATTTGCAATGAATGACATACATTTTCCCACCATTAACCCAAAAGACCCTTATGCATTGACACCCGAAGAACAAGAAGTCATGGATAAAGTCAAATCTTCTTTTGTAAACAGCGAAAAATTGCAAGAACATATTCGTGTGCTTTACAGCAAAGGGAGTATGTATACGATATTTAATTCCAATTTGCTTTTTCATGGCGGTATTCCCATGAATGAAGATGGTACATTGAAAACAGTAACATTCCGTGGCAAACACTACAAAGGCAAAGCATACTTAGATGCTGTGGAACGTACTGCAAGAGAAGCATATTTCAATAAGCCACATTCTCAGGCAAAAAGAGAATGTATGGACATCATGTGGTATTTGTGGTGTGGGGAGGACTCTCCTTTGTTTGGTAAAAAGAAAATGACAACATTTGAACGCTATTTCATTGATGATAAAACCACACACAAAGAAGTTACAAATCCATATTATCGTCTGCGAAATGAGGAACATATTTGTCGGTATGTTTTGGAAGCGTTTGGGCTTGACCCTGATACTTCCCATATTATCAATGGGCATGTGCCTGTGAAAGTGTCAAAAGGAGAAAGCCCCATAAAAGCAAATGGCAAATTATTTGTCATTGATGGTGGTTTTGCAAAAGCATATCAAAAAGTGACAGGTATTGCAGGGTATACATTGATTTATAATTCTCATGGTATGGTGTTGGTTAGCCATGAACCGTTTGTGTCCACAGAAGTTGCCATCGCAGAAGAAAAAGATATACTCTCCTCCACAGTGGCATTGCAGTATACACAAGACCGTATATTGGTCAGAGATACAGACATTGGGAAAAATTTGCAAGAAAGCATTGCAGAATTGGAAAAATTGTTGTATGCATATCAAAATGGTATGATAAAAGAAAAATAAACATCAAAAAGGCGTATACCATCAATGTATACGCCTTTTTGATGTTTAAGGTTTGCTCATTTCATCAATGAGTTTTGTTTTCAAATCCATGAGTTTTTCGGACAAATCCACAGGTACAATATGTGGATTGTTTAAACGTAAATGTTCGTCCCAAAGAGATGCTTTTTCTTCGTTGCAATATGCTTGAATATCCATGGTTTTTGGGCTTTCATATACCTGTTTGCCATTTAGGAATATAGGTACCAAAAGTTCCCTGATGCGATATGTACCGCCCATCAAACGCATGTTTTTCCATTTTGCATTGCTGTCATGAATTTCCAATATTTCATTTTCGTCTATGGTTTCGTTGTCCAGTGCAATCAAATCGGCTTTGATTTTACCTGTTATTTTGTCGTAAATACGGAATACTTTTTTGATACCTGGATTGGTAACTTTTCCGGGGTTGTTGGAAAGTTTGATTTTGGGGATAAAATTACCATCATTGCCTTCTTCTGCCGCCAATTTGTATACGCCTCCAAATGCAGGACAATCATCACAAGTAATCAATTTTGTACCAACGCCCCAAAGGCTGATTTTTGCCCCTTGCAATTTCAAGCTGGCGATGAGGTTTTCGTCCAAATCACTGGAAGCACTAATGACAGCATCAGAAAATCCTGCCGCATCTAACATTTCTTTTGCTTTTTTGGACAAATATGCTAAGTCGCCGCTATCCAAACGGATGCCATAATTTCGCAAAGGAATACCGTTTTGTTTCATTTCTTGGAATACTTTTATGGCATTGGGTACGCCAGATTCCAATGTGTTGTAGGTGTCTACCAAAAGGATACATGCATCAGGGAACAAACGGGCATATTCCCGAAAAGCAGTTAATTCATCTGCAAAACTCATTACCCAGCTGTGTGCATGTGTTCCTTTTACAGGTACATCAAACAATTTGCCTGTCAATACATTGCTTGTGGCACTGCAACCGCCAATCACTGCGGCTCTTGCTCCGAATATACCCGCATCTGCACCTTGTGCACGACGCAGACCAAACTCCAACACAGGGTCGCCTTGTGCTGCCCAAACCACCCTTGCCGCTTTTGTAGCAATCAAGCTCTGGTGATTGATGATGTTCAGTAATGCCGTTTCGATGAGCTGTGCCTCTGCAATGGGGGCTTGTACACGCATCAGCGGCTCTTGTGGGAATACAACAGTACCTTCAGGAATGGCATAAACCGTGCCTGTAAAACGAAATGTTCTCAAGTAGTCGATAAAATCTTCCCGAAATAGATGCAGACTTTCCACATATGCAATATCTTCTTTCGTGAAATGCAGGTTTTGCAGATATTCCATGGCTTGTTGCAATCCTGCCGCAATGGCATAACCGTTGCCGCTGGGATTTTTTCTGTAAAACAAATCAAATACCACTTGTCTTTTGTGTGAACCTGTTTCAAAATAGCCCTGCATCATGGTTAATTGATATAAATCCGTTAACAGTGCCAATTCTCTACCTTCCATGTTAATCTCCTTTGCTGTTCTTAAACGTAATAAGTTTTTATAACTGTATTATATTATACATATCGTTTGCAAAAAAAGCAAATCTTTGCACTATTTTTCGGTATTTTCGCACAAAATTATAGTAAAACCAAAGCAAAAACAATGTTTTGTGTATACTGTTTGACAGTATACAACATACTTATAAAAAGTTTTAAAAAAAATACAAAAAAGACTTTACAAACACGTTTTCAGCATATATAATTACACTCATGAAATTGAAAAAACACTTTGACGGAGACAGTACACCCCTTTTGTTTATGCCAAAGAGAGTTGGGGCTTGGTGAAATCCCAATGCAAGAAAATGGTGGAATATCACTCCTGAGTGGCAGACCGAACGCTTGACTAGTAGGCTCTGTCGTGTCCCGCGTTAAGGGAACGCATCATCATTGGTGGTGCAATGAGTTGGACGGCTTTTTTTGCCGTCAAATCAGGTGGTATCGCGAACCCATTCGTCCTGTTGTGGCGAATGGGTTTTTTTGATGGAATTTCAGAAAAATTTAATTTGTGTATCGAAAAGGAGGTAATACCCATGTACAACAAAGTCCCAACTAATTTGAACTTTGTGGAAAGAGAAGTAGCAACAGAAAAATTCTGGCAAGAACACGATATTTTCGGGAAAAGTATCAAAGAAAGAGAAGGTGCTCCCGTATTTACATTTTATGATGGCCCTCCAACTGCAAACGGCAAACCACACATTGGTCATATATTGACAAGAGCTGTAAAAGATATTATCCCTCGTTATAAAACCATGAAAGGTTATAAAGTTTTGAGAAAAGCAGGTTGGGATACACATGGCTTGCCCGTAGAATTGGAAGTGGAAAAAGTCCTTGGATTGGACGGCAAACCACAGATTGAAAAATATGGTGTGGAACCTTTTATCCAAAAATGCAAAGAAAGCGTATGGACTTATGAAAAAGAATGGCATGAAATGAGTGACCGTGTGGGATTCTGGGCAGACATGGAACACCCGTATGTCACATATCATAATGAATATATTGAGTCTGAATGGTGGGCATTAAAACAAATCTGGGACAAAGGTTTGCTTTATAAAGGACATAAAGTTGTACCTTATTGCCCTCGTTGTGGTACAGCACTTTCTTCTCATGAAGTGGCACAAGGTTATAAAGATGTCAAAGAAACATCTGCCATTGCAAAATTTAAAGTGGAAGGCAAAGACAATGAATATTTCTTGGCTTGGACAACAACACCTTGGACATTGCCCTCTAATATCGCTTTGACAGTGAATCCTGATGAAACTTACGCAAGGGTAAAATATCACAATTTTGTGGCAATCATGGCACAGGCTTTGCTTGACAATGTGTTGGGTGAAGATAGTTATGAAGTTTTGGAAACCATGAAAGGTAAAGAGTTGGAATATATGCGTTATGAACCATTGTTCCCATTTTTAGAAAATGACCCAAAAGCGTTTATTGTTACTTGTGATAATTATGTTACATTGACAGATGGTACAGGTGTGGTACATTCCGCTGGTGCATTTGGTGAAGATGATGCTCGTGTATGTAATGCATATGACATTCCTTTCCGTCAGTATGTAGATGATAGCGGTAATATGACACAAGAAGCAGGTCCTTTTGCAGGTATGTTTGTCAAAGAGGCTGACCCTGAAATATTAAAATATATGGAAGAAAATGGTTCTTTGTTTGCGGCATTGCCTTTTGAACATAACTATCCTTTCTGTTGGAGATGTGACACACCTTTGATTTATTATGCAAGAAGCACATGGTTTATCAAAATGACAGCACTGCGTGATAAATTGGTGGCAAATAACCGCACAATCAACTGGTACCCTGATAATATCAAAGAAGGTCGTTTTGGCAATTTCTTGGAAAATGTAATCGACTGGGGTCTGTCTCGTGAAAGATACTGGGGTACACCATTGCCCATTTGGGAATGTGAATGTGGGCATAGACACACCATCGGCAGTATTGCGGAATTGAAAGAAATGTCACCTGACTGCCCTGAAAATATTGAATTGCATAAACCATTTATTGATGCGGTACATTTGAATTGTCCGGAATGTGGCAAATTGATGACAAGAGTACCGGAAGTTATCGACTGTTGGTTTGACAGTGGTTCTATGCCTTTTGCACAATGGCATTATCCATTTGAAAATAAAGACATTTTTGAACAAAACTTCCCTGCGGATTTCATTAGTGAAGCAGTCGACCAAACAAGAGGTTGGTTTTACACATTGCTTGCAGTCAGCACATTGTTGTTTGATTGTGCACCATTCAAAAACTGTATCGTGTTGGGACATGTGCAGGATAGAAACGGTCAAAAAATGTCAAAACATAAAGGCAATGTGGTAAATCCTTGGGAAGCGTTGAACAAACAAGGGGCAGATGCTGTGCGTTGGTACTTCTATGCAAACAGTGCACCTTGGTTGCCTAGCCGTTATTATGATGAAGCGGTAAGTGAAATGCAAAGAAAATTCATGGGTACATTGTGGAACACATATGCTTTCTATGTGTTGTATGCAAACATTGATGAATTTAACCCGACACAGCATAAATTGGAATATGATAAGTTGTCACCTATGGATAAATGGATATTGTCCAAATTGCAAACATTGAATAAATTTGTAGATGATAGTTTGGCAGGATACAAATTGACAGAATCCGCAAGAGCAATGGCAGATTTTGTAGATGATTTGTCCAACTGGTATGTCAGAAGAAGCAGAGAGCGTTTCTGGGCAGAAGGTATGGAACAAGATAAAGTCAATGCATATATGACATTGTATACCGTTTTGGAAACAATGGTAAAATTGGCGGCACCTTTCACACCATTTATATCAGAAGAAATTTATGGTAATTTGGTGAAAAATACAGACGCAAATGCACCAGAAAGTGTGCATCTGTGCGATTGGCCTGTATACCATGCCGAATGGGTGGATACAGAATTGGAACAAAACATGGATTTTGTTTTGAAAGTGGTTATAGAAGGTCGTGCAGCAAGAAATGCAGCAAATCTGAAAAACCGTCAACCTTTGGCAATGATGTATGTAAAAGCAGAAAAAGAATTGCCTGAAATGTATCGTGCAATCATTACAGAAGAATTGAATGTCAAAGATATTGCATTCACCGATGATGTGGAAGAATTTACCACATACACATTCAAACCACAACTGCGTACATTGGGTAAAAAATATGGTAAATTGGTACCTGGTATTGGTGCGGCTTTGAAAGAAGTGAACGATTCTGCATTTATGCAGACATTGCGTCAGGCAGGTAAAGCAACATTGACTGTGGAAGGTCAGGAAGTTGTGCTGGAAATGGACGATGTACTTGTGGATACCACAGAAAAAGAAGGTTTTGTTTCCAGTGGTGACCACACATTGACTGTTGTGTTAGATGCAAATTTGACACCTGCTTTGTTGGAAGAAGGTTTTGTGCGTGAAATCGTGAGCAAAGTACAAACCATGAGAAAAGAAGCAGATTTCAATGTGACAGACCGTATTCGTGTATACCATGCTGGAAATGCAAAAATTGCAGAAATATTGTCCAGAAATGATATTTGCGGTGATGTACTGGCAACAGAAGTAGTCGCAGGCAAAGATGCTGCATTTACAAAAGAATGGAATATCAATGGCGAAGTTGTGACATTGGGCGTTTCTCGTGTATAATGTAGAAAAAATAAAATGATACTATAAAAAAAGCATACTTTGTGTAAACAAAGTATGCTTTTTTATGGTTAAATTTTTTTCATATTTCATTTGGAAATTATTACTGCGGAAAATATTAAAATACAGTCGAATATGACTTTTGGTGAGATTGGGTTCTTGCAAAAACAAAAAGCATGACAATGCTTGCCAATATGTCCACAGATAAAAATTAAAAAAAAGAAAGTTGTATAGGATTTTCAGTACGTGCAAATGCACCAACAAATATAATTTGAAATGTAAATAGCAATGTAAATAACATGGAAAGCATATTTCCCAGCCAAAAAATTGCCGACCTATATGGCAGTAGAAAATAAAAGCCCTAAATTGGCAGGTATGGTTTCTTTTTTGTGTTCATGCAATGTTCTCCATAATATTATACAGAAGTATAGCAGTTTTTGAAAAAACAAAAAACCCTTTGTTTATGAAAACAAAGGGGGAATATTTTTTATTGTAAAGCAACATAAAGCGGTTCGCTTGTGCCACAGATTTCACCATCTCGTACAGAAGCAATTTTGATATAAAATGGTTTTGTGGGTTCTGATATGCCAAAGGGATATGGAAAGTTCCAATACCATCGTTGGCTGTTTAATACGGTATTTGTAACTGGTGTATATGTGTCGTCTTTTTGTTCTGCGGCATAAATATAGTAATACTCTACATCGTATGCAGGTTCCCATGAAAAACAATATTGCCCATTTTCAACTTTTTTATATTGTATGTTGCGTGGTGCAGATGGTTGATAAACATAGTTTTTCATATTTTTTATGGGAATGGATAGGTTTTTTGGTACAGACAATATTTTTTGTATGGGAATAGCAAAATATTGTTCTTTGTTGTAAGCGGCACACATACCCAATAACTCATTTTTTTGATTAAACAAACCGCCGCCGCTACTACCATGTTGTATGGGGGCAGTCATGGCAATGATGTCTGTATGGTATCCGCTGATGATACCAGTTGTTTTTGTGTTTCGTTTGCCATTTGGAGCACCCAACGTGAATATGCTTTCTCCATTGTGTATATTTTTTGCGGGTTTTATGGGAGAAAGGTCATTTTTGCTTATTTGCAATATGGCAATATCAGCTTGTGGGTCAAGCCCAACAATGGTAATATCTTCTTGATATACAATGCCATCATGAAATACAATTTGCATTGTGGAAGCATTTTCCACAACATGATAATTAGTTGCAATGAAACCATTTTTGGATAATATGATACCACTGCCCTGTAATTTATTGGTTTGTATATATACCACAGAGTCTAGTGCAGTATAAGGTGTGTGTATGTCACTGCCTTTTGTTTGTATGGAAACCGTTTTTATATCTGGTTGCCATGTAACAGATGCACCACTGTATTTTGATACAAAACGCAAAGGTACCATTGTCACACCATTGACGGTACAAGGTGGGGTATCCAATAAAACCATGGTATTGTTTACACTGGCATATGTGGCGTCCATTGTTAATGTGATTTCTGTATCATTTTTTCTTGCCAAAATGGATTTGTCGGTTTCATTCCAAATGACTTGATAGCCAAGCGGTTCCATAATATCTCTCATGGGAACCAATACACGGCTGTTTTCCAAAATTGGCATTTCTCGACAATGCACAGGTTGGTTATCCAAAAGTACAGAGATATTTTGTGCAAAAGCCAGTTGTACCGGAAATAAAAAGCACAAAGTCAAAAATAGTGTATAAAAAATCCGTTTTTTCAAATTTTTTCACTTCCTCTCTTGTTTCAGTATAGCATATTCTCGAAAAAAGAAAAAGAAAAAGCCTTTAATTGCAATCAAACTGTAATGTGACACTTTTCTTTTGTTTTTTTATATGGTATGATTTCTGGGAGATATTGTAAAAAGTTTTGGTAAGGAGAAGTGATACTATGTTTCAACAGGTGAAAAACATTGCAGGATTTGAAATGGTCTATCCCATATTGGAAGAAGCATTTCCTGTTACGGAATTGCGTATCAAACAAGCACAACAAGATTTGTTGCAAAAAGAATTATATCGTTTGTATCAAATCAAAGATGAAAAACAAGAAATTGCTGGTGTGATTGCAGCATGGGAATTGGCAGATGACTTTGTTTATATCGAGCATTTTGCTATATGCCCAGAAAAAAGAAACGGTGGATTTGGTGGTCGTGTTTTGGAAGCATTTGCAACATGGTATGGAAAAAATATTGTATTGGAAGTGGAATTGCCAGAAGATGATTTGACAAAAAGACGTATAGGTTTTTACAAAAGACATGGTTTTGTGATGAATGATTAC
>CAJMNV010000074.1 GCA_905214825.1 uncultured bacterium | reverse complement strand
CTATCCATTCTCCATCTTTTCCTACTTTGCATAATGGTTCATGATGGTCTAATATCACAATTTCCATACCCATTTGCTTTGCCAATGCAACCTCTTGCAATGCAGATATGCCATTGTCACAAGTAAACAGCACCTCCACACCATCATTTGCCAATGTTTCCACCGCTTTTTTATTCAAGCCGTATCCTTCTTGTTGTCTGTGTGGGATATAATATTGTACTGTGCCGCCACATTTTGTAATAGCTTTGCACAATATGGTTGTGCTCATCACACCGTCTACATCATAATCCCCATAAACAGCAATTTTCTTTCTTTTTTTGATTGCACTTGTCAGCAATTCCAGTCCTTTTTCCACACCCAGCATTTTTTCTGTTGGATAAAAGTCTGCTTGTTCTGGATATAAAAATGCATACGTTGCTTTTTTTGTGAATAATTTGCGATTTGCCAATACTGTTGCTGTTGCTTTTTGAATGCCCATATCTGCGGCTATGGCATCTACGTTTATTTTTGTTCTTTTTTGCTGCCATCTTTTCATAATTTTATCCTCCATTTTGACAGTATATCACACTTTTTGTTTTTTTGTTAGTGTTTGCTATCTGATGTAAAATTCAACTTGATTATCTATTTGTTTCATGATAAAATGCAATTATATTTTTTGCAAAATTATAAATTTTTTTAATATCATTTCTACAAGGAGGTGTTTTTTTGATTGACGCAAAACTTTCTACGCTATTAACACTCATCGAAGCACAAAGCTACACAAAGGCTGCACAAATACTTTCTTTGACACAACCTGCTGTCAGCCAACATATCAGGGCATTGGAACAAGAATATGACATCAAAATATTTCTAAAAGGGGCAAAAGGCATGGTATTGACGCCCGAAGGACGCATTTTAGAAAAATATGCCAGACGGGAAACCGCTTTATATAGTAATCTGTTACATGATTTTGAAACCTATCGTAATGGCATTCACCGCTTTGTCATTGGCATCACACCTTCGGCAGAAGAAAATATGGTACCTCGCATCATTGCAACCTATTGCAATTTACATCCTGATACCAAAATCACAATACTCACAGACACTATACAAAATATCATAAATAAATTGAAAACATATGAAGTAGACATTGCCATTGTAGAAGGAAAAATACAAGAAAACGGTTTACACACACGCTTGCTTGACACGGACTATCTTTGTCTAATTGTTTCTCCACAACATCGCTTTGCAAACCGCAAAAGCATATCATTGGAAGAAGTAAAACCAGAACGTTTGATTATTCGTCCACATGGTGCAGGCACACGCCGTATGTTTGAAACATTTTTATATAGTTGTTCAGAAACGCTCAAAAATTTTCATGTCATATTAGAGATTGACAACGTTTCCACAATTAAAGATTTGGTACAATCCAATTTAGGTGTATCTGTCATCGCCCATTCAACTTGTCTTTCAGAAGAAAAACGTGGTGCATTAAAAGTCATTCCCGTCCAAAATTTTCAAACATTTCGTGAAATCAATTTGGTTTGCCGAAGTGATTTTAACCAAAGACAACTATTGGAAGAGCTTTGTAAAATTTATCAAACTTGTTCTTAAATATTTGCATAATCATACATCAATAAATTTTTATTATGGTAAAATAATGATTTATCATTTTTCTTTTATATTAAAATATAGTACAATGATAAAAAATAAACAAATGACTATATGAGGAGGAGAAAAAATGACAAACGTAACAGAAAAAATATCAGGCTTATTACTATGTCTGGTAATTGCAATTCCTTGCTGGCTTTTGGGTAAACAAATGCCTGTAATCGGTGCCCCTGTATTTGCAATATTAGCTGGTATGATTATCACATTATTCTTAAAGCAAAAAGGTAGCTTGCAACCAGGTATTACATACACATCTAAAAAAATATTGCAATATGCTGTTATATTATTGGGTTTTGGTTTGAATTTATCTGAAATTGCACAAGTCGGTGCAACATCATTGCCCATTATTGTATCCACCATTGCAACATCATTGATTGTATCTTATGTTTTATATCGTATTATGAAAATACCAAGCAATATTTCTGTTTTGGTGGGTGTTGGTTCTTCCATTTGTGGTGGTTCTGCCATCGCCGCAACAGCCCCTGTGATCAATGCCAATGACGAAGAAATTGCACAAGCAATCTCCGTTATATTCTTATTCAATGTATTGGCAGCTTTGATATTTCCCTCTTTGGGCAATGTTATCGGTTTTACCAACGAAGGGTTTGGTTTGTTTGCTGGTACAGCAGTCAACGATACTTCTTCTGTAACTGCAGCTGCTTCTGCTTGGGACGGTATGCACCCTGGTGCAAACACATTGGATATTGCAACCATTGTAAAATTGACAAGAACATTGGCAATTATTCCAATTACATTGGTACTTGCTTTCTGGAATACACGCAAAATGAAACAATCTGCTGCGGCACACGGGGAAAGCAATTATAGTTTGAAAAAAATATTCCCATTTTTCATACTGTTTTTTGTACTTGCCTCCATCATTACAACCGTATGCACAATGAATGGCGTAGATGCTTCTGTTTTCACACCTTTCAAAACATTGTCTAAATTCTTTATCGTTATGGCAATGGCTGCTATCGGTCTGAATACCAATATTGTAAAATTGGTGAAATCTGGTGGAAAACCAATTTTCATGGGTTTCTGTTGTTGGATTGCAATTTCCTTTGTCAGCATTGCAATGCAACATATGCTTGGTTTACACTAATCCCTATCCTATATAAAAGTACCATCATGATGGTACAAAAAAGAAAGCAATTTATATTGCTTTCTTTTTTATTCGCTTTATAACAATGTTACGCCAGCCGCATCACACACTTCAAATGTTTCAGCGTCCCATATAGAAGATTGTACTTCGCCAATATGTGCTTTTCCAAGCAGAAGCATACACAAACGAGACTGTCCAATGCCGCCGCCAATAGTGCAAGGCAATTTTCCTTCCAAAAGCATTTTATGATATGGCAATGTTCTTCTGTCATCGCAATTTGCTTTTGTCAACTGACGGTCTAATGAAACTGCATCTACACGAATACCCATAGAAGAAATTTCAAATGCATGGTCTAATACAGGGTTATAGAACAACAAATCTCCATTTAATGTCCAATCATCATAATCTGGTGCACGTCCATCATGTGGTTTTCCAGAACGCAATGTATCACCGATTTGCATGATAAATACCGTTTTATACTCTTTTGTAATCGCATCTTCTCTTTCTTTTGCTGTCAAATCTGGGTATCTATCTTCTAATTCTTGTGATGTAATAAAAGTCACTTCTCTACACAATTCTGTTTTGATACGATGGTATTTTTTCTTCAATACTTCCAATGTATCACAAATGCTGATAACAATCCCTTGTACTGTAAATTTCAATTCTTGTAAATTTCTTTTTTCTGGTGTAATTACTTTTTCCCAATCCCATTGGTCAACATAAATAGAATGTAAATTATCCAATGTTTCATCACGACGAATGGCATTCATATTGGTATACAAACCTTTGCCGGGATAAAAATCATAACGATATAACGCCATTCTTTTCCATTTTGCCAAAGAATGCACCACTTCTGCATTCACGCCTGTTGCAGGAATTTCAAAACTAACGGGACGTTCCACACCGTTTAAATTATCATTCAATCCTGTGGCAGGGTCTACAAATAAAGGAGCAGAAACCCTTCTTAAATTCAATGTTTGCGAAAGATGTTCTTCAAATGTATTGTGTATAATGCCAATGGCATTTTGTGTTTCATACAATGTCAATACAGATTGATAACCTTCTGGAATATATGTCTTACTCATATATGAAAACCTCCCATTCCGATACCTAAATCGTTTATTTTATAGAATACCATAACCAAAAAATTTGTCAAGTCAAACTACCTAATTACCATTTTTGATGATACAGACAAAATTTTAGAGAGGAGAACACCCACTTCTCCTCTCTTTTACTTTTTACAAAAACTTGTTTTAAAAAAGTTCTTTTTTCATTCTTTTAACGTACGCGAAATTTCCCCATCATTATTTTCAAATCATGTGCCATGCCTGCCAATTCTTCACTCGCAGATGCATTTTCTTCTGTGGCACCTGCACTGGATTGTACAATCTGGCTAATATTTTCCACTCCATTTTGTAATTGCTGCAATTCTTCCACTTGCATTTTTGCGTTTTGAGAAACCACATCAATCGCAGAAACAGCTTGTTGTGCATTTTGTTCTGTTTTATTGATAAATTCCACCAACTCTTGCACCATGGTATTGCTTTTTGTCACAGTTTCAATGGAACGAGAAATCAATATATTGGTATTGTGAGAAGCTTCTGATGTTTTAGATGCCAAGTTTCGTACTTCGTCAGCAACCACAGCAAACCCTTTTCCTGCTGTACCTGCTCTTGCTGCTTCCACAGCGGCATTCAATGCCAAAATATTGGTTTGGAATGCAATATCTTCAATGGTTTTGATAATTTTACCAATTTCTTCTGAACTTTTATTCATTTCTGCCATAGCGTCCACAAGCTCTGCCATTTTGTATGTACTTTTTTGCATATCATTTCCAACCAATGCTGCCGCAGCACTGACTTGTGTTGCATTATCTGCCCCCAGTTTCACCATATCCAACACAGACACAATTCTGTCAGATAATTGTGTTATGGTAGAAGATTGTGTACTTGCTGCTTGTGCCATACTTTGTGTATTTTCTGACACTTGTGTTGACACAGTCAACACAACATTTGCACTTTCATCAATTCTGTGGAATGCTGTGGAAAGAGAACTTTGCATTTCATCAAAAAATTCTTTGATTTGGACAAAATCACCACGGAATGCAACTTCGCATTGGGCAGTAAAGTCACCAGAGGCAAATTGTCTCAAAACATTGCCAATTTCTGTAACATATTTATTTAATTCTGCAATGGAATCATTCAAAGAATCTGCCAATGTACCAATTTCATCTTGTGTATGGGTATCAATTTCAAATCCCAATTCCCCCTGTTGTAATCTTTTACAACCTTGTTCAATCTCCAATATCGGATTGACAATATGTGCTGTTGTATAACGCATTACGTTGGCATAACAAATCAATGCAAATATGATTAATACACTCAACACAATAAATGACATCAGCATCGTGCTTTCCATGTTTTCTTTTGCAATGTTCACTTCTGTGTTGGTAATTGCAACCAACTCATCTAACAATGAAACCAAATTCGCTATTGCAGGTTTTGTTTCATTCAAATAAATACTTCTTTGTTGTTCATAAGAAACATCATCCGAAAAAATTTTCTTTGCTGTATCGTGCACTGTTTGATGTGCAGGCAAAATTTTCTGTATCAAATCCTGAATTTTCGGATTATTTACATTTTCAGGATTGTGCAGCCATTTACCCAATGCACAACTTGTGTCATCTAATGCCCCTGTAAAATTTGAATCAATGCCAATGGCTGATACCAAATTTTCAGCCCATTCATAATGTGCACGTTTTCCATCAATGGCAGTTACATGCATTTCTTGTGCATGTAGCATTTCTTTGTTTTCACGATATACTCTCAAAAGTGAAACATAAAAACAAGCTGCTAAAGCAAGCAAAGCAAGCAATATGGAAAGTAAACGCAACATAACCGAACGTTTTATTCCCTTCTTCATAACTTCTCCCCCTCCATTATATATATTTTTATCAAATTATATATCCATATGTATCATATACTAACATATTTATACAAAAATGTCGAGTATTTCAACAAAAATCTATAAAACACAGTAATATAATTTTAATTTTTTCAAAATCTTACATAAATTTTACAAAATATTTTTACATACATAAACATCAGAAGTTCTATTTTAAAAATTGTATCCATACATTTAATATATATCCATTTTAAGAAAGGACGTATGCTCTATGGAAAATTATAATATCTATCAAGATATTGCCGAACGCACAGGTGGTGATATTTATATTGGTGTTGTCGGACCTGTACGAACAGGAAAATCTACATTTATCAAACGTTTTATGGATTTATTGGTATTACCCAATATCGAAAATCCCCATATTCGAGAACGAACAAAAGATGAACTACCACAATCTGCCTCTGGTAAAACCATCATGACCACAGAACCAAAATTTGTACCAAATGAAGCTGTGTCTTTATCATTGGGGGAAAATATAGATTTTCGTGTGCGTATGATTGATTGTGTTGGATATTTGGTACCAGAAGCAGAGGGGCACATGGATGGTGAAATCCCCCGTATGGTACATACCCCTTGGTCAGAACAACCCATGCCATTTGTGCAAGCCGCAGAAGCAGGCACAAAAAAAGTCATCACAGACCATTCCACCGTTGGCATTGTGGTAACAACCGATGGCAGTGTCACAGAACTTGCAAGAGAAAATTATTTGCCAGCAGAAGAACGTGTCATACAAGAATTGAAAGACATCGGCAAACCATTTGTTGTGCTTTTGAATACCGCAACACCCTATCAAGAAGCCACACGCAAATTACAAATCGAAATGGAACAAAAATATGCCGTGCCTGTCATTGCTGTCAATGTGGCACAATTAAAAGGCGATGACATCAAAAAAATACTGGAACGCATATTGTATCGCTTTCCTATGCGAGAAATGCGGTTTTATTTTCCTGCGTGGGTGGAAACATTGGAAGATGACCACTGGCTCAAACAAGAAATGATTGCCGCTTTGAAAGATGTCATGACAAAAACATCTTATTTGGAAGACATTACAAATGCGACATCAGAATTGCAAGGCAAAGCTTGTTTGAAAAAAATTTATACGGAAAAGATACTGCCAGGAGAAGGTGCGGCTGACATTGGCTTGACATTTGATGACGACTTATTTTATCGTATATTAAGTGAAACCGTTGATTTACCCATCGCAAACGATTATTCTTTGGTAGAAACCATTCGTATGCTTTCCGAAATCAAAAAAGAATACGACAAAATTTCTAGTGCATTGGGCGATGTCAAACGCAAAGGATATGGCGTTGTCACACCTGCATTTGAAGAAATCACACTGGAAAAACCTGCCGTATTCAAACAAGGCAATCGTTATGGCATCAAATTAAAAGCAAAAGGTGAATCCATTCATTTGATAAAAGCAGATGTGGAAACAGAAGTTTCCCCTATCATCGGCAATGAAGAACAATCACATGAATTTATCGAAAATCTCATTGCAGATTACGAAACCGCCCCCGAAAAAATATGGGATTTGAACATATTCGGTCGTACACTCAGTTCCATGATTAACGACGGTATGCAAAACAAAATCTATCGTATGCCAGAAGATGCACAAATCAAATTACAAGAAGCATTACAAAAAATCGTCAACGAAGGCAGTGGCGGTTTGATTTGTATCATATTATAAAAGTGATAAAACAACAGGACTTCTACCACTCTATTGTGACAGAAGTTCTGTTGTTTTATACAATCAAAAAATCATATGCACATAACTACCACCATATTTTTCTTTTTTGACTACAATCTGCTTTTCTATTTTTTCTTTCAATTCTGCCACATGAGAAATAATTCCAATCAAACGATTGCCATCAGACAGTTGTTGTAGTATGCGAATAGCTTGTTGCAATGCTTCTTCGTCTAATGAACCAAATCCTTCATCAATAAACATCGTATCTAACTGAATACCGCCGGAAACATTTTGAATCTCTTCTGAAAGTCCCAATGCCAAAGACAGCGACGCTTGAAATGACTCCCCACCTGACAACGTTTGAATATTGCGTTCTGTCCCGTTATAATGGTCAACAACATTCAATTCCAAACCAACTTGTCCTCTTTTTGCATTTTCTGTTCTGCGTTTCAATTCATATTGCCCATTTGACATCACCATAAATTTTGTATTTGCTCTTGCCAAAATACGGTCAAAATATGTCATTTGTATATATGTTTCCAAAGTAATTTTTTCTTGCTGACGAATATCTCCATTCATGGTTTTTGACAATGCTTTTAACCAAATACATTTTTGCTCTATCTGTTGCAATATATACAAATTTTGTGTGATACCTTGCAATGCATTTTGGTTTTGCACCATTCTGGTGTCCAAAGCGGAAATATTTTCTCTAATTTGCATTTTGATGTCATTGCATTTTTTGTCATCTGCCTGCAACGCTTGTATATCCAATGCTTTTTCAGATTGCAACTGTTTTTCCAATGTTTTCCTTTGTCCACTGCAATCTTTGATATTACCCAAAATTTCTTGATAATATTGTTGTGTTTGTTCTGCAATTTCTGTTTCTTTTTGCAATATGATTTTCTTTTGTTCCAAATCGGCTTTTGCTTCTATTTCGCTTGTATATTCCAACTCTTTTTGCAATTTTTCTATATTGCCTTTCATACCTTTTGCTTCTGTTTCCAATGCAATCATTGCGTTCTGTACTTGTATATACATTTCATTTTTTTGTTTTTGTTCTTTTTCCATATCTTCCATATCCTTTTTGTATTTTTCATACTGTTGGATATGTTCTTGCGTTTTTTGTAACTCTTTTTGTAACTGTTGGTGTTTTTGTTTGATTTGTTCACATGCATTTTGCAAATCGCATACTGCAATTTCTTTTTTCCATATACTTTGCAACATCTGTTGTATGGCTTCTGTTTTGGCTTTGCATTGTGCAAAAAGTTCTGCAGATTGTTCGCTCAACTTTTTTTCTTGTTGCTCTATTTGCTCCATGTCTTTTTTTGCTTTTTCAACATCTTCTTTTTTTGGAGCATATTCTGCCAATGCTGCAGGCTGTGGGTGCTCTGTGGAGCCACAAACGGGGCATCTTTGCCCAGAAGACAATGTTTGTGCCAATATACCTGCTTGTTCATCTAAATATTGTTTATATTTGATATGATATGTTGTGCGGCAATTTTGTGCTTGTTCCGAAATTTTTTGATATTGTGACTGTGTTTTTTGTAATTGTTGTTCTATTCCTTGTTTTTGTGTTTGATTTTGTTCTAAATTTTCCAATTTTTCCGAAAGCATTTCATTTTTTTGTTGTAGTGTATGAAATTGTATTGCCATATCTGCTTTTTCTTCTATTTGCTGTTTGCATTGTGTTAAATTTTCTTGCAATATTTGTAATTCTTTTTCCAAACTATTTTTTTGCTGCCTATACTGTTTGTATTGCTCTCTTTTTTGTGCAATATCATTTTGCAATATATCCAATTCTTTATATTTTGGCATTATACTCTCGGCTTTTATGATTTGCTTCTCGAGTTCTTTTCTTTTTGGTTCATCTGCTTTTTGCTGTTGCAATATGGCATATTGTTTTTGTTTTTCTGCTTCATAATGTTGCATAGTTTGTTGTAATTGTTGCAAATCTTGTTTTATTTTTTGTATTTCTTGTGCTTTATTTTTTTGCACAGCAATGGTTGCTATCTGTGTATCTACCTCTTTTTGTTGTTGTTCCAGATATTGTTTTTGTTTTGTATCTTGTTGCAAAATATTTTGTATGGTATCTTGTACTTCTGCAATGGGCATTTGATTGTTTTTTGCCTTTTCCAAATCCATAGCAAAAATACTTTCTTGCTGACAAACTGCATGTTCGAT
>CAJMNV010000073.1 GCA_905214825.1 uncultured bacterium | reverse complement strand
GCGATATTGTGTTGTCTGCCGCAAGCCAACAATATGGCGGTTTTACCGTACCATCTGTGGATTTGCTTTTAGAACCTTATGCACAAAAAAGCTACAAAAAATTCTATGAACGGTATATTGAAATGGGTTTGACACCCAAAATTGCAGATAAAGAAGCAATGGCAGACATTCTCAACGATTTTGAACAAGGTTTCCAAGGCTGGGAATACAAATTCAATACCGTTGCTTCCAGTCGTGGGGACTATCCTTTTATCACCATGACATTTGGTACAGGTACTGGCAAATTTGCAAAACTTGCCTCTATTACCATGTTGAACGTCCGCAAAAATGGACAAGGCAAACAATCTTGCAAAAAACCTGTGCTTTTCCCAAAACTGGTATTTTTGTATGATGAAAATTTACATGGCAAAGGCAAAGAACTGGAAGATGTATTTGAGACAGGTATATTGTGTTCCGCTAAAACCATGTATCCTGACTGGCTTTCTTTGAGTGGAGATGGCTACGTTGCCGACATGTACAAAAAATATGGTGCGATTGTCAGCCCTATGGGTTGTCGTGCATTTTTATCTCCTTGGTTTGAACGTGGTGGTGCAGAACCTGCGGACGAAAATGACAAACCTGTATTTGTGGGTCGTTTCAACATTGGTGCAGTCAGCTTGCATTTACCTATGATATACGCAAAAGCAAAACAAGAAGGAAAACCTTTCTTTGAAGTATTGGATTATTATTTGGAGCTTATTCGTCAATTACATATTCGTACTTATGCATATTTGGGAGAAATGCGTGCTTCCACCAATCCACTTGCTTATTGTGAAGGTGGTTTCTATGGTGGGCATTTGGGTATCCATGACAAAATCAAACCATTATTAAAAGCGGCAACTGCTTCTTTTGGCATCACTGCATTGAATGAATTGCAAGAACTGCATAACGGTAAATCATTGGTAGAAGATGGTAATTTTGCCATAGAAACATTGCAACACATCAATGACAAAGTTTTGGAATTTAAAAAAGCCGACGGCAATTTATATGCCATATATGGCACACCTGCGGAAAGTCTTTGCGGCTTGCAAGTCACACAATTCCGCAAAAAATATGGTGTTATTGAAAATGTTTCTGATAGAGCTTATGTGAGCAATTCTTTCCACTGTCATGTAACAGAAGACATTACACCCATACAAAAACAGGATTTGGAAAAACGTTTCTGGGATTTATCAAATGGTGGTAAAATACAATATGTGAAATACCCCATTGATTATAATTTGGACGCTATTCGTACATTGGTACGTCGTGCAATGGCATTGGGATTTTATGAAGGTGTAAACTTGTCATTGGCATATTGCGATGACTGCGGGCATCAAGAATTGGAAATGGACATATGCCCAAAATGCGGCAGTCATAATTTGACCAAAATTGACCGTATGAATGGCTATCTGTCTTATTCCCGTGTCAAAGGCGATACCCGCCTGAACGAGGCAAAAATGGCAGAAATTGCAGAAAGGAAGAGTATGTAATATCATGCGATATCATAACATTACCAAAGATGATATGTTAAACGGCGAAGGACTACGTGTTGTGCTTTGGGTATCTGGTTGCACACACGCTTGCAAAAACTGCCACAACCCCATTACATGGGACATTGACAGCGGCATTCCTTTTGATGCAGATGCAAAAAAAGAATTGTTTGCTGAGTTGCAAAAAGATTATATCAGTGGTGCAACATTCAGTGGTGGTGACCCTCTACACACTGCAAACCGTGATGACATCACTGCTTTGGTAAAAGAAATCAAACAAACATTCCCAGATAAAAAAACATGGTTGTATACAGGTTATCTTTGGGAAGAAATCAATACATTGCCTGCGATGCAGTATATTGATGTATTGGTAGATGGGCGGTTTGTAGAAGAATTGAAAGACAACAAACTGCATTGGAAAGGCAGTTTTAACCAAAGAATTATAGATGTACAAAAATCACTGCAAAAAGGCACTGTATATTTATACCCTGCAGAGTAACAGAAAGGATATGCAAATGGTTTCTATCAAAATCAAATATTTATCAGATAAAATCGAAAGATTACGCTATATTGATGGCAAATCCGATTGGATTGATTTGAGAGCCGCAGAGCGTGTGGAATTAAAAGCAGGAGAATTTCGACTGATACCTCTTGGCATTGCCATGGAACTGCCAAAAGGATATGAGGCACATATTGTACCAAGAAGTTCCACATTCAAAAATTTTGGTGTGATACAAACAAACCATTGTGGTATTGTAGATGAAAGCTATTGTGGTGATAACGACCAATGGTTTTTTCCAGCACTTGCTATGCGGGATACCGTCATAGAACAAAATGACCGTATTTGTCAATTTCGCATTTTTGAACATCAACCTGCGATTTCTTTTGCAGAATCAGAGACACTGGGCAATAATGATAGAGGCGGCATTGGTTCTACAGGAAAACAATAATTGTCTTTTCCCTATATTTGATCCATTTTTTACAAAAATAGAAAAGCGATACAGTATCATGACTGTATCGCTTTTTGCGTATGATATTTTTGTTCTATTTGTCTATATTTCCATATTTCATTTACAAAATGCAGTCTGGTAACAGGCAAAGCCCAAACACCTATTTTATTCTGCCGCAATCGGTTTTACTGCCCCAGAAAATGTATCATTGATAAATGTTTTCACATCTTCGGACTGCAATGCTTCCACCAGTTTTTTCAATTCTTCTTTGTTTTCGTCACCTTTTCTTGCCACAACGATGTTTGCATAAGTGGTTGCTGCCAAAGAATCTTCCGCTTCAATCGCCAAAGCATCTGCCACTTTCAAACCTCCAGAAAGTGCAAAGTTTCCGTTAATGACAGCAATATCCAAAGAATCCAAAGACAGTGGTAATTGTGCTGCGTCCATTTCTTGAATGGTAAAATTTTTGGGATTTTCTGCAATATCCAATTTTGTTGCTGCAATATCCACATCATCTTTCAGCTTCAACAGACCATTTGCTTCCAATAACATCAATGCCCTTGCTTCGTTTGTAGGGTCGTTGGGTACACCAATGATTGCACCATCAGGCAAACTTTCCAAATCTGCTGTTTTTCCTGCAAAAATCCCCATTGGCTCAAAATGTACACCACCCAAAGAAACCAATTCTGTTTTATGTTCTGCATTAAATGTGTCTAAATATGGTTTGTGTTGGAAGAAGTTTGCGTCCAAATCACCTTCGTCCAATGCTTTATTGGGCAATACATAGTCATTAAATTCCACAATATCCAATGTAATGCCTTGTTCTTCCAACAAAGGTTGTGCAGCTTTCAAAATATCCGCATGCGGAGAAGGAGAAGCACCGACTTTCAATGTTGTTGCACCATCTGCGGTTTCGCCTTCTGTTTCTTTTTGTGTATCTGTGTCAGTTGGTTCACCTGGTTGTGTGCCACAACCTGCCAAACCCAAAGCCACTACTGCTGTCAATGCTACTGCCAAAAACTTTTTCATAATACCAAATCCTCCTTCAAAATATACATATCATTTATTTTTCTTTTTATATGTAAATGGATATGAATTGTTGTACATTCATATGCATTACATTCTTTTGTCACATTTTTTTGCAATACGCAAACCAATTTCTTGCAAAATTTGTACAATAACCACCAACAACACAACCATTGCAAGCATCACATCTGTTTGTGTACGATAGTAACCATAGTTTATGGCAACTGCCCCCAAACCACCGCCGCCACAGAACCCTGCGATTGCAGAATAACCCAATATGGTCGTCATGGCAATGGCACTTCCCATCAACAAAGAGGGTTTTGCTTCTGGCAAAAGCACCTTTGTCATAATTTCAAAAGGAGATGCCCCCATAGACTGTGCTGCTTCAATGACGCCTTTATCCACTTCTTTCAAAGAAGACTCTACCAAACGAGCGATAAACGGTGCTGCACCAATCACCAATGGCACGATGGTTGCTTTTGCACCAATGGTTGTACCTACAACCATTTTTGTAATCGGTAACACTGCCACCAACAAAAGCAAAAATGGTACCGAACGCAATACATTTACCACAAAGCCCAGTATTTGGTTACAAACATTGGAAGGTGCCACACCATCTTGGTCTGTTGCAACCAATATCAAACCCAATGGTAATCCAATCAAATATGCAAAAAATGATGATACCAACGTCATAAAAATACTTTCTCCAAATGCTTGTATCACCAATTCTGTCATGCCCGCCTCAAACATGTTCTACCTCCTCTACAACAATTTGTTTTGCTCTCAAATTTGCAATCATACGTTCCCGCAATGCATCATCTTCTGGCAACTGTATCATCATCTGTCCATACACTTTGCCATCAATGCTTCTGGTGTTTGCCGCCAATATATTGGCAAGACCTCCACATTCCACCATCATACTACCCAATAACGGCTCATTGGAATTGCTTTCATCAAATACAATACGATAACAATGTGGCACATATCCATGTACGCCCTCTCTGCTGTCCCCTTCATGGAACACCAATTCTCTGCCTGCTTCTGTTTTTGGGGTTCTAAATATTTCTTCCACACTGCCCATCTCTGCAATATTCCCCTCGCTGATGATTGCCACTCTATGACAAATTTCTTGTATGACTTTCATTTCATGTGTAATCATCACAATGGTGATACCCAATCGTTGGTTAATATCTTTCAACAATTCCAAAACACCTTTTGTGGTATTGGGGTCCAATGCACTGGTTGCCTCATCACAAAGCAATACTTTGGGATTTGTCGCCAATGCTCTAGCAATGGCAACCCGTTGTTTTTGTCCCCCTGACATTTGAGAAGGATAGTGGTCTGCTCTATCGCCCAAACCCACCAACTCCAAAAGCTCTTTTGCTTTTTTTACGGCTTCTTGTTTTTTCATACCTGCAATTTCCATGGAGAAACAAACATTTTCAAGTGCAGTTCTTTGCACAAGCAAATGAAACTGTTGGAATATCATTCCCATGGAACGACGGGCTTTTCTTAATTCTTTTTCAGAAAGACAAGTCAATTCCTGCCCATCTAAATACACCTTTCCCTCTGTGGGGCGTTCCAGCAAATTGATACAACGCACCAATGTACTTTTCCCTGCACCACTCATACCAATAATGCCAAAAATTTCACCTTTTACAATATCCAAATCAATACCTTTTAACACCTCTAAATTTTCTTTTTTCTGTTGAAACACCTTTGTAATGCCTTTTAATGCAATCATGGTTTCTATTTGTGCCATGTGTGTTCTCTCCTTATCTTTATAAAAAATCAAATAAAAAAACCCTCGTTCCTTAGAATATCATTCCAAGGGACGAGAGTATATACTTCGTGTTACCACCCTAATTCATCAAAACCTCACAGTTTTGACCTCATATAGTACGGGTAAAATCATTACCGATACCATTTTGCTGTCACGGGCATACCCGTCATAGCCTAAGAGAAAAAATCTCCTCGGTATGCAGCTCCAAGACCATCTTCGGCTTTTTCCGTGTTTCTTTCCTCTCAGCAAATGGAAAGTTCTCTGTAAAACCATTCAAAGCGTACTCTTCTTTTCATCGCCTTTTTCTGTATCAACTAACCACCATTATACAACGATATTTCACTTTGTCAACTGCTTTTTTCAAAAATAGAAAAAAAAATTTGATTATGTTTTGTCAAAAAATAATATTACTGCGTTTGTTCTGCATTTTCATCATATTGTGTTTGTTCTGCATTGGCAGCTTCTCTTTCTGCCTCTGTCATACCATATTGTGAAAACGGAATATCTTTATAAATGAAATCATGTATCATTTCTGCAGCTTGGTCAACATCATATACATAATACCAAAGCTCACCAATCGTTTGCCCTGTACTTTCGATATACTCATTTGGGAACGCCCCTTGTTCCAGTGTCAAACCGCTTGTCATTCCAACAGAAAGCAACTGCAATATTTCTTCATTGCTTAATGATGTTTCCACCAAAGGTGTTAATTGTCGCACCAATGCAGGATATTGCAATGGAGAAATTGTTTTTGCATTTTGGAATACTTGTTCCAGTACATTTCTTTGTCTTTGTGTACGCATATTGTCGCTGTCAATTTTACGAATACGCGCATAACTGACCGCTTGTGGGCCATTTAAATGCACCATGCCTGTTTCACGCAAAGGTTCTCCTGCCAACAAATAGGCATTGATTTGTTGACGTTCTGCCTCTGAAACTTCAATATCCACACCACCCACAGCATCGATGACTTCTGCCAAAGAGTCAAAATTGGCTGTCACATAGTCTGTAATATTCAAACCAAAATTTTCATTCAATGTTTGTATTGCCAATTCTGCACCACCATAGCTATATGCATGGGTAATTTTTGTTTTACCATATCCCGGCACGTCCACATAAGTATCTCTTGCGATGGAAATCAATTTGACATTGTTGGTTTTGCTGTTTATAGATGCAATCATAATCACATCTGAAAGCCCTTTGTAATCATGGTTTCTGGAATCCAAACCATACAATGCAATATTTGTGATTTTACCGCTTTCTTGTGCCAATCCCGCATTGACAGATAATTTGCTTTCATCTAGCTGTTTGCGGTTCAATCCCCCCACAAAATATATGAAAACGCCATACAACACCAACAAAAATGTCACCAATATTGCCAATGTAATCAAAAGCGTTTGTATATACAAACTTTTTAAACTCTTTTTTTGGCCTTTTTGTTTTTTTGATTTTTTACTCAAAACAAACCCTCCACATGTTCTATCTTTTTTGCAAAAAATAAAATTATTTTCCATTATACGCTTAAATACGATAAAAAACAATAAAAATTATCTTAAACATGATTTGAAAAATGGTATTGCATTAAAAAAATCATGGCAAAAATGCCATGATTTTTTTAATTATATTTCGTCTAACATACCTGCTTTTTGATATAGTTCATAAAAATGGTTTGTGGGCCCAACACCTTTGCCAATATCCAAAGCATTTGCAATGGCAACGGTAATATAATCTTTTGCTGTGTGTACTGCTTCTTCTACGGTTTTTCCTTTTGCCAAATTTGCAGCAATACAAGAAGATAATGTACAACCTGTACCATGTGTATTTTTGGTAGGAATACGGTCAGAATGGAATGTCACAATATTTTTCCCATCATATAGCAAATCTGTTGCATCATCTTCTAAATGCCCACCTTTTATGAGTACATGTTTTGCCCCCATATCATATATTGCTTTTGCTGCTTTTTCCATCGTTTCCAAACTGTCTATTTTCATACCTGTAATCACTTCCGCTTCTGGCAAGTTTGGTGTAATTACATATGCAAGTGGTATCAATCGAGAAATCAAAACCTCTTTTGCTTCTGGCTGCATAAGGTCAAACCCACTTTTGGAAATCATCACAGGGTCAAGCACCACATTTTGCGGTTTATATTGTTCCAATTTATCTGCAATGGCATGAATGGTCGGAATTTGTGATACCATACCGATTTTGACACCATGTACCACAATATCTGTAAATATGGCGTCAATCTGTCCTTTTATAATCTCTGTGTCAATATCCTGACACCCAAACACCCCTTGTGTGTTTTGTACTGTCACTGCTGTAATCACACTCATACCATATGTTCCCTGTGCGGAAAATGTTTTCAAATCTGCTTGTATCCCTGCACCGCCGCAAGTATCAGAACCCGCAATGGTTAAAACATGTTTCATATTGCTATACCTCCTTCATTTGACCGCTGGGAACAAAAAAACACAGCTTCCGAAAAAATATCGATTTGCTGTGCTTGTTTTGTTGGTTGTTTGCTTTCCTATATCGGCATAACCCGTTTTAGTAAAAAGGGTATCAATCTCAGCCTCTCGGCACCCCCAGCAAATTGATTTTTTATATAAGCAAAGGATACCACGTCACTTTATGGCTGTCAATATTTTACTGCTTGAATGAAACCACTGTACTACTCATTTGTTCTATGATTTGACAACCTGTCATATCCAAAAGACCCTGCAAAGGATAATACAAATCTCCGTCTATGGTATATCCTTCCATTTTCATTTCTGTACCATTGTATGTCAATTTGTTTTCTGCTTTTTTTGTAATATAACGATTGTTTTGTTGCAGCAACAATTCATTGCCTAATGTGGTAAATGTGCCGCTGTTTTGCAATGCCAATGTTTTTGTTGTTGGGTCGTAATTTGCAGAAAATCCACCATTGACAGAAAGCATTGCCGCAAAATCACGCAATCTGACATAAGGTGTTCCCATAATGTTCATGGTTTTCCATGTATAATTTTTTTCTTGCATAGTAACAATTTTTGATGTTAATTTTCTATTGTTTTGCAATCCTACCCAATGCAATTCATAAGGTTTTATGGTATCGGTATAAATCCCATTCACACCCATTGCCAACAATTCTTGAAAATATACATAGCGATTGACCGTATGTGCATATACTTGTACACCTTTTGCGTGGAACGTATCCACCACTTCTTTTTTGATACGGCTTTTTTCTATGGTGACAACACCAATTTGATTTGCTGCACAGAATTCTGCTGTTTTTACATAATCTATATTGGGTTGTTGATACAATGTGTAAATCCATTGTGGGAAATTATACACTTCTTTTACCCAGCCAAGCATTTCTTCATTATATATTTGTGGAACAATACGATTTAACACTTCTGCATTGTTTGTATTCATTGCAATATTTCTCAAATCTGTAAATTGTTTTTGTACTGTTTGTTTATCTGTGTTTTTGGTATCAGTAATCAAATATACATCTTTGTATTCCCCCATCAAAGCTATCAAATCTGCGGCTGTCAATGGTGTTTGTTCATAAATAATTTTTGTATTTTTATATGTTTGGGTATCCATCACCGGATTGCCTTGTGGTTTGATTTCTAAACGATAATAACTGCCACCTGCATCAAAATCATGACGTACCACCAATGTACCATCAGAAGTATATGTAAAATCTGCTTCCAATGCTTTAAATCCATTTTCCCAAGAAGAGATAAACGCTTCTTTGGAATTGGTTTCAATTTTACCTTCATGTTCTCCCAAAGCATGGGCTATCAAAGGATTACCCACTGTCCAATCTGCACTGCCGGCATATACTGGCACAGCAGGCAAAAGCAATACTCCTAACATTGCTGCTACTGCTCTTGCACACAATCTATTTTTTTTCATTTTATCCACTCCAACATTTGTCATTTTTTCGTAAATATACAAAAAGGCAAAAGCCTTTCAAAAGCTTTGCCCTTTTTTTATTTATTCTTCTTCGTCTTCGTACATATCATAGAATGCATCGGAAACTTTATCAAATTCTGCATCATCTTCAATGACATTCAATTCGATTTCGCCATCTGCTTCTTTGTATTCATACAACAGTACGGTTTCGTCTTCCAATGGCAACAATGCAATATATTCTTTGCCAGAAAGACCATCTACTTCAAATACACCCAATATGCCACATTCCATTTCTGTGTCATCGTCCAATGTCAAAAACATAGTTTCCAAATCCATAATCTCTTCGTCGTGGTCATGTCCGCAACCGCAACCGCAATGTTCACTCATGTTGTTACCTCCTAAAAAAGTCATTTGTATGTTGTGTTATTATCA
>CAJMNV010000072.1 GCA_905214825.1 uncultured bacterium | reverse complement strand
TTATTTACATTTATCTACTCTGATAACTTCCTTGTAAACGAGCAAGTGCTTCTCTTGTTGTTTGTCCATTGATACCACTGTTTATGACTTCACATGGTATTTTTGGATATATTTTTTTGAGATTTTCTGATAATTGATAAGAAAATATGTCTTTTTCCAATACGCCATATCCATATGTTAAACTGTCACCAAAACAGACAATTTTGATTGTTTGTTTGTCCAAATATGATACCCCCTTTTGTATATTGCAACATTAAGCATTGGTACAGAGTGCTTCCAAAACAGCTTTTTTGTAATTACGACCAACATATGCTTTTTGTTCCGTGTAACCAAAAGAAATTTCCCAAGGATTTTTGCGTTTATCTAGATAAGAAATGTTGTTGAGATTGACAATAAAAGAGCGATGCGTTTGCATAATATGGTCGGAGTGTAGTGCATTTTTGATTTTATACAATGGCAAAGCTGAAGTCAATTCTTGTGTTTTGGTATGAAAAATAGATTTTTTCAACACAACTTCAACAAATAAGAGCTCATCATAATGTAGATTATGTATGCCTTGTGCGGTATTTAGTTGGAACACTTCATTTGGCGTATCTGGATTGTGAAAAGATTGTGCACAATAAAATGATAAAAGATGTTTTAGGTCATATTCCCGTTCTTCATTTAGTGGATAATAGAAAAATTCACAACACTTCCATTGCGAAAATACTTGAAACGCATGGGAAAGTTGAGAAGAAAGCAAAACAATGGGTGTATGTTTATATGTTTCAATCTTACGAAATGCTGCAATAAAACGTTTTGCAAATATAAAATCAATGTCAGGAAAAAGCAAAATACAGTCTATTTTTGTGTGCTTGCAAAGTGTACAGGTGTTTTCCAAAGATGTACTTTCGTAAATTGTAATATCCTGCATTTGATTGCATATTTGATAAATTTGTTCAACATCGTATTTGTCGAAAGATAACAATAATAGACGGAACATGATGGTTCTCCTCCTATTTCCTATATGAAATAAATATATTTTATCACAAAACATGAATTTATGGAAGTATTATCATAAGTTTATTTTTTTGCAATATATATAAGACAAGGGGAGGGCGGTCATATGCAGCAAAAAGATAGTGTTTGGAATATATTGACACCTGAAATTGTAAAAATGATAAAGATGTGTGGAATGTTTCAACAAAATGAAGTGGAAGAAATTAGAATGCGAAAAGGAAAACCACTTGTGATACATGCAGGTGGGAAAAAATTTTTTGTACCTGAAAAAGATAGATATAAAATTGTGACAGAATATGATATTCGTGCTTGTGTTTCCAGATGCAGTGCCTATTCTTTGTATGCATTTGAGGAAGAAGTGCGACAAGGATATTTGACCATAGAAGGTGGGCATCGTATTGGATTTTGCGGAAAAGCAGTGATAGAAAATGGGCATATCAAAACGTTACAAAGCATTAGTTCTTTAAATATTCGGATTGCAAAACAAATCTTTGGGTGTGCAGATGCTGTGTTGCCTTATATATTGGACAAAGGTCGTTTTTGCCATACAATGTTGATTTCGCCGCCTGCTTGTGGCAAAACAACGTTGTTGCGGGAATTGATACGAAAATTGAGCGAAAAAGGATTTACAATAGGTGTTGCTGATGAAAGAGGGGAAATTTCTGGTATGTATCAAGGTGTGGAACAGATGGATTTGGGGGTTTCCACAGATGTAATTTGTGGTTGTGATAAAGCAGAGGGTATGGAACTTTTGTTGCGTAGTATGTCACCAGAGATTATTGCTGTGGACGAGCTTGGCAAAGAGGCAGATTTTGAGGCAGTGGAACAAATGTTACATGGTGGTGTGAAATTGCTTTGCACAGTGCATGGATATGATTTTGCAGATTTACAAAAACGTCCTGTTTTGAAAAAAATATTATATGCAGATACCATAGAACGATTTGTGTTTTTGTCTGCAAAGCATGGGTCAGGTACTGTGGAATATATACAAGATAACAAAGGCAATGTGTTGTATCAAATATGACAAAAGAAGGTGGTGAAATACTGTGTGGTTGCAAGGCTTGGGTATGGTGTTGGTGATGGTGGCGACAACATTGACAGGTATGGGATTTTATCTGAAAGAAAAGTATCGATTGCAAGATTTGAAAACATTGGAACAAGCAATTTTGCAAATGCAGCAACAAATCGCATATATGGCTTTGCCTTTGCCAGATGTGTTGGAATGTGTGAGTTTACAAATAGTGGGGCAGATTGGTTGTATTTTGAAAGAAATTGCAAATAAAATGAAGCAACATTCCCAAGAAACCGCAGAAGAGATTTGGGAAAGTGTTTGGCTATCTTATGCAAAAAAAACATATTTTGCCGTAGAGGATTTTGAAATGATACTGCAATTTGGGAAAACATGGGGCGGTTGGGATAAACAAAAGCAACAAAATAATATGTCATATTTTTTGCGTGAATTGGAACAAAAACAAACCATGTTACGAAAAAAAATAGAAAAAAACGGAAAAATGTATTGTGGTATGGGGATATTAAGTGGTTTGTTACTGATTGTGGTATTGCTATAAGTAAGGAGGGATTTTGTGATGGACATTAGCATTATATTTCGGATTGCCGCAGTGGGGATATTGGTTGCGGTACTGAACCAAATATTGCAACGAGCAGGTAGAGAAGAACAAGCTATGCTGACAACATTGGCAGGTTTGGTTGTGGTGCTGTTTTGGGTGATACAGTATATTGGGACATTGTTTGAAACCATGGAAACGATGTTTCGTTTTTAGGAGGGGTTGCTTTGGATATGGGACAAATGGTGTTGCTGGGGCTTTTGGGAGCTTTTTTGGCAATGCTTTTGAAAAAAGAAAATCCACAATTTGCTTTATTGGTCGCTATGATAACGGGTATTTTGCTCTTTTTTGGCATTTTTACACCACTGCATGAAATTTTAAATATGTTGCATGATATGGCAGATACGGCAGGTGTTTCAGAGATGTATTTTGGTATTGTGTTGAAAGTGATTGGTATTGCGTATTTGTCACAATTTGGGGCACAACTTTGTACAGATGCGGGAGAAAGTGCCATTGCGGCAAAAATTGAACTTGCGGGTAAAGTGTTGATTATGGCAGTTTCTGCACCTGTGTTGAAAGGGCTTTTGGACGTTGTGCTGTCGTTGGTATAAAAGGGGGCATAATATGAAATTGTGTAAAATTTTGATATGTCTGCTTCTATTTTTGTTTGCCCCAATGCCTGTGTATGCAGTGGAGGATACAGCGGCACAATATTTGGAAGATTTGGATTTGCGAGAAATTGATGTAGCAACGGAAACATATTTGGAAGGGACAAGCTTTTCGGATTTGTTACTGGATTTGATTGAGGGTGATATTTCATTTTCTATGAAAGATTGTTTGCAAAAGCTGGGGGAAATGGCTTTTGGAGAAATTGCCAAACAAAAGACATTGGTCATACAACTGTTGATGGTGACAATATTGGCGGCAGTATTGCGAACAGTCAGCCACTCGTTTCAAGGAAAAGAAGTTGGGGAAATGGGTTTTTATGTGTGTTATATGGTTTTGGTGGCAATTATGATTACGACTTTTTTTGAAATTACAGAAGTGGTGGTTTCCAGAGTGGGACAAACTGCCGATTTATTTGGTTTGATGTTGCCAGTATTTTTGGCATTGGCATCATCGTCGGGCAATTTGACACAAACAGCATTGATGGGGCCAGCAATGATGACTGGTTGCACATTGATTGCTTTTTTGATGAAAGCGGTGATTGTGCCAATATTGTTGGCGGCAGTTGCTTTGGAAATGACAGACCGCTTGTCTGAAAAAGCAATGGTACAACGTTTTGCAAAATTGCTCAAACAAGGCATTTCATGGGGTATGAAGGGTTTGGCAGGTGGTTTTATGCTGTTGTTGTCATTGCAGAAAATCGGTGGTGGTGTTGTCAATGGATTGGCAGTCAAAACGGCAAAAATCGCAGTCAATGCAGTGCCTGTGGTTGGTGATGTGATGGGTGGTGCGGTGGATACAGCGGCGGCAGTTGCAGGCACATTACGCAATGGTACGATGGTTGTGGCGGTTGTGGTGTTGATACTGGTTTGTTTGCCATTGCTCATGAAATTGGTTGTGATGACATTGATATTCAAATTGACAGCGGCAGTTGCAGAGTCTATATGTGAAACAAGGCTTGTGGAATGTATTGGCATTGCAGGAGAATATACAGCATTACTTTTGGGTGTTGTGTTTTTGGCTGAGGTGATGTTTTTGTTTTCGGTAATATTATTGCTTGGCGTTTTTTAGGAGGAGGTGCAGGCATGACAGAGGCATTTACTGCATATATAAAAACTATAACCGCTTTGATTGTATTTTCTGCTACGGCAAGTTTGTTTTTACCAAATGGGACATTTCGTCAATATACAAAATGGGTGTTGGGTGTTTTGGTTTTGACGGCAATGATAGAACCCATATGGCGATTGTTTGATACAGAAAATGCGGAAATCAAAATGCATCAAATTATTGCCACGCAACCCAAATACGATACACAATTACAACAAAAATGGGTGGAAAAAACCGTAGAACAAACGATATTGACAGAATTGCAAAAAGAATATCCACAAATTGTATCTGTGAATATGCAACAACAAGGTGATAATATCTATAATATGGAAATTATCATAGAAGAAAAAATGGCAGGTATGGAAAACAGTATTGCAAAAAAATATGGTTTGAAAGAAGAAAATATTTTGATAAAAACACCATGATAACATGATAAAAGGAAAGATACAACAAGGGAGGTTGTCTGTTATGAAGTACGATTTTTTCAGAAAATTTTTTTTGAAAGAAAATAAAAAAGCAACCGGACAGATTGTGACAGCATTTATATTTGGGATTTTACTTTTATTTGGAAGTAGTCATTTTTTGACACCCAAAGAAGTACAAACCACAAAAGAAAATGATGTGCCAAACACAATAACACAAACAGAATGTGTCAAAGAACAAACACGCACAGAACGCACATTGGAACAACAAATGGAACAGATATTGAGCCAAATTGAAGGGGCAGGACAGGTAAAAGTGATGCTTACATATCGTACCACGAAAGAAAATGTATGGGCAAAAGAAGAAATATCAGAAAAAATAACAAAAGGAGAGGAGGAAAGCAATCGTTTGGAACAAAAAATTGTGCTGTCAGAAGATGGCAAAGGTATGCAATCGCCATTGATGGTGACAGAATATGCACCACAGGTGGAGGGGATTGTGATTGTGGCACAAGGCGGTGAGAATCCAACCGTTAGCCAAGCTTTGAACAGTGCAGCACAGGCATTATTGGAAGTACCTGCACATAAAATTGCAGTATTGAAAATGAAATCATAATGTTTGAGGAGGCAAAAGAATATGTTTACAATGAAAAGAAATCAAGTGGTTGTGACAGCATTGGCAGTGATGATTGCAGCAGCAGGGTATTTGAATTTTCAAGAAAGCAAAACATCAGAAGGCACAAAAACAGCCATGCAACTGACAGAAGAAAGTGATATGACAGCAGCATTACAAGATGATTTTTCTGTATTGCCTGACGATGTGGACGACACAACACAACTTGATCCCATTACAGCAGAAGCATCTACCACAACAGGTGATGGTGCGGCGGTATTTGTGAACGCAGAAAGCAAAGGGGATATGTCAAATTATTTTGCGGAGGCGAAATTGGATAGAGAGCAGTCCAGAGCAAAACAAAAAGATATTCTGACAGAAATGTTAAACAATGACAATATCAGCGAAACACAAAAATCCGCTTGCAGTGACAGTATGTTGGAATTGCAACAAAGATTGGAAAAAGAAACCGCAGCAGAAGCTATGATTAAAGCAAAAGGTTTTACCGATGCTTATGTGCGTATTGATGATGAAACAGTTGATGTGGTTGTCAGCAAAGATAATCTGACAGAGGCAGAAGTGGCACAGATTGAAGATATTGTAAAAAGAAAAACAGGATACCGTGCAGACCAAATCAGAATTTCTACTTGGAAACAAACAAAATAAAATACAAAAAAAGTATAAAAAAGCACATCGTTTTTATGTGCTTTTTTGTTTTGTATAGAAAAAATGAAATAAAAAGAATATACGTTTTTTTGTTTCTTAATAAATTTTTTAGAATTTCTTAGAACAGATTTTAAATTATTTTGCTATAATTTTATGTATAAATATAATATAATATAAAAAGCTGAGGGAAAAGGGAGATAAAAGAAAGGAAGAAAACGAATGAAATTGATGACATTTGCAGTGCCTAGTTATAATTCACAAGATTATATGGAACGCTGCATTGATACACTGCTAACCGGTGGGGAACGTGTGGAAATTGTGATTGTCGATGATGGTTCATCAGACCGTACTGGAGAAATTGCAGATATGTATGCACAAAAATATCCAACGATTGTCAAAGTCGTACACCAAGAAAATCAGGGGCATGGGCAGGGTGTGAACGTTGGATTGCAAGAAGCAAGTGGTTTATATTATAAAGTGGTGGATTCTGATGATTGGGTGGATACAGAGGCACTGCAAAAAGTATTGGATTGCATGGAATATTGGTATAAAAATCAAATAGATGTGGATATGTTGGTGTGTAATTACATATATGACCATTTATATGAAGGCAGACAACAACAAATACAATACAAAAACGTATTTAAAAAAGAGAAAATATGTGGTTGGCATGAAATTGGAAAATTTTTACCAACGCAATATTTGATTATGCATGCTTTGATATTCAAAACAGAAATATTGAGAAAATGTGGTGTCAAATTGCCGAAACACACATTTTATGTGGATAATATTTTCGCATATCAGCCATTGCCATATGTGGAACATATTTGTTACTTAGATGTGGATTTATACCATTATTTTATTGGTAGAGAGGACCAATCTGTCAATGAAAAAGTGTTGATGAAACGCATTGATCAACAAATACTGGTGACAAAATTGGTTTCGGAATGTGCTGATATTTCACAGGTGCAAGAACCAAAGCTGGCAACATATATGACAAGAAATATTTCTGTTATGATGGCGATTTCTTCTATTCACTTGCTTTTGATTGGTGATAAAGATGCAAGAGAAAAACGAAAAGACCTTTGGGAGCATATGCGACAATTAGACAAAGGATTATATAAAACATTGCGATACAAACGATTGAGTGGATTGACTTATTTACCAGGTAGATTGGGCGATTTTGCAACCGTGACAGGGTATCGTTTGGCAAGGAAGATTGTGAAATTTCAGTGAATTTTGATGGGGGTATGCACCCATAGAAAGTTGGTGAAAGTATGGAAAAATTATATTTTGCCTTGGTGGATACACCTGGATTTTTTGCAGAAATTATCAGAAAAACAACAAAAATCAATTACTGTCATGTGTCGATGGCATTTGACCAAAAGTTGGAAAATGTATATAGTGTGGGGCGGCGTAATCCGGCAGTGACGTTTTTTGCAGGATTTATCAAAGAAGATACACAAAAAATTGCAAAAGTATTTCCGACTGCCAAATATAAAATTATTGCAATCGACTGCACATTGGAACAAAAACAAATGTTACAAGCCAAAATGGAAGCATGTTATCCGAAACGTTTTCAGTATCATTACTGTATCATTGGACTGCCGTTTATACTGCTGAAAAAACCATTTTATCAAAAAAATCATTATACTTGTTCTTCATTTTTGGCAAGATGTTTGCAAGAAGTAGGGCTGGATTTGTTTGAGAAACATTTTTCACTGGTGACACCCAGAGATTTTTATGAATTGGAAAACACAGATTTTTTGTATGAAGGATTGTTGACAGATTTTTTGCATCATGAACATCCATTGTTTGTAAAAGGAGAAGTTTATGGGACGTAAGTATTTTGGCAGTATCATGCTTTTGATACTGCTAATGGGTGTGACGGCATTTGTGATTATCAAAAATAATGATATGGGGGCTGTGTATGCAGCGATTGCACAGACGGATAAAATTTGGATTTTCGCAGGTATTATTGCCTCTTTGTTTTTTGTGGCAGCAGAAGGCAGTATTATTTGGTATTTACTGCAGGCACTGCATTTGAAAATATCGTTGGTGCAATGTGTGGGTTGGTCGTTTGTTGGATTTTTCTTTTCTGGCATTACACCATCAGCAACAGGTGGACAACCTGTACAACTGTATTATATGAATAAAGCAGGTATTCGATTGGCTGACAGCACACCTGTTTTGATGGTTGTTGCAATATTATATAAATTTATATTGGCAATTATCGGAATTTTGATTACAATATTATGGAGGGAGAATATCCAAATATATTTTGCAGAATATACATGGCTGTTTTTTTTGGGTATTATACTCAACACAATATTGGTTGCGATATTGGTATGGGTGATGGTGACACCTCGTTATGCAATGGCTGTGGCGGTATTTGTGGAAAAAACATTGGTGAAACTCTGTATTTTGAAACCAGATGATTTTCGTATGAACAAAATACAAGAGGCTGTGGCACATTATGGAGAGGTCGTACAATTTTTTCGGAAACATACAATCAAAATTGTTGTGGCAACGATTATGACACTATTGCAAAGAAGCAGTTTGTTCTTTTTGACATGGTTGATTTATCGTGGTATGGGTTTGGAACAAGAAAGTATATGGACAATCATGTTGTTGCAAGCAGCGGTTTATATTGCTGTGGATATGTTGCCGTTTCCGGGTTCAGCAGGGATATCGGAATTGGTGTATGCAACGGTTTTTGCTTCTGTGTTTACAGGGGATTTATTGACAGCATCATTGTGTCTTTCCAGAAGTATTAGTTTTTATTTGGTGTTGGTGTTTAGCGCCGGTATATGGGGTATCAGTCATTTATACTATCGTAGAAAAAAGTTAAAGATATACGAAGAAAGAGGTAATACGATATGAATGTTTGGTCGAAAAAGATGCCAGATGTAATTGTAGTTGGGGCAGGACTTGCAGGAACTGTGGCTGCAAGAGAGCTGGCAGAGGCAGGAAAACACGTGCTTGTGGTGGAAAAAAGAAATCATATTGGTGGTAATATGTATGACAAAATAGACGATAATGGTATCTTGATACATCAGTATGGCCCACATATTTTTCATACCAATAATGAAGAAGTTGTAAAATATTTGGATAAATTTGGAAAATGGAAGCAATATCAACATCGTGTGAAAGGTATGATAAAAGGAACAGAAGTGCCCATTCCATTTAATTTCTATTCTATGGAAAATTTGTTTTCTGCACAACAATGTAAAATATTGCAAATGTATTTGCAACAGTATTTTGGCAACAGACAAAGAGTATCTGTTTTGGAATTGATGGATTGTGAAGAAAAAGTTGTCAAAACATTGGGACATTATATATACAGCAATGTGTTTGAAGGATATACCATAAAACAATGGGGCGTTCGTAAGGCAGAAAATGTAGACCGTTCTGTTTTGGAACGTGTGCCGGTTGTATTGGGGTATGACAATCGTTATTTTAACGATAAAATTCAGCAAATGCCCGTAGATGGATATACAGCATTGTTTGAAAATATGCTTAATCATGAAAATATAGAATGTTGGTTGAATATAGATATGGATGGTATTATCAAATTTGAATATGATGGTACCATTCTGTTACAAGGATAAGCATTTAAAGGGTTTTTTGTTTATACATGTATGCCAGATAAGCTG
>CAJMNV010000071.1 GCA_905214825.1 uncultured bacterium | reverse complement strand
GTTCCTTCATAATGAACCCCGAGTGTTGTTCTTCCGTCTTGCACAAAATGCCCACTGCAAATCTTTTGCAATCCAATGGGTATAAATATTCAATCCACCATCTTTGATATGGTATGGAATACCTTTGCGATACAACGCCCTTGCAAACGCACCACCTTGTATGTTGGTGCGATATATCACAGCAATTTCTTCCAATGGTATCCCATGTGCCAGCAATGCCCCGATTCGTTTTGCAACCTCCTCTGCTTCTTCTGTGGTATCTTCTGTTGTAAACACTTTGATTTTGTCTCCAATATCTCGATTGCCTTTGATATTTTTTTGATAGCGATATGTATTTCCACCAATCACACGTTCTGCCAATCGAATGATACGGTCTGTAGAACGATAATTAACATCTAACACCACTTTTTCGCTATTTGGATAATCTTTTGGAAATTCCAGCATAAATTCTGGTCTTGCACCACGAAAACCGTATATGCTTTGGTCGTCATCTCCTACCACAAACACATTTTGTTTTGCTTCTGCCAACAACTTCAAACAAGCATATTGTGCCGCATTGACATCTTGAAATTCATCTACCAATATATAATCAAATTTTTGTTGCCAATATCGTCGTTCTTTTACCTCATTTTGCAACAATGCATAACATTCTGTCAGCATATCATCAAAATCAATTTTTTCATTTCTGCGTTTTTCAGATGCAAATGCATTTGCCAATGTTTGAAATTCTTCTTTTGGCAAGCCTTCTGGTTGAAAATCGGAAAAAGTCAATAATTCATTTTTCATCAAAGAAAGTTGTCCACTAAATTGTTGTATATACTCCTCTTCGTCTTGTGTTTCTATATGCAAATTGGCCATCAATTTTCGCAACATACTCTTTTTTTCATCTTCTTGCAACACCTGCTCCACATGGTATCCATATGCCTTACGCAATATTCGAAAAAATATACTGTGAAATGTACCAAACACAACGCCTTGTTTTTTTGACAACTTCTGATGTCGTTCTTTCATCTGTTCTGCAGCTGCTTTTGTAAATGTAATCACCAATATCTTTTGTGGCAAAACCCCCAATTTGTCTATCAAATATTGTATACGATGTACAATCACAGTCGTTTTGCCACTTCCAGGCCCCGCCAGTACCAACATCGGATTTTGATTATGTTGTATTGCTTTTTTCTGGTTGTCATGAAATATTGGTTGCATGGCAATGCCTCCTTTATTTTTTGTTATATTTTGATTATAACACAACAAAAAATAAATTTTTTGCTTTTTTTCCATTTTCTATTGACAAAAGTTTTTTTCTGTTGTATTATCATTCTTGCGTAACATTTGTGAGTGTAGCTCAGCTGGATAGAGCGTCTGACTACGGATCAGAAGGTCGCGTGTTCGAATCATGTCACTCACAGCAAAAGCCGTTTTTTCAAACGGCTTTTTTGATTTCTATATAAAAAAATACAGAAATAAAGAGGAGGATTTTTTCATTTCAAAAAATCCTCCTCTTTTTCTTCTTTGTGTAATTTGTTATTTTGTTTCTACAACAGGTATTTCATCTTCTGACCAACCATCCAAGTTGTCATCAAACAAATATTTTTTGGTTTCAGAAACGATAACACCACTCAGGAACAACAATGCAATCAAGTTCGGGAATGCCATCAAAGCATTCAAAATATCTGCGATATTCCAAATCAAATCCAAACTTACTACAGAACCTACAAATACAACAACTGTCCATGCAATACGGAATGGCAATATTGCTTTATGTCCACACAGATATACCCAACATCTTTCACCATAATAACTCCAACCCAAAATGGTAGACCATGCAAACGTAATCAAACCAACTGTCAAAACCAAAGGTCCAATCACAGGAATATTTGCAAATGCTGCGGAAGAAAGGTCACCACCAGACAAACCTACTGTACCAGCAGGGTCTCTCAACATAGAAGATACCAGTACAACACCTGTCAAAGCACAAACGATAACGGTATCCCAAAATACGCCTGTCATCGCAATCAAACCTTGACGAACAGGGTTTCTTGTTGTTGCTGCTGCATCGGCGATAGGGGCAGAACCAAGACCGGATTCATTGGTAAACAAACCACGAGAAACACCTGCACGCATTGCCAATATCAATGTAGAACCAATAAAACCACCAGTTGCTGCTTGTGTTGTAAATGCACTTATCAAAATCACTTTCAATGCATCCAACACATATGCATGGTTTAATACCAATATAACAATACAACCCAAAATATAAAAACCAGCCATAAAAGGTACCAGTTTTTCACAAACTTTTGCGATAGATTTTACACCACCCAGTATAACAAAACCAGTGCCGACTGTCAGCACAATCGCTGTGATGTATTTAGATATACCAAAGTTTGTTGCAACCATACCAGTAATGGAGTTGCCTTGTGTACCGTTCCCGATACCAAAACACGCAATCCCTGCAAACAGTGCAAACAACACGCCAAGCCATTTTTGTTTCAAACCTCTTTCCAAGGCATACATAGGACCACCATTCATCGCACCGTCAGAACCTTTTACTCTGTATTTAATGGCCAAAACCGCTTCACCATATTTAGAGGCAATACCAAAACAACCTGTCAACCAAACCCAGAATACTGCACCAGGACCTCCAGTTGCAATCGCTGTTGCAACCCCAACAATATTCCCTGTACCAATGGTAGCAGCCAATGCAGTTGCCAATGCACCAAAACCAGATACATCACCTTCTGCTTCTTTATCAGGTGTTACGGAAAGTTTGATACCTTTGAATGTGTATCTTTGGATACATCTTGTTCTGATTGTTAAAAACACGTGTGTCCCAAACAATAGAACCAACATAATGGGTCCCCACACGACATCTTTGATGCTGGTAATTACATCCATAACATTATCCATATAATTCCCTCCCTAAACAATGATTGAAAATACAAGTCCTGTTGTGCATGATTTTTCAGCCGCGGTTCCAAAAAGCCAGCACTTTGGCATAACGAATAGAACTTGATTATATTTTATCTGTAAATTGTAGAATCAGCAATAGAAAATTTTACTTTTTAACACATTATTTATACTCTTTGTGCAATAATTTAAAATAATATTTTATTTTTTTGTACAATATTTTTCTTTTATACATTTGTTTTTTGAATTGTTATATAAAAAAATATGCACTTTTTCTGTAAAAATGCATACTTTTTTCTTTCATTATTTTATTTTTTTATATTGCATTTTTGAAAATACCATGTCTATGGCAAAAATGCTAATATTTTTCTTTATCGGAAAACACCATTTTTCTCATATTATCATGGTATTTGGTAAATGGTATTTCCATTTTTGATTGTTGCAACCACGCAAACTTCACGCAATCTTTCTGGTTCTATTTGCATGGGGTCTTTGTCTAATATGACAAAATCCGCTTGTTTCCCTGCTTTGATACTGCCTTTTTGATTTTCTTCTCCATATTGTTTTGCAGATTGATATGTCAATGCAAAAATGGCGTCATATGGTGTGATTTTTTCAAACCCACCCAATATTTTGCCTTTTTTTGTTTTTCTTGTGACAGCACACCAAACCGTCTCCATCATATTCGGCAGTATCACTGGTGCATCTTGATGCAATGTAAATGGTATATCATACAACATGGCAGAATGTAGTGGGCTAATTTGTGACGCTCTTTGTGCTCCCATCTGTTTATAATGCAAATCTCCCCAATGATATATATGTGCTGCAAAAAACGAAGGTGTCACACCCAACTGCTTCATCATTTGTAGTTGGTCAATTCTTGCCATTTGTGCATGAATGAGTACAGGACGCACTGCATCACCAAACTGTTCTTTAACTGCTGCATACACACGCAAATATTGGTCTATGGCAGCATCTCCATTTGCATGCATCAACAACTGTTGTTTTTGTTTGACAGCATATGCCACCAAATCAAACAATTTGTCATCATTTAACAACCCAAATCCATTTGTCCCATCATCATAATGTTTTGTTGTCCATGCGGTTTTACTTTGCGGAGAGCCGTCCAATATCACTTTATAGCCACCAATTTTCAAATGGTTATCATATTGATTTTTACATTTTGGAAAAGCCTCTATCAATGCAGGGTCATGCAACAAATCCACATATCCCACAACATCTAAAAACAACTTTTTTTCTGCATACAACATTTGATATATCCCTTGCAAAGGTGCCATAAACATACCTTCTTGTATGGTACTAATACCATAAGATGCATACAAACGTTGTGCTTGTACAAAAGCATCAGATAACGCTTGCAATGACGGCATAGGTACTTTTTGTATCATTTCGATAAATGCTGCTTCTTCCAATATACCTGTTTCAAAATTGATTTTGCCACCACTTGGATATTTTGTTTGGGCAGTAATCCCCAATTCTTCCAACCCCACACTATTCCAAACACCCGAATGTCCCGACGTATGTTGCACAACCAAAGGATACTCTGTTGTAATTTCATCTAAAAATGATTTTGTTGGCAGTTGTTTTTCTTTCAAATTGCCATGATTGAGGCCCTTTGCAAGTATCCATTTTCCTGTTTCCAAGCCACTCATTTTGATAAAATCCAATATTTTTTGCTTCACTTCTGCAAAACATACCACTTCTGACAAATCCACTTGCAACAGACCATTTGCCACACCTGCCAAATGGCTATGGCTATCCACAAAAGCAGGCAACAATGTTTTTTCTTCCAAATCTACAATATGCTCTGCCTGTGTTTGCAAATCTTTTCTTTTTCCCACAGCTAATATTTTATCATTTTCTGTCAAAACTGCCTCCACTTTTGGTTGTTGTTTTTCCATTGTATAAATATTTCCGTTTGTGTACATTGTTTTCATACCAAAAACACCTCCTGTTTTATATATGACTAGTATGATACTTCAAATATCCCTTTTTTCCTATAAAAAAATACACATTCCTTTTTGGAATGTGTATTTTTTTATAATTAATGTCCGCCACAGTTATGGTCATGTTCTCCACAATGTTCATGTTCATGTTCCCCATGATGAGAACAAGCCACATCAGGATTATATGCCAAATTGCCTGCCAAATAATCTGTCACTGCTTTTTTGGTATCGCCGCTGACACCGCCAAACAATTCAATATTTTTTTGTGCCAATGCTTGTTTTGCCCCGCCGCCAATGCCGCCGCAAATCAGCACAGAAACACCATGCACAACTAAAAAGTCAGCCAACAAGCTATGTCCATTGCCATTTGTGGATACAATTTCATCAGATACGATTTTACCATCTTCTGTTGTAAATAATTGGAATTGTTCTGTATGTCCAAAATGTTGGAATACTTCTCCATTTTCATATGTCACTGCAATGATTTTTTTCATGTCATATTCCTCCTCATATATACAAAATTTATGATAATTTTTCTAAAAATTCTACCATAGGGTTAAGCCAATCCCCTTCAAAATCTTCTGTTTCTCCTCTGTCACATCTTGCCGCAATTTCTGGATTGATGGGCAATTTGCAAACTATTGGAATATTATGTCTTGCTGCAATTTCATCAATATGGCTTTCGCCAAATATTTTATGCACATTGCCACAGTCTGGACAAGCAAAATAAGACATATTTTCCACAATACCCAATATTGGCACATGCATCATTTCTGCCATTTTTACGGCTTTATCTACAATCATACCCACAAGTTCCTGTGGAGATGTCACAATCACAATGCCGTCCAATGCAATAGACTGGAACACAGTCAAAGGCACATCACCTGTTCCAGGTGGCATATCAATAAACATATATTCTTCATTTTCCCAAACCACATCACGCCAAAATTGTTTTACGGTTTCTGCAATCACAGGTCCACGCCAAACCACAGGGTCTGTATCATTGTCCAAAAGCAAATTCACAGACATTACATCAATCCCTGTTTTTGTTTTGCAAGGCATCATGCCCAATTCTGTACCATAAGCCTTTTGTTTCATACCAAATGCTTTGGGAATAGATGGCCCTGTCACATCAGCATCTAATATTGCTGTTTGTTTGCCTTTTCTTTGCATCAACACTGCCAATGTAGATGTCACCATAGATTTACCAACGCCGCCTTTTCCACTGACAATACCAATCACTTTTTTGATACTACTATTTTGATTTGGTGCTACCAAAAAATCTGCGGGTTTGCGTTTGCTGCAATCTGAACCACAAGTACCACAATCATGAGAACAAGCTTCACTCATATTATCCATCTCCGTTCTATTTTTTACTATTCTGTTTCTTTTTTACAACACATGGTATGGCATTTTTTCCCACAATGTTTTTCCATACCTTCACAAAGCAAATATTCTCCCCCTGCGATAAAAAGGGGCTTTCCAAAAACCAATGCTTCTGCAACCTTTTTTCTAGCATCGTTATACACACCTTGTACAGTCGTACGGGCAACGCCCATCTGTTCTGCACATTCTTCTTGTGTATAACCCAATAAATCAATCAATCGCAATGTTTCATATTCATCAACTGTCATACAAATTTCTTCTTTTGAAATATTTTCGCCATCTGGTACAAAACGGCTGCTTTTTGGCATAGAACACACACGCCTGTATTTTCTTGGTCTTGGCATGGTATCCCTCCTTTTGTTTCTGACATATGTTGGTTATGGTTTTAGTATACTCTATTTTTGACATATGTCAATATCTATTTTGCTCTTTTTTCAAAACAAAGTACTTTTTCATCAAATAAAAAAGAAGCATACCTTTGTATACTTCTCTTTTGTTTATTGCTCTGTATGTCCATAATATTTCAGCACTCTACCCAATACCATCACAACACCAAACACAATCAAATAAAACACAACTGCCCATTGTAATGAAACAATCGCTGCCAATACCATAAACAAACTTGCACAAATCCCCAATATCGGCATAACAAACCGCTTAAATGTAGGCAATTCCTTTTCTTTCACCATTTGCATGAAAAAAATTGGGATATACATAGAATAAATGGTAATAATCGGCAACTCGGAACTATCAAAACGAAATGCACCAAACCATGACACATCTGTCAAATTTGCACCATAGAAATATGTCAGCCAAATTGCTGCCATAAACAACCCCATTGCTGCGGAATTGGTCGGCATATTGGTTGCTTTGTCCACACCTTTGAATATTTGTGGTACAGGGCCTTCATTTCTGCTTGCCATTGCATAAAAAGAACGGGTACAAGCCAACATCAAACCATTCAATGCTCCCAAACAGGAAATCACCACAAACACAAACAACAATGTGCCACCCAACTGTGAAAATACATTGGAAAATGCAATTTTTGCCCCTGTTTCACCACCTGCCATAATCACTTCATTCTCTACTGCACCTGCAAGCCCTACATAATACAACATATATACCAGTACAACAAATGCAGAACCAAACATCAACGCTCTTGGCAAATTCTTTTTGGAGTCTTTCAATTCCGCATTGATACTCGTTGCACAAATCCAACCTTCATAAGCAAAACAAGTACCAACAACAGCCGCAAATAATGGATTGCCTTTGACTTCCACAATCGCACCACTTGTAAAGTTTTCTATTATAATACCGCTTTTCAACCCAAAAATTGTCCCCATAATTGCCATCAATCCCAAAGGAATGAGCTTGGCAACCGTAGTCGTAATCTGAAATTTTCCTGCCAATTTTGGAGAAACTGCATTCACTGTAAAACTACCAATCAAATACAATCCAGCCAATGTCATGGCTTGTGGGCCTGCAATATCCCACCCCATCAATACCGCAGAATATCTTGCCGTAACCCATGCAACAACAGAAGTCATCGCTGGAAAATAAATCGTTGCCATAAACCAAGCAAAATAATAGCCATAATTTTTATTAACCATCACTTCCGCATAATCCACAACACCACTCACTTTTTCATAACGAGTTGCCATAACTGCAAAATTATAAGCACAAATTACCATAACCAAACCACCTAAAAACCAAGACAGTATGCCCAATGGCAAATCACCGCCCGTTGCTACAAGCACCTTTTCCGCCTTAAAAAACACACCACTACCAATCACAATCCCAACCACCATAGCAATAGCAGTCAAAAGTCCATACTTCTTTTCCAATTCTTCTTGCATAATAAACTCCCTTTCTCTATTTCTTCTCCTGTTTCTTTATTACACTAACGCATACATGCGACAATGCTTTTATGCGTCGACTTATTAAAGTTACCACGTTCTACAAAAAAAAGCAACATTTTCTTTCAAAATATTTTTTTGACATATAAAAAAACGGATAACATTATGCAATATTTCATAATGTTATCCGTTTTTATGCACTCTACAGGATTCGAACCTGCGGCCTTTCGGTCCGGAGCCGAACGCTCTATCCCCTGAGCTAAGAGTGCCAATGTGCATTATATTTTACAACAAAATAAACACACTGTCAAATATTCTTTTGTCTTTGCAACCAAGCGATAATTTGATGTGTTGTATGTGGGCATTTTTGTAAATGCGTACACAGTCAATTACCCCGACCTGTAGAGGTCGGAGCTTGTAACTGCCCTGTGGTATAACGGATTATTCCTTCCACATTTAGTCGTTTGGTATTACTACCAAAAGTGGCGTTACATCATAGGCATATTGACATATACCTGTACTACGGAGCTTTACTCCATAGCAACTGTATTAGGTACTAATAAATTTATTCCCATACGATACAGATTCATTGCTCCTATACGGTCATCATTAGATTTGTAGCCACAGTTTCTACAACAGAAAAGATGTATCTTTTTATTACGATTAGCCTTTTCTGTATGACCGCATTTCGGACAAGTCTGACTTGTGTAAGCAGGATTAACTTTTTTCACTAACTGATGATGTTTTAGAGCCTTGTAAGTAAGTTTCTGTTCCAAGTCAAAGTATGGCCATGATACAGAAATATAACGGTCTTTAACGAAAACTTTTTCAGTTGCAGACCTTATACCTGTCAAATCCTCAATTACGAATAAAGTGCCATTAGGATTGTTCTCAACGAGTGCCTTTGATACACAATGGTTAACATCTTGCATCCAACGGTTTTCTCGATGACCAATAGCCTTAATTCTTCTTCGAGAAGATGGAGTGCGAACTTGTTGTAGTTCTTTACGAAGAGCCTTATAATGTCCTCGTTTCTGTTTAATGATGTTGCCGTCATAGAAATTAGTTTTACCATTGCTATCATAGGTTGTCGCAATAAAACGAATACCTCTGTCAATGCCAACAACATTAGAAACTTCGGACATAGTAAGTTCATTTATTTCATAGGTAACAGGTATGTGTAAGAAAAATTTACCATGCTTAAAAACCATTTTTGCAGTGCCAAATTTGCAGTTTTCAGAGAAATAATGCTCATAGCCATTAGCATAAAATCGCACTTTGATACGACCATTAAGCGTATTTACAGAAAAGGTATTATTCTTTGTATTGAGCGAATAATCCCTATTCCATACAAGGTCTAATTGAGGAAGTCTGAATACTGGTTTAATCCATTCATTTTGATTTTCAAGAATGGTTTTGTACTTAGCTATTACAGTACGAACACAAGATACTGCCATCTGCGAACGAAGCTTATAAATTTCACGAACTTGATAATAAGTATTTTCCTGTACACTGTAACGACTAAGATTACGAGTTTTATATATATATTCAGAAACATAATTGCAAGCATAAGAATAAGCCTTCATGGTATCGCAGATAATCCGCTTATCAGAAGGATTGATTACTATCTGAAGTTTCGCAGTAACTGTCTGTTGCATATATAAAACCTCACTTTCTTCACCAAAATTATTATAACACATATTTTTACGCCGGCAAAGCCCACGGAGGCAGTTTTCACTGCCTTCCAATGGGCTTTACTTTACATTACTCTATGTATCCTCTTTCCAGCAGATATTCTTCACTTGCGCCAGCCGCAACCCACCATGCCTGTTTATTTTTCTGTAACGAAAGATATATGACCAGATATAGCGCGACAACGATAATCAACAGTACTGTCT
>CAJMNV010000070.1 GCA_905214825.1 uncultured bacterium | reverse complement strand
TGTCAAGCTGCTTTTTCATCGTTCCAGCTCCTTTCGCCTGGTGCGGTCCACCACAGCATGGCATTTTTAATCAGTTCTTTGAAGCAGGATGCTGTCCCGCAGCTGGGCAAAAAAGAGCTTACCCTGTGGCGTTACCAGCGTATAGGAACCGGTATGCCCATGGTTGCAGTAGTCCTTGACAGTGAACAGACCGTCGTTGTCAGGTTTTGTATATGGCAGCTTGCTGTGAGCAATCAGGTGGTACAGATTTCCTTCCGAGATAAACCGGGTTTTCTGTGAGTCCTGCCCACATTGTCGATGAGTTGGTAAAACGCCCACCCATCGGAAGTGCAGTGTACTTTCATTGCTTTAGCCGAATCTTTGTAACCGAGTACGGCAGTAACATCTAGACCGCAAAACAGGCATTTGCCGTTTTCTTCGATGACACGGATACCACCAAACTCCGTGTTTTTGAAAATTTCCATCTGGTTCATAGCATAACCTCCTGTAAAAGTCGTGTTGTGCGGATAGCATCATGGAAAGCATCCCCTTGGCTTTCAGGGACAGTTTCCAGTTGCATAGATGTTGATTGCCCATCACAATATAATCTTTGGTTCGTTCAATGCGAAATACGGCCATTGACCTCACTCCTTCCAAATTTCTCGTGGTATGAAAAAAGCCACAATCCTGTAAAAAGAATTGTGGCAGTCACTTTTTTATATATTTTCTTGCATGAAACCAAAACACCGGCCTTTGTGGTCTCTGCTTGGAAAATGGTTCCAGCTCCTGAGAACATGGGAGGGTCTGTAACATGCAGTCGTTCTCCGCAGATTCCATATCATGCTGGGAATGGCAATCTTCCTAGATTGCTTCCTGAATTTCCCTTACAGTACACATATTCATTCTTGAGAAATGACAGCGCATAGGCTGGATTGAGGGCGATTTTTCGCTCGTCCACCATATTCAGCAATTCGGGAATCAGCTCCGTCAGGCGGATAAAGCGTTGAATTTGATTTTTACTCTGTCCGACCTGTTCAGCCAAAATATCTCTGGATTTCTTTCCGTCTGACTTGTGCCCAACTTGGGCACAAGTTAAATCTCTGTGCCACCCTGATGTTTCATATCCTCCAATTTTAACTTGTAAGTAAAAGCTCTCTCTTGGGAGCAGGCTTTCCCGCTACAAGTTGCTGTCCACCATGATGATGGTGGCAGCATCATCGTCCAAATCCCGGACAATGACGGGCATAGTCTCTTTCTCATCCGCCTTGCCACTGGAGTCATGGGCAAAATGCTCTTGCCCTCGGCACTGATTTCCTTTGCCCACACAGATAAAAACACGACACCACAACAAGACCGCTATTGGTGTTCCATGTATAAGAGCAACGCTGAACTTGACAGCATTTTCAAGCACATCTATGAGGATAACATCAGCGGGACGATAAGCCATGTGGGGACCGTGCCTTTAAAGTATCCTTCTTTTGTATGCTTTATTGATTTTGTAATTTTTTACTTTTTTCTGGTAGCACTTCAAATCCAGAAGAAATTGCTTTTGTATGGCACACAGTTTTACACTTTCCACAACGAATACACTCTGCACCATTGATACATGTTGTTACTTCTACCTGCATAGGGCAAGCTCTTTCACAAGCCCCACAGCCGTCGCATTTAAAATCGTCCACATGCATTTTATAAAAACTAAAACGATTGAACAATCCATAAAATGCCCCCAAAGGACAAATATATTTACAAAATGGACGATATATTTTTACAGAAAGTACAACAATGGCAATCAATATGAACATTTTCCAGCCAAATAACCACCCCACCATACTTTGCAAACTTGCATTTTGTGACACCAATGGAATACCGCCTTCCAATATTCCCACAGGACACACAAATTCACAAAAATACGGCGGTGCAATACCAAACGGATTTGTCAATACCATAGGCAACAATATGACAGGCAGAACCAACATCACATATTTGATACACCGCAATGGTTTGTCTATTTTTTTGGGTACTTTCCATTTTTTACATTTGATATGGTAAATCAAATCTTGCAAAAATCCAAACGGACACAAAAACCCACAAACCACACGTCCCAGCAACACACTAAATAATAGCAATATCCCAAATACATAATAGCTAAATTGATATTTTCTATCACCCAAAACCGCTTGCAATGCACCAATGGGACACGCCCCCATAGCACCAGGACAGGAATAACAATTCAAGCCTGGTACACAAAGAAATTTTTGTTCCCCTGTATTGATTTTGCCTTGTACAAAACCAATCAAATACCCATTGGATATGATAGTTGCCAAAAGTTGTATCAAACCTCTTTTTTTGCTTTGTTTCATTTATCCAACTCCAATACATTCCAAACAAATTTTGACTGCTTTTTTCAAAACTGTCAAATGTTCTTCCCGTATGAAACCCATACCCATCATGCCCATTGACAGCACCAAAAGCACATATTTTATCCAATTTTGTTTTTCCAAATTTTTTATCATTTTTGTATCGACTCCAAGCGTGTATTGATTTGATTTTGATATGCTTCTAAAATTTCACCGCTTCTACCTGGTACACCAATGACTGGTTCTCCAACCAAATTACCTTCTTTGTCCACAAAAAATGTTGTTGGCAAGCTGGAAACATATCCCAACACACTATTTTGTAAACTCTCACTTGGCATCAACACAGGATATTCGATACCAAAATGGTCTACCATTTCTTGCACCAATTCTTTTTCGCTTTCACCATCTATAGAAATAGAAATAACATTCACATTTTGGGGTAATGTTTTATCCAATTCTACCAATTCCGGTATTTCCGAAACACAAGGACTGCACCACGTTGCCCAAACATTCACAACCGTTAAATCGTAATCTTTGAAAATATCTGCTGTGACGGTTTCCCCTGTCAATGTCTGTGTTTCAAATTGCTGAAAATGAATTGCGGTATTGTTCCCCATATCAGCTGCATCAGATGGCGGATATATAAATAATTTGTTTTTGAATTTTTCTCTATCATCTATAATTGTTTGCAACGCTTGTTTATCCGTTTCATTCCAGTTTATATCTTGTATATTGTCGTTGTAACCCAAATAATATGTACTATCAAATGCATCTACAATTTTTTCTGTTTTTTCATATATATCAGAAAATTCTGCAAATACCGCTTCTGCTTCTTTGTCATTTTTTGGCACACGACAAACACCTGTAAAAAAGAATGTTTGTTCTTGCAACTTTGCAAACAATGCATCTTGTTCTTCTGGTGTCATTGTTTCTGTTTGTTTTAATTTTTCTGTTATTTCCGCAGGAATATAAAACAATGTCAATGCATAAGGAGAAGTCACATTTCCGCCCACTTGACCATTTTGCAACCCTTGCAATATTGGTTCTGTATTGGTAACACCAAATCCCATTTCAGGTTCTATAAACCAATCATTTGACACATGCAACAAAAAAGATGTACCATCTAATGTTGTCATCATCTCTGCATTAAATGCGTCATTCACCTGTTTTCCATCTGCCAATGTTGTCACTGTATGTGCTACATCATTGCCTGTTTGGTTGTCAGAACTACACCCTGCTAACATAGACACACACATTACAACACTACACATCACATAAATCCATTTTTTCACGATTTATCCTCCTTATAAAATAGATATATGCATATTACAGGCAAATCGTTCTCTTTGTCAAGAGCAAGAAAACAAAATATTTTTTCAAAAATATATCCATATCATATCTGTCATACTGTATGAAACATGTGTCAAAAACTGATTTATATTTTTATTTTTTTAATTTCAAAATTTGGTCTAATACTTTATGTGCCACTTCTGCTTTGCTTAAAAGTTCCAGCTGTATTTCTTCTTTTTTGGAAATCATAGTCACCACATTGGTATCTGTGCCAAATCCACTGCCTGCTACTTTCAAGTTATTGGCAACCACCATATCAATGTTTTTCTTATCCAATTTCACACGGGAATTTTCCAACATATTTTGTGTTTCCATAGAAAACCCACAATAAAATTGCCCATCTCTGCGATGTGTCCCCATATATTGCAAAATATCAGGGTTTCTGTCCAATTCGATGACCATATCGCCATCTTTTTTCTTCATTTTATCAGTAGCAACTGTTTTTGGTTTATAATCTGCCACTGCTGCCGATTTGATGATAATATCATAATCCAAGAAACGGGATGTCATCGCCTCATACATATCCATTGCACTAACCACAGGCACCATTTCCACAAACATAGGGGCTTCCAAAGCTGTCACACCGCTTACCAAAGTCACATCTGCCCCTCTCAGCATGGCAGCTTTTGCAATTTCATATCCCATTTTACCCGTAGAATGATTTGTAATATAACGTACAGGGTCAATGCTTTCTTGTGTTGCTCCTGCTGTCACAAGTACTTTTTGTCCTTTGAGGTCTTTTGGATATGCAATTTCTTTCAAAATATGCCCAACCAATACTTCTTCTTTTGGCATTTTGCCATCTCCTGTATCTCTGCATGCCAAAAATCCACTTTCTGGCTGTATCACTTCATAATCATATTGTTTGAGTTTTTGCAAATTATCCTGCACAATAGCATTATGATACATATTGGTATTCATCGCAGGTGCAATCAATTTTTTGCAAGTACAAGCCATAATGGTTGTTGTCAACATATCGTCTGCAATACCATTTGCCAATTTGCCAATCACATTTGCAGAAGCAGGAGCAACCAATACCAAATCTGCTTTTTTTGCAAGTGAAACATGTGTCACATGGAACTGAAAATTTCTATCAAATGTATCCACCAAACATTTATTACCTGTCAAAGTTTCAAATGTAATTGGTGTAATAAAATGTGTTGCATTTTGCGTCATAATGACATGCACATCACATTCCATTTTTACCAACATACTTGCCACATTTGCCATTTTGTATGCTGCAATACTACCTGTTACACCCAATACAACTGTTTTTCCTTTTAGCATAATACAACACCTTTTCCTTTGTTTTTTGGAGTTTTTATTTTTGTATCAGTATAACAAATTTTTCGATTTGCGTATAGCATTTTTATCTATGTTTCTTAAAATTTCAAATAAGAAGTCCCTTCCAACGGAATAATCACTTGCAATCCCACTTTGTCGTTCATATCTCCCACCACATAGATGCTATATGCATTACCGCCTTTTAGCACCACAGAAGGGTCTTCCAGTATCACTGCCCCACTGTAGTAATCCCGCAATTTGAGGTTGTGTTCTCTTGGGGTTGCTGCCATATAACGGCTGATTTCCTTGTAATTCAAATCTGCCAAAACCAAACTATCATCTAAATATACGTCCATTTTAGGTGCATTGGCAGATAATTGTACAAACCGAATATATGCTTTATCTTTTTGCAAATATCGCCGATTGTCGTTAATCATTTCAAAACAGCTATTTTGCCCACCAATCATTGCTGCTGTATAAATACGATAGCCAATTAAATTCATATAGCTCACACATATCGGGTCTGTTTTTGTCCCTGCACGAAACACAGCCACACGATAATATCCTGGAAATGCTTTCATATATTCTGTAAAATTTCGATATTGCAATCCACTGACTACTTTTCTCCCATTGACATAAATATCAACGGCCCCTTGTGCTTGGTCTGCATGAAAAAAGCGAATATAACTAAATAACGTAATCCCAGGAATAATCGGAATGACTGTGATATTCACATTATCTGGCAACTGTATACCGGGATACATTTTGTTTATGGTATCGTTCACAAATTCTTCTGTCAAACTCTCCTCTGGTAATCGTCGCACACCTTCTCTTGTCAATGGTAATGGCATTCTCATATCTGCACTTGTTTCCAAACCCTTTATATTTCGAATATCTACCATAACGCCTCACCTAAAATTCATCATGTTGCTGTTATACTATGCGTGCATCAAAATAATTGTGTCTATTTTTTTCATATTTTTTCATTGTTTTTTATCATTTTATAAATAATTATCAATAGAATAAAAGAAAACTATATAATTTTAATATAATATTTTTTATTTCATTTATTTTTTTATATAAAATAAATAATAAAAATATTATTGGGACATTTTTTGTCCAATATAAATAAAAATACAATGCTTTTTGATTTTCATTTCTGTATACAGTTCTGAAAAACAAAAATTTTCTCAAAAACCCATGACTTTTTTTCATAGTGTGTTAAAATGTGTTTGTCAAACAAAATTTTGTATGCGAAGAAAGGAAGGAACAATATGGCAATCAAAGTTGGTATCAATGGATTTGGTAGAATTGGGAGAGTTGTATTTCGTGTATTGATGCAAAGAAAAGATGAATTTGAACTTTGCGGTATCAATTTGCGAAATGCAGATTTAGAATATATGGTATATCAATTAAAATATGACAGTATATTTGGACGTTTTACAGGTGATATTTCCATTGAAGAAAATACATTGATTGTAAATGGACAACATATTCATGTTTTCAGCGAAAGCGATGCTGCTTTGATTGATTGGAAAAGCTGTGGTGCAGAATACATCATCGAATCCACAGGTGCTTTCAATACCATGGAAAAAGCAGCTTTACATAAAATTGGTGGTGCAAAAAAAGTTATACTCACTGCCCCATCTAAAGATGACATCATGCCAACATTTGTAATGGGTGTCAACCATGAAACATATACAACGGATATGGATATTGTTTCCAATGCCTCTTGTACCACAAACTGCCTTGCACCTTTGGCAAAAATCATTCATGAAAATTTCGGCATAGAACAGGCTTTGATGTCCACCATACACTCTGCAACCGCAAAACAAAAAGCAGTTGATGCCAGAGCTGGTAGAGATTGGAGAACAGGTCGTTCTGTTTTTAATAATATCATACCCTCCACAACAGGGGCTGCAAAAGCAGTGGGACGTGTTATACCAGAACTAAAAGGCAAAATGACAGGTATGTCTTTCCGTGTACCCACAAATGACGTTTCTGTTGTAGATTTAACCGTCCGTTTGAAAACACATACCACATATGATGCAATCTGTGCCAAAATCGAAGAAGCCTCCAAAACCAGCATGAAAGGCATTATCAGCTATATCAGAGATGAGGTTGTTTCTTCCGATTTACTGGGTGATTTCCACACTTGTATTTTTGACGAAACTGCCGGTATCATGTTAGACGATAACTTTGTCAAACTCATTGCATGGTATGACAATGAATGGGGATATAGCAATAAAGTTGTTGACTTAATCGCTTATATGTATCAAAAAGACAACCAATAAAAAACACAAACAAAAAGAGGAGAATATATTCTCCTCTTTCTTATTATTCGTTATCTACTTTGTACATATGTTTTATCAAATCCAGTGCTTTGTTGCTGTAACCCCATTCGTTATCATACCAGCTCACCAATTTTACAAAGTTGTCATTCAAAGCAATACCTGCTTTTGCGTCGAAAATAGAAGTATGTGCATCAGACAAGAAGTCAGAAGATACCACATCGTCTTCTGTATAATCCATAATACCTTTCATTTCATTTTCACAAGCACGTTTTACAGCTTCTTTGATTTCTTCATAAGTTGCAGGTTTTTCCAAACGGCAAGTCAAATCAACCACAGATACATCAATGGTAGGTACTCTAAAAGACATACCTGTCAATTTGCCATTCAAATGAGGAATTACTTTACCTACAGCTTTTGCAGCCCCTGTGCTGGAAGGAATGATATTCGCTGCTGCGGAACGACCACCTCTCCAATCTTTTTTAGAAGGGCCATCGACTGTTTTTTGTGTTGCGGTTGTGGAGTGAACAGTTGTCATCAAACCTTCCACAATACCGAAATTATCATCAATTACTTTTGTCAAAGGTGCCAAGCAGTTTGTTGTGCAAGATGCATTGGAAACGATTGTCATATCTTTTGTATAAGTGTTGTTGTTTACACCCATAACAAACATAGGTGCATCAGCAGAAGGTGCAGAAATAATAACTTTTTTTGCCCCACCGTTAAAGTGTGCAGATGCTTTATCCATTGTTGTAAACAAACCAGTGGACTCCAACACATATTCAGCCCCAGCCTCTTTCCAAGGAATTTCTTTGGGGTCCATCATGTTATAAACTGTCACCACATGCCCATCTACAACCAATTTACCATCTTTTTCTTCCATTTTGCCTTGGAAACGACCATGTGCAGAATCATATTTCAACATATACATCATATATTCCACATCAATAAAAGGGTCATTCACAGCCACAACTTCCACATCGCCTCTTTCAATTGCTGCACGAAACACCAGACGACCAATACGACCAAAACCATTGATACCAACTTTTACCATAAAAAATTCCTCCTCTATTTTTCGTGGGACACATTTGTTACATCGGCACTCTCACTGTCCCTGCTAATAGTATACCACAAAATCCTGGAATAACAAACATATTCTTATCATTTTTTCAAATTTCTCAACTTTCTTCTTTTTATGATGTCTAAAAATCAAATTCTCATACAAAAATCACATATTTTTTTTCATACTATGTTCTATTTTTCCCAATAATCTGCCCCTTTTATCATATCCAATATAGTCAGTGTCAATAAAGCCGCCGACACACCAAACCCCACTGCACTCAATGTCAATCTTGCAATTTTCATTTCAAAATCCTCCTTTTTCGGTTGTAAATTTTTTTTAATATTTTATCATGGAATCACGCACAAGTAAAACAAAATTCAAAAAAATTAAGAGGTGTTTTATGATTTTTATTGCAACCATTTCACAGCCCAAAAAAATTTCGATTTTCAACAAACGCACATCTGTAAAAATTGTGGTCGCTATGCTTCTTTGTCTGTTTTTATGCCCTATTCTTATTTCAACCTTTTCTTCATACCCCTTTTTTGTTGGGACAAGTAATATTTTGCCGTTTCCAACTGTTGCGGCGTTCAGTTCTCTATCCCGCCCATTTGAGCAAACAACTAGAAAAAGGCATTTCTGTCACACTAACCCCCAATGATTTACACCGCACCCACACATTCCAATAAAAAAAGAGAAAGGGTCACTTGCGTAGTGACCCTTTCCGGTTTTTGAGGGAAAACCTTGATGAGCAATTTATATTGAAACCGTAAAGCGAGCCGGCTCAATATCAAAAAAATAAATTTTTTCAAATAGAGAAACAATCTGCCTTCCAAAAATAGACAAACCCACTTTCTCTATTTTTCTATTTTATCAGATTTTTCTCCGCCTGACAACCAATATCTACTTTTTTCAACATAAAAATTTCCCATTCTTCCAATAAAAAGGAGTCACATTTCTGTGACTCCCTTTGGCTTTCCAACGAAAACCGATTGAGTAATCATATCAAACTGTATTTCATAACAATTTTATCACTCAATTTGTCTTCTTAAATTAAGCAACTGTTGTTACTGTTGCATCATCTGCAACTACTACAACGTCTTTACCAAATGCTGCTGCTTTGATAGTCAAACTAAATGTACCTGTGTTATCTACAGCATTTTTCAATGTTAAAGTTGCTGTTGTTGTTCCACCACCTGTAATTGCTGTATCACCAATTTCTAAATTGGTTACAGTTGCCTGCTCTCCAATTGTGAACATATCTTTTGTCAAGCTATCCGCAAATTTACCTTTGGTCAATGTAACTGTAATTTTTGTATGAGCTTGTGTTGCATTTGCTCCTGCTACTTTCACATCTGCTTGTGCTGCTACTGTTGTTGCTTTACCTGTTACAGTTTCACCATCTGCTACTGTACCATTTTCAAAAGCACCTTTTTTCACTGTTACTGTTGCTTTACCTGCTGCTGTTGCTGCTGTGTTAAATGTCAATGTAGCTGTTTTACCACTTACAACAACTTTATCAGGATTTACTGCCAAACCTGTCGCTCCTGGTGTTACTGTAAACAAATCTGCTGCTGCACTTGCTTTAAAATTACCTGTTGTTGCAGTCAATGTGATTGTGTTATTGTCTTTTGCTACATCAAATTCTGCTGTTGCAATTTCTTCTTTCGCTGCCGCTACTGTTGTTGCTTTACCTGTTACAGTTTCACCATCTGCTACTGTACCATTTT
>CAJMNV010000069.1 GCA_905214825.1 uncultured bacterium | reverse complement strand
ACCACATCTGTCACAACTGGTTTGCCTTGTGTCAGTGTACCTGTTTTATCCAATACCACAGCATCAACCTGATGTGCAATTTCCAAACTTTCTGCAGATTTTACCAAAATACCATATTCTGCCCCTTTGCCTGTCCCCACCATAATTGCCGTTGGTGTTGCAAGCCCCAGTGCACAAGGGCAAGAAATCACCAATACTGCAATACCGATTGACAACGCAAATGAAAATGGCTCTTTTCCGATAATCAACCATGCCAACATTGCCACAAGTGCAATACCCATTACCACTGGTACAAACACACCACTCACTTTATCAGCAAGTTTGGCAATGGGTGCTTTTGAGGCACTTGCTTCTTCTACCAATGCAATAATTTGTGACAATGTGGTATCATTGCCGACTTTTGTTGCTTCCATCTGAAAATAACCACTTTTGTTTACTGTTGCCCCAATGACAGTATCACCAACCTGTTTTTCCACAGGAATACTTTCCCCTGTAATTGCACTTTCATCTATGGCAGAAAATCCTTCTACAATCCTACCATCTACGGGAATACTTTGCCCGGGACGTACCACAACAATATCGCCTTTTTGTACTTCCTCCACAGGAATTTCTGTTTCAATGCCATTTCGTATGACATTTGCTTTTTTGGGTGCCAAATCCATCAATTTGGATATTGCTTCTGATGTTTTGCCTTTGGAATGGGTTTCCATATATTTGCCAACTGTAATCAATGTCAATATCATGGCAGCAGATTCAAAATATAATTCCATACCATAATGATGTGCCGCCACTAAGTCGCCATGTCCCATATGATATGCCATTGCATATATCGCAAATACGCTATACACCACAGAAGCACCTGAACCAACTGCAATCAATGTATCCATATTAGGCGAACGATTCCACAATGACTGAAAACCAACCACAAAATATTTTTTGTTGATAATTAAAACTGGAATTGTCAGCAATAATTGCGTCAATGCAAATATCAATAAATTTTCATTTCCCAATAAGAAAGAGGGCAAAGGTGCACCCATCATATGTCCCATAGAGATATAAAATAATGGAATTAAAAAACAAAAAGAAGCAATCAATCTTTTTTTCATATGTTGCATTTCTTCTGCGGCAACATTGCCTGTTGGCTCTGCTGAGGCTGTTTGCCCATGCACAGAAGCACCATATCCACCTTTTTGTACTGCTTGTATAATATCTTCTGTTTGCAATGCCGTTTCGTCATACTCTACGGTCATACTGTTTTGTAATAAATTGACATTGACGTTTTCAATACCACAAAGCTGGTTGACACTCTTTTCTACATGTGCAGAACAAGCAGAACAAGTCATACCAGTCACGTCAAATTTCTGTTTCATCTATGACACCTCCTAAAAGTTAGTTGCAAAAAACTTTTTTGTTCAGTTGCATTGTATTATGTTTTTTGTACATTGTCAATGACATAAGTCACATAAATAAAACCTCCAAACAATATGTTTAGAGGTTTTACAAATTTTTATTCAGGTTTTCCCACTCTGGTCATCAATTCCAGTACAGCATCTTTGGTGTTTTTGTTATGAAACAATACATCATTGATTGCTTGTGTAATAGGCAAATCTACATGATATTTTTCTGCCAAGTGACAAGCCGCCTGCACAGTATTCACGCCTTCTACAACCATTTTGACTTCGTCCAATGTTTCTTGCAAGGATTTGCCTTTTCCCAATAATATCCCTGCTCTGCGGTTTCTGGAATGCATACTGGTACAAGTAACTATCAAATCCCCAATACCAGAAAGACCTGCAAATGTTTCTGCTTTGCCACCCATTGCAATACCCAAACGTTTCATTTCTGTCATGCCTCTTGTCATCAAAGCCGCTTTTGTGTTATCTCCAAATCCCAAACCATCACTCATACCTGCTGCCAATGCAATGACATTTTTCAATGCTGCTCCCATTTCCACACCAATGACATCTGTATTGGTGTACAAACGAAAACGTGGGTTCATAAATTCTTGTTGCACCATTTTTGCCACTGCCTCATTTTCGCAAGCAATCAGACAAGTGGTTGGTATTTCTTTTGCAACTTCTTCCGCATGGCTCGGGCCTGACAATGTACAAACATCACATTGTGGCACACATTCTTTAATCACTTCTGACAATCGCAACAAAGAACCATCTTCCAAACCTTTTGCCACATTCACCAACACAGTCCCTTTTTCAAAATATTTTGCAAAATCCATCATGGTACTGCGTACTGCACGAGAAGGCACAGCAGAAATCACAATTTCCGCCTCTGCCACCGCTTGTTGTCTGTCTGTTGTGGCACGCAATGCAGTTGGCAATGTAATATTAGGCAAATAATGTACATTGGTATGTAACTGATTGATTTCGTCTACTGCCTCTTGTTTTCTTGCCCACATCATCACATCATGTCCATGATTGACCAATATAATTGCCAAAGCTGTCCCCCAACTGCCACAACCAATCACTGCTACTTTTTTCATGACAAAAACCTGCCTTTCTCAGCTTTTTTTATCCTTTTTTTTCAGACTAAATTTGTTTTCGTTTCCTGCATACAAACGCCCAATATTGGAACGATGCTGCCACAAAGCCAATATGGTCAAACCAGTTGTCAATATTGCCGCTTCTGTTGGCAATCCCCAAATAAACCCACAAATGGGAATTGCCACAGAAAATAGCATAGAACCCAAAGAAATATATTGCGATACTGCAACAGCTGCCAAACCAATGGCAAATGATATCAACATCAAAGGCATAGATGCAGTAAATCCCACACAAAGCACCATACCAATGGTTGCCGCAATGCCTTTTCCGCCCTTGAATTTGAGATAAAACGGGAAATCATGTCCCAAAACCGTACCCACACAGCCATACAACCCTGCAAGTAACCCTTGTTCTGGAAAAATCCAACTTGCCAACAAAAAGCTGACAACCCCTTTCAAAATATCACAAACAAATGTCGCAAGCCCCGCTTTCCACCCCAACACACGCAATGCATTGGTTGTGCCAAGATTGCCGCTTCCTTTTTTACTCAAATCTGTTTTACAAATTTTTCCAATGATAAATGCTGTTTGGATACAGCCAATGCCATATCCCATAGCAATACAAATCAATCGAAACATCAGTCTTTATCCCCTTTTTCTCTCACAATAAAATGAATGGGCGTTCCGACAAATCCAAATGCTTCTCGCAGTTGGTTTTCAATATATCTGCGGTATGAAAAATGGAACAATTCTCTTTCATTTACAAATATGACAAATGTAGGCGGTTTTACAGAAACCTGTGTCATGTAGTACAAACGCAGTTGACGCCCTTTGTCTGCGGGTGGTTGTTGCATTGCAGTTGCTTCAATCAATACTTCATTCAATACCCCTGTACTAATACGCAATGCATGATTTTCGTTTACCGTTTGTATCAATTCCATCATACGGTTAATACGCTGTCCTGTATGTGCAGAAATAAACACACGAGGTGCATATGGCATATACGCCAATTCATTGCCAATATCTTTGAGATATTTATTCATGGTTTTTTCATCTTTTTCAATGCTGTCCCATTTGTTCACTGCAATAATTGCCGCTTTTCCTCTTTCATGTGCAATCCCTGCAATTTTTGTATCTTGGTCTGTGATACCCTCATTTGCATCAATCACCAATATTGCAACATCACAACGCTCTACTGCTGCCACTGCACGAATGATACTAAACCGTTCAATTTCTTCTTTGATTTTGCTTTTTCGACGCATACCTGCTGTATCAATGAATATATATTTTTTACCATCTACTTCAATGGGCGTATCAATGGCATCTCTTGTAGTACCCGGAATATTGCTGACAATCAGTCTATCCTCTCCCAAAATTTTATTGATCAGTGAAGACTTCCCAACATTGGGTTTGCCAATGATTGCCACTTTGATTGCATCATCTTCTTCTGTATCATCATCATTTTCCGGAAAGTATTCCACAACAGCATCCAACATATCCCCAAGCCCCAAAGCCTGCCCTGCGGATATGGGCATTGGGTCACCAATGGCAAGTTCATAAAATTCATAAATATCCAATGTATCTCTTTTGACATTGTCCACTTTATTGACAGCCAATACCACAGGTTTTTTTGTGCGACTCAATTTATTTGCCACTTGTCTATCATCATCTGTCACACCTGTTTTGACATCTGTCACAAACAATATCACGTCAGCCGTTTCAATCGCAATTTCTGCTTGTTGCAATATCTGTTTTTGTATAATTTCTTCGGAACCAATTTCCATACCACCTGTGTCTATCATAGTAAATTGATGTCCCAACCATTCTACATCTGTATAAATACGGTCACGGGTTACACCAGGCGTATCTTGTACAATGGAAATACGTTCTCCTGCCAGTCGATTAAACAGTGTGGATTTTCCCACATTGGGACGTCCCACAACTGCTACGATGGGTTTGCTCATGTTTTTTCCTCCAATCTGTTATATCACTGCAAAAAACAGTTTCTCGCATATAAAGAGGGGCGGTAAGCCCCTATGTTATTTTTGTATTATAGCACAAAACCGCACCAGCAACAACATTTTCCGCTATTTGTCAAAAAATGGATACTTTCTTTTATTGTATTGGGTATGCTTCTGTTCCTTCTGGTAATTTTATTGTTGGAATTTCTATTTTTTGTTCTTCCAATGCTTGTTGGTACACATCTGGAATATTGTCTTTTCCAAACACCAGTTTCCAGTTATCATCTTCTTTGATTGCATAAAATATTGTTTCTTGTATTATATCCATTTCTTGGAATGTTGCAAATATTGCATAAACATCATCTGTCAATTTTACAATATTTGTAATTTCATAATCTTGTATCACCATTTCTTGCAAGACATCTTTTCTTTTTGTATCTGCTTCATGTGCTTGATAACATAACATATCCAATAAATCATCCGTATTTCTTTGTTCTGGCAGTGTATCTTTCAATGTACCAAAAAATATTTCTGCTTGTTGTTCGATTGCTGTTTCTGGTTGCTTTTGTTGCCCATCACTGCATCCTGTCATACAGATAAGTAACAACATACAAAAACATACCAATTTTTTAAATTTCATACAAACAATCTCCCTTCACACAATCACATTTTATTTTTTTCAAATCAATGTCATCACACCTGCCATCACGCCTCTTTTTTCTCCCATTTTCCGATGGGAATAAAACCGCTTTGTGTCACACATGGTACAAAGCCCGGATACCTCAATCTGTTCCACACCACAATCTGCCAACAATCGACGATTTGTTTCCCACAAATCAATTTTATACTTTCCTGCCTCTGAAACATCATCAAATATAATTTCATCTGCAAAATCTATCTGTTTGCGGAACAAATCCACCACAGGGGCATCTACCTGAAAACAGCATTTCCCAATGGACGGTCCAATGCCTGCCACAATATCTTTTGGATTTGTGCCATACACTTCCATCATACGTTTCACAATACACTCTGCCATACGGTTTGCCGTACCTCTCCAACCGCAATGTGCCAAACCAATGGCTTTTTGTTTGGTATCCAACAAAAACACAGGCACACAATCTGCACCAAATATCACCAAATTGACACATTTTTCATTGGTCATCAAGCCATCTACATCTTGATATGTTTTTTGTTTTGTTATGCCTGCCCCTTTGTCATCTGCTGTGATTTGCAGCACATTTGTAGTATGTGTTTGTTGTGTTGCCACAAATGCCATAGGGTCTATATCCAAAGCATTTGCCAAACGACGATAATTTTCTGCAACTGTCGTTTTGTCTTCTCCTCTGAAAAATCCCATATTCATTGTGCCATAATACCCTGTACTCACGCCACCATGTCTTGTGGTAAAGCCATGTTTTACCATACCTGTCTTTTCCAAATTATCAAATGTCACCAATTCCAAACCATTTTTTTCTATCAATTTCAAATTACTTTCCTCCTATCATGCCAAAAATGCATTTTCTATATACCGAAAATATTTTTTGTCTGCTTCTTGCAATATTTCTGCCACATCAAAACGACAATCTTTGTCTGTAATATTGTGTTCTGCCAAATATGCCTTTGCCGTTTCAATGATATGTTGTTGTTTTTTCCAGTTTACTGCCTCAGCAGGCAACCCTTTTTCTGTGCCTTTTCTAAATTTCACTTCTGTAAATATCAAAACATCATCTTTTTGTGCAATGATATCAATTTCCCCCCATTGCGAACGATAATTTTGTTCTATGATGGTATACCCCAATTTTTGCATTTGTTTTGCTGCCAACCATTCCCCCTGATTGCCTTTTTCTTTGTTTTTATTTTCTGTTTTTTGCATTAAATTTTTGACAAAAGAACGCCTATGAATTTCACACAATCCATGTTTTGTAATACCAGACAAATGTTTTTGTGAGCCATACCCTTTGTTTGAAGCAAAATCATAATTGGGATATAATTTGTCCATTTCTTCCATCATTGCATCTCTTGTCACTTTTGCCACAATGCTTGCCGCACCAATCGACATACTTTTTGCATCGCCTTTGACAATACCTTTTTGTGGAATGTTAATATTTGGGATTGTCACGGCATCTGCCAATATGTATTGTGGGGGTACTGCAAGATTTGCCAACGCTTCCCGCATTGCTTCATATGTTGCCTGTAAAATATTGATTTCATCAATGCGTGTGTGTGAAACCACACCCACAGCCCACGCAACCGCCTCTTTTTTGATAATGGAACAAAGTTATTCTCTTTTTTTTGCTGTCAATTTTTTGGAATCATCAATACCAGCAATGATGTGATTTTTTGGCAATATGACCGCCGCCGCAACCACAGGACCCGCCAAAGGGCCACGCCCCACTTCATCCACACCTGCCACCAATGTATATCCTTTTGCATAACATTGTCTTTCATACTGCGATATATTCTGCAAACGTTGTAACTCTTGCAAATGTGCTGTATACCGTTTTTGATATGTCTGCACCAATTTTTGCACACCTTTTCTTTCATCTTTTTGATAGGCTTGCAATAACTGTGGTAGTTGTACCATATCACATTGTTGTAATGCAATTTTGATTTCATCTATTTTTTGCATATTCGTTTTTCTCCATTCGTCATTTTACTATAATACTTATTCGCCATTGTGATGTTTTTCCCTGTCTATCAAAACAATATCGCTTTTGGTAATAAAAAACAACACACTATTTCTCAAAAAATAAAAAGAGGCGTCTTCTTTTCCAAATCAAAGAAAACCCCTCTCTGTTATTTTTTGTTTATGCTATTTTTTACACTTCCATGATAATGGGCAATATCATGGGACTACGTTTTGTTTTCTGCCAAATATAATTTTTTAACGTATCTTTTATCACATTTTTGATATAATTCCAACTTGTAATATTTTTTTCTTCACATTCTTGCAATGCTTTCAGCACCACATCTTTTGCACCTTCCATCAAGCCTTCTGACTCTCTGACATACACAAAACCACGAGAAATGATGTCGGGACCTGCAACAATCTGCCCTGTTTCTGTTTCCATAGAAACCACAACCACCATCAAACCGTCTTCTGACAAATGTTTTCTATCACGCAATACAATATTGCCGACATCACCGACACCCAAACCATCTACCATAACCTGCCCTGCAGGCACAGTACCAGTCACTTTTGCATCATTTCTGGAAAGTTCCAGCACTTCTCCCAGTTTCATAACAAAAATATCTTTTTTATCCATACCCATACTCATTGCCAAATCTCTATGACAAGACAAATGCATATATTCCCCATGCACAGGCATAAAGAATTTTGGCTTTGTCAAAGCAAGCATGAGTTTGAGTTCTTCTTGTCTTGCGTGCCCAGAAACATGAATGTCCTCAATGCCGCCATATATCACATCAGCACCTTTTTTCAACAACTCGTTTATGACACGAATGACATTTTTTTCATTTCCAGGAATTGCAGATGCACTGATAATAATTTTATCATCTGGTTTGATACTGATTTGCTTGTGTTCACTATTTGCAATACGGGACAACGCAGACATATTTTCCCCTTGGCTTCCTGTTGTGATAATCACCAGTTGTTCATCACGATAATTTTTGATTTCGTTAATATCAATCAGTGTACGAGGGGGCACCCAAAGATAATCCAGTTCAGATGCTGTTTTGACTGCATTCACCATACTTCTGCCCAATATGGCAACTTTTCTGCCATACATATACGCCGCATTGATAATCTGCTGAATACGATGAATATTAGAAGAAAATGTTGCTACCATAATGCGGTTTTTGGTTGTTTCTTCAAAAATACGTTCAAACACTTTACCCACATTCTTTTCTGACATGGTAAAGCCTTTACGCTCTGCATTGGTACTGTCACTCATCAAAAGCAACACACCTTTTCCACCCAACTCTGCAAAACGTTGCAAGTCAATGATTTCACCATCAATGGGGGTATAATCCACCTTGAAGTCACCCGTATGAATGACCATACCCACAGGTGTTTGTATCGCCAATGCCACTGCATCTGCAATGGAATGGTTGGTGTGTATAAATTCTACGGACATTTCACCCAATTTTACTTTTTCACCAGGTACCACTGTATGCAATGTTGTTTTTTCCAACATTTTGTGTTCTCGTAATTTATTTTCCAAAAGCCCCAATGTGAGCAATGTGCCAAATACAGGTACTTTCAGTTGTTTGAGAATATATGGCAAAGCACCAATATGATCCTCATGTCCGTGTGTCAATACAATACCTCTGATTTTTTCTACGTTTTTTGTCAAATATGTGATATCAGGAATAACCAAATCTACCCCTAGCATATCATCTTCCGGAAAAGCCAAACCGCAGTCAATAATGATAATATCATTACCATATTCCAAAACAGTCATATTTTTTCCGATTTCTTCCAGCCCACCCAAAGCAATGACTTTCAGCTTTGTTTTTGGTCTTCGTTTTCTGGTTCCCACACAACACCCCTCCTTTTTATAATATGTATTTTGATAACATTATGCTGTACAAAATTTGTTTTTATCCACAAAAACAAAATCCACTTATTTTTAGCAATGACAAAAAGAGCAGACAAACGATTGTTTTAAAAAAATCGCCGTACCTGTTTTTGCACATCACATTTTTCCTATACTCGTCATTGCAAAAACAAGGTTCTGCTTTTTTGGTTTTTGTGGTATGTTCTTTTATCTGTATATACACAAAATACCGTCATCATAGAACGTCTTTTGTACTTTATATTTTTCTGTGTGGATTTAGTCAACAGAAACTTCGTAATCTTCGCCTTTTTGTGCAAACAACTCTGCCACACGGTCAAACTCTTGTTCGTCTTCTACCAATTCGTATGTGATATCATTGGCATCAATCGAAATTTCTTTCAATATTGCTGCTTCTGTTTCATCATCGTCCATTTTTTCTGTTTCCACAACAAGCAAATACCGCTCTGTACCGCTTGCCACATTATCAATAATGGAAAATTCCACTTCTGTGCCATCTTCATCTGTCATGGTTACGACTTCAAATTCCAGTTCATCTGCTTCTTGAAATATATCACTCATATTTTTTGCTCCATTTCTATGTCTACGACAATCATTGTTTGCTATCCAAATAGCCTTGTAAAATATGCACTGCCGCCATTTTGTCAATCACGCTTTTTCTTTTATCATGGCTCAAGTCTGCCATACGCAACGCACGTTCTGCCGCAATGGTGCTAAAACGTTCGTCCCATAACACCACAGGAATTTTCGGAAAACGACCTTTTATTTTTTGTTCAAACACTTTTGTTTTTTCGCATCGTTCGCCTTCTGAATTATCCAAATTTTTGGGGTATCCCAGTATAATCGTATCCACTTGATATTGTTCTATCAATTCAGAAAGCCGTTTCATACATCTTTTGAATTCCTGTGGATTTTCTCTTTTTATAATTTCCACACCTTGTGCTGTCCAGCCCAAAGGGTCACTCACAGCAACACCTATGGTTTTATCTCCAAAATCTAAACCCAATATACGCAATTTACTTCCTCTTTCTCATTTGTTTCTTTGCAAATAATCTTTTACCAATTCTTCCAACAATTCGTCCCGTTCTAATTTGCGTATCATTGCTCTTGCATTCAAATAGCTTGTGATATAGGTTGGATCGCCCGAAAGAATATATCCTACAATTTGATTGACAGGATTATATCCTTTTTCTCGCAGTGCCGTGCTAACAGAAATCAATATACGTTTTGCTTCATTTTCTGGTTCATTTTTATTTCTGCCAAAATATTGTGTTTCATTCATATTGTTGTTCAT
>CAJMNV010000068.1 GCA_905214825.1 uncultured bacterium | reverse complement strand
TCTGCTGTTTAGTTTTCAAGGAACAGTCTTGCTGTTTTTCTTTTCGAATTCAGCTTATATATTTTATCAAGCTGTTTTCTTTTTGTCAAGTACTTTTTTCAGTACTTTTTATTGTTTATCGACAGAAGTTTTTAACATTTAGCGACAACGATATTCATTTTATCATATCATTTTCTATTTGTCAACACTTTTTTTCGCTTTGTTCAGCGACGAAACTTATAATATCATAACAAAGAATATGTGTCAACACTTTTTTTGTTTTTTTACAATTTTTTTCAATCATTTTGAAAACATACCATAAAATTGCCATTTTTCATTATCATAAACAATGCCAAAGCATATACTCTGGCATTGTTCAATATAAAATCATATCTTTTTCGTCACACAATTCTTTTGCAGCAGCCAAAGCCGTTTCTGTAATCTCCTTGCCGCCAATCAACCGTGCAACTTCCAAATAAGACGCTTCACGGTCTAATGCAGACACTGTTGTTGTGGTACAGCATTCTGTTTCTTTTTTTTCAATCAAATAATGGCTGTCTGCCATTGCCGCAATCTGTGGTAAATGTGTAATACAAAGAATCTGTCTTTTTTTCGCTAAAAAATGTAATTTTTCTCCCACTTTTCTTGCTGTTTTTCCGCTTACCCCTGTATCAATTTCATCAAATATAAATGTACCGATTTTATCAGCATCTACCAAAACCGTTTTCAATGCCAGCATCACACGAGACATTTCCCCACCTGATGCAATTTTTGCCAAAGGTCTTAAATCCGCCCCAGCATTTGTAGCAATCAAAAATTCCACTTTATCCAAACCATCTGGTGTAAATTGTGGTTGCGGTTCTATGGAAATTTCAAATTTTGCCTGTATCATCTGCATATCATGCAATGTATTTTCCACCTGTATCTGTACTTGTTTTGCGATATTTTTGCGTATTTTGGTCATCTTTGCCGCAATATTTCGCATTTGCTGTGCAATCTGTTCACTTTCTTTTTGCAGTTGTTCTGTTTTTTCCTCACTATTTTTCAAAAAATTCAGTTCTTCTGTTGCTTTTTGATAAAAGTCCAATACTGCCTCTATACTACCACCATATTTTCTTTTCAAGCGATAAAGTGTTTGCAATCGTTCTTCTATTTCTTCCAAACCTTCCGGATCAATCTCCAACTGTTCTGTGTACCGTTTCCATTCTCTTGCACCATCTTCCAGCTGTGCATACACATTTTCCATACGCTCCGCCAAATCTGATAATGTTGCATCCAGAACAGCTGCCTCTTTCAAACAATGTATCACCTCTCCAAAATTGTTGCACACACAACCATCTTCATCGCCATATAGCAATTTCACCCCCTGCACAGAATATCGTATCAATTTATCCATGCTTTGCAAACGTTTTTTCTGCTCCAGCAACATTTCTTCTTCGTCTATTTTGATGTTTGCCTGTTCAATTTCTTCTTTTTGGAATTGTAATATATCCATTCTTTGTGCCAAACTGCCCTCATCTTTGCAAATCATTGCCAACTGTTTTTGTATTTCTTTTTGTTTTCTGCTCCATTGTCTGTAATCTTCCAAATACACAGCCAAATCTGCATCACAAAAGCGGTCTAACAATGTAATATGTTTATTTGGATTTAACAATGATTGATGGTCATGTTGTCCATAAATATCCAACAATTCTGTTGACAATTCTTTGAGCATACCCGTAGTAACTGTATTTCCATTGACCCTCGCAATCGTTTTTCCGCTGCTTTGCATCACACGACTAATCAAAACAGAACCATCTTGTTCTGGTACGATTCCATTTTCTTCCAAAAAATCAGCTACTTTGGGGTTATCCGTGCTAAATAAAGCCTCCACCATAGCCGCAGATGTATCTTTTCGCAAAAAATCTTTATTCACTCTGCCCCCCAATGCAAAATGTAACGAATCTATCACCATAGATTTCCCTGCACCTGTTTCCCCTGTCAGTATATTCAATCCTTTTTCAAAATACAGTTCACTTTCGGCAATCAAAGCAACATTTTTAATATGCAAATGTTCCAGCATGGCAAATACCTCGTTTCTTATGCACTATGAATAATGCGATACAATTTTTCAATAATAGAGACTGCTTGATTGTGGGTACGCACCACACAAAACACCGTATCATCTCCTGCAATGGTTCCCATAATTTCTGGATTTTGCATATTATCCAAAGCCACAGCAACCGCCATACCCATACCTTCCAGCGTTTTTACAACAATCATATTTTGTGCATAATCCATTTTCACAACAGCTTCTCGAAATACTCTTGTCAATCGTTCTGTCACTTCTGTGTCATTGCCTGTAATCACAGAATATTTTTGTTTTCCTCTTTCTGTTGCAATTTTTGTCAGTTTCATTTCTCGAATATCACGAGAAACGGTTGCCTGTGTTACAGAAAATCCTTCATCACACAATCTTTTTGCCAACTCATCTTGTGTTTCAATATCATATGTTTCAATCAATTCCAATATTTTTGCATGTCTGGCAATTTTCATCACTATTCACAACCTTTCTTTCGACTATCTTCCTAATTTATGCCGCAAAACATCATAAAAACTTTGTGTATTGGTTTTCATAATTGACGCAAATATTTTTGCTTTTTGAATATGTATGGTTGTCCTGCCGCTTAATGACCATGCCTCTTGCCCATCTGCACTCACTGTAAAAGCAGTATCCTCTCTTGGATTAACTTCCAATGTCACAGTATCTTCTGCCGAAATCACAATCGAGCGACTTGTCAATGTATGTGCTGCAATGGGCGTAATGGCAATAATCTGTGCATCTGCTTTCAACACAGGACCACCTGCCGACAAATTATATGCTGTAGATCCTGTGGGTGTACACACCACAACCCCATCTGCACGCAATGTATCCACATATTCCCCATTGATATAAATACGAAATTCCAATATTTTGTATAACAACCCTCTGGTCACGCAAATATCGTTCAACGCCAATATATTTTCTTGAATTTGATTTCCTGTATCAAAATTTGTTTCCAATAACATTCTTTTTTCAGTGCTATATTTTCCTTCCAATACTTTATCAATGGCAAATTCCGCTTTATTTTTCTCTTCTGCTGTCAAAAAACCAAGTGTACCCAAATTGATGCCCAATATCGGTGTATCGTAACATGCCGCTTTTCTGCCAACACCAAGCAATGTGCCGTCACCACCCAACGATATCAAAAAATCAGAATATTGAAACAATTCTTCATCTTTTCTTGCATACAATTCCAAATCAGCTATTTTTGCCACATTTTCCGATAACTGCGGCATACAGCCTCTGTCCAACAAATGTCTGAGCAATCTTTTGGTAACAGCCAAATCCTTATCTTTTTCTATATTTGGCAGTATTCCCACTTTTATCACGAAAACACCTTCTTTTTGCCATTATTTCAAAGCATTTCATGAGATTTAGAAACCACATATTGTTTTAAATTTTCCAAATCTTCGCCACACAAACCACTATTTTTTTTATCCAAATAAATCAAATATTCAATATTTCCTTTTGGGCCTTTGATGGGAGAAAAATCCAAACCCAATACACCGAATCCATTCGCTGTCACATAATCTGTAATCATATCAATCACTTCTTTATGTACAGCAATATCTCTTACAACGCCGTTTTTGCCTACTTTTTCTCTCCCTGCTTCAAATTGTGGTTTAATCAGACAAACCAACTGTCCATCTTCTGCCATCACACTTGTCACCGCAGGCAATATTTTTGTCAATGATATAAACGCCACATCAATCGAAGTAAATGCAGGTGGTTCTGGCACTTGTTCGGTTGACAAATATCTTGCATTTGTTTTTTCCAAACAAACCACTCTTTCGTCATTTCGCAATTTCCAAGCCAATTCACCATATCCAACATCTACAGAATACACTTTGCTTGCACCATTTTGCAGCATACAATCTGTAAAACCGCCTGTGGAAGCCCCAATATCCATACAAATTTTATTTTCCAATGTAATGGGAAATACTTCCATTGCTTTTTCCAATTTGTACCCGCCACGGCTGACATATTTCATGCCCACCTCTTTGACTGCAATCTCTGCATCAACTGCCACTTTTGTGCCTGCTTTATCTTCTTTGACACCGTCCACATACACAATCCCTGCCATAATATAAGCTTTTGCCCTATCTCTGCCAGAAGCAAGTCCACGCTGTACCAGCAATGTATCCAAACGCTCTTTGATTACCTTTTCTGTCATAATATTTATTCTCCTATGGTTTGTTTTATAGTCTGATAAATGCCCTGTGCATCTAAACCATATTTTTCAAACAACTGTGCCTGTGTCCCTTGTTCAATAAACACATTGGGAAATGCTAAATTTCTAACATTTGCCTGTATGCCACAATCGCTGTAAAACTCCAAAACCGCAGAACCAAAACCGCCTTTTCTGACATTATCCTCCACAGTAAAAATATATTGACAATTATCTGCCACTTCTTTGAGCATATTTTCATCAAGGGGGGCAATAAAACGAATATTGACAACTGTAGGGTTTTTTCCATCTGCCCGCAATTTTTCTGCCGCATCATATGCTGCTTCCAACATATGCCCTTCTGCCAATATCGCAATATCTTGTCCTTTTGCAATCCACTCTGCTTTACCAGTTTGTATGGGTGTCTGATATTCCATAAATTTTGTTATGGCATTGCCTCTGGGATACCGTACCGCAACCGGTGATTTACACACATTCACCGCATATTCCAACATTTCTTCCAATTCCCAATCATTTTTTGGGGAAAGCACTTTCATATTTGGAATATGCCTTAAAAATGATAAATCAAATACCCCTTGGTGTGTTTCGCCATCAGCTCCCACAATACCCGCACGGTCAATGGCAAACACAACGTGTAAATTTTCCATACAAACATCATGAATCATTTGGTCATACGCCCTTTGTAAAAAAGAGGAATACACTGCAAACACAGGCACTTGTTTTTGGCTTGCCAAACCTGCGGCAAATGTTGTTCCATGCTGTTCTGCAATGGCAACATCAAAAAATCTTTTTGGGAATTGTTTCTGAAATTTTTCAAACCCTGTGCCACTGCACATCGCCGCTGTTATCCCCACCACATTCGGATTATGTTTGGCAATCTCCACAATTTTATCCCCAAACACACTTGACCAACTTTTTGCACTGCTTTTTGCCAATGTTTCTCCTGTACGCAAATCAAAAGGACTCACACCATGATATGCACAGGGACTTTCTTCTGCATAAGGATAGCCTTTGCCTTTTTCTGTTTTCACATGAATAAAAATCGGACCTTGCATTTGTTTCACATTTTGGAATAATTCTATCAATTCTGACAAGTCATGACCATCTACAGGACCAATATATTTAAAACCCATATGTTCAAACACTGCACCCTGCAAAAATAATAATTTTGCACTATCACGCACTTTTTCCAACACCGCATACGCTGGTTTTCCCAAAGTTGGCATCACATCTCGAAAATGTTTGACATGTTCTTTCAAGGATTGATACCGATTACTTGTACGCAACGTATGAAAATGATTGCTAATTGCACCAACATTGGTATCAATAGACATTTCATTATCATTGAGTATCACAATCAAATTTGTATTTTCTTTTCCTGCATTATTCAACGCTTCATACGCCAAACCACCTGTCATAGAACCATCACCAATCACCGCAATGACATGGTTTTTTCTGCCTTGCAAATCTCTTGCTTTTGCAATCCCCAATGCTGCGGATATTGATGTGGAACTATGCCCTGCGGCAAATGCATCACAAGGACTTTCATTTGGTTTTGGAAAACCACTCAATCCGTTCATTTGTCGCAATGTGGAAAATGCATTTTTTCTGCCTGTCAACATTTTGTGTATATATGCTTGATGTCCAACGTCCCATACAATTTTATCTTTTGGCACTGAAAAACAGTATTCCAAAGCAACTGTCAATTCCACAACGCCCAAATTGGACGCCAAATGGCCCCCTGTTTTTGATAGTGAGCGTAACAAAAAACGTCGCAACTCTTTACAAAGCTGTTCCATTTCCTGTATATTTAACTTTTTCAAATCATCTGGATAATTTATAGTTTCCAGCAATCTTTTCAATCAAATCACCAACTTCTTCAATATAATAGACCCACAACAATGCCCAATATCGCCCCCACAAATACTTCCAATGGTGTATGTCCCAGCAATTCTTTCACTTTGCTAAAATTTGGCAGTTGATGATGTACAATCAAATAATTCAATATTTCTGCTTGTTTTCCTGCCGCACGCCGAATACCTGCCGCATCATACATCACCACGAATGAAAATATCAATGCAATCGCAAACAAAGGGGAATCAAAACCGTTATATTTTCCCACACTTGTCGTCAACGCCATCACTAAAGAAGAATGGGAACTGGGCATACCACCCGTCCCAACAATACGTGTTGCATCAAATTTTTTTTGTGTCACAATGGGTCGAATGGTTTTAAATCCTTGTGCAATCGCCCACGAAATAATTGCGGCCCAAAATGGTTTATTTGACAATATCATTTCAAATCCCATCATACCATCTTCTTTCTTTGTCAATGTGTTCGTTGTAATAAATATTGTGTCAATGCTTTCAAGAAAGCACCATTTTCACCCATACTTTCCCATATTTCCAATGCTTCTGCTGTCAATTTTTCTGCAATTTCTTTTGATTTTTCTATGCCATACGTTGTCACAAATGTATTTTTCTGATTTTTTTCATCACTGTGAGCAGGTTTGCCCAATGTTTCTGTTGTTTGTGTCACATCTAAAATATCATCTAATATTTGAAATGACACACCAATTTTTTCACCTGCAATGCCGAACTGTTCAACCACATCATCGCTTGCACCACCCACACTTGCCCCTGCTTGTAATGCTCCTTTTATCATTGCGGCTGTTTTATGCACATGTATAAATTCCAGTTTCTGTGCATCCAATGGTGTCCCCTCAAAATACACATCAACCACTTGTCCTGTCAGCATACCATGCAATCCTGCACCTTTTGCCACTGCCAACATTGCCCCTGTTGTTTGTTTGCAAGGATTTTGATAACAAGCATTTGCCATAATCTCCATGGCTTGGTGTAACAATCCATCACCTGCCAATATCGCCATGGCTTCTCCAAATTTTTTATGACTAGTTGGTTTGCCCCTTCTCAAATCATCATTATCCATTGCAGGCAAATCGTCATGTATCAGAGAATATGTGTGTATCATTTCCAAAGCACAAGCAAATGGTTCTGCCTGTTTGGTATCACCGCCGACTGCTTTGCAGGCTTCCAAAACCATCATCGGACGCAATCTTTTGCCACCCGCAAACAAACTATATCGCATCGCTTCAAATATCACGGGCGGAAACACTTCTTGTTTTGGAATATATTGTTCCAACATATCTGCAATATCCGCAATATTTTGTTTCAACCTTTTTTCAAAATGCATCATATTTCCCCTTCTTTCTGAAAAGGTTTTTCTTCCCATAGTCCTGCTTCTTTTTGCAGCAATACCACACTGCCTTCTGCCGCTGCCAATTTTTCTTTACAAACTGTGGATAACGACAACCCTTCTTGATACAATTTCACAGCCTCTTCCAAAGGCACTTCTTCCAATTCCAATTTTTCCACAATTTCTTCCAAACGTGTGATTGCTTCTTCAAATGTCACTTTCTTTTTCGCCATGGGATTTCACCGCCTTTTGTTTGATTTGTGCTTGTAAACTACCATCTTGCAAATAAATTGTCACCATATCGCCGATTTTTGCTTGTGTGATAGATGTCATCATATCATCTGACGCTGTGGTAAGCATTGCATATCCTCGCCCCATCACAGCATATGGAGAAACGGCTTCCAAATGCTGAGAAAGTTGTTGCAGTCTATTTTTTTGATACAACAATTTTTGTTGCATTTGTTTTGTCAAATCTGTTTGTTTTTGTATCACCCGTTGTTTTGCTGTACCAATACGTGCCAAAGGTTTTGCCAAAACAGGATGTTTCAACACAAACAATAATCGTCTGTCGTTGCTTGTCCATATCGCTTGCATATCCCTTTGCAATCTGGTTATCATTTTTTGCAACACATCTATTTTGGGTTGCAATGATTCTGTTGCCAATTCTGCGGCGGCAGAAGGTGTTGCAGCACGCAAATCTGCCACGAAGTCCGCAATGGTAAAATCTGTTTCATGTCCCACAGCAGAAATCACAGGTATTTCCGATGCAAAAATTGCCCTTGCCACATTTTCCTCATTAAAGCACCATAAATCTTCCATGGAACCACCACCACGCCCCACAATCAACACATCTGCTTTGCCCCATTGGTTGGCTGCTTTGATAGACCGCACAATATCATCAGCTGCTTGTGCCCCTTGCACCAATGTTGGAAATATTGCAATTTTTACCGCTGGATTTCTGCGTGTTGCTACTTTTATCATATCTTGCACAGCCGCACCTGTTGGCGATGTCACAACTGCAATACAGGCAGGATTTTTTGGAATTTCTCTTTTATAATCTGCATCAAAAAGCCCTTCTTCTTCCAACTGTTTTTTGAGTTGTTCAAATGCTGTTTGCAACACGCCTACGCCCACAGGCTCCACAAATTCAGCATATAACTGATATTGTCCTGTTGCTTCATACAATGACACACTACCATACAACACCACCTGCATACCATTTTCTGGAAAAAACGGCAATGTTTCTGCATATTGTCGAAACATCACACAGTTGACAGCTCCTATTGCATCTTTCAATGTAAAATAAAAATGTCCTGTACCATGTGCCTTAAAATTGGAAATTTCTCCACGTATCAGCAAGCTGTTCAATATACAATCATTTTCCAATAAATTTTTGATATAGCGGTTAATCTGCCCTACGGTAAATATTTTCGGTTCTATCATACATATGCCATCCTTTTAAGGATTTTCTGATTTTGCAATTTTGCCAAGCACACCATTGATAAAGCTTGGTGCTTCATCAGAACTAAATTCTTTTGCCAACTCTACCGCTTCATTGATCACCACTGCAACGGGTGTTTCTTTTGCAAACAACATTTCATACACAGCCAAACGCAATATAGCCAAATCCACACGATTCATTCTTTTGGTGTTCCAGCCTTTTGCAAATGCATCAATTTTTGTATCAATTTCTGTCAAGTTTGCTTTTGTACCTTCCACCATATCCAAAATATATGTTTTATCTTTTTCTGAAACAGGTTCTTCTTGTTCTGCCAAAAATAAAGTTCTCACATCTTCATGTTCTGTTGCTTCGTGGAAATCAATTTGAAACAACAACTTAAACGCATTTTGTCTTGCACTTCTACGACTCATAAATATGCCTCCGCTTTTCTTTTTCTTCCATTCGGACAAAAACCACCCCTCGTAGAGGAGTGGTATCTTTTTTCTGGTTATTCTTCTTCTGCTTTTACGGTTTTTTCTTTTACAATACCAGCAACCGCCACATTCACAACAGGTACAGAAATTCCTGTCATTGTTTCCACGGCATTTTTCACTTTTTTCTGTACTTCTTCTGCCGCCACTTGTACTTTTGTACCAAAATTCACAATAATTTCAATATCCAACATGACTTCGGAACCTTCATTCAGGATTTTGACACATTTTGTTTGATTTCTTTTTCCAAAAAATTCCACAATTCCCTTGCCGCTGCCAGCCCCTTCTGTTACACCTTCCACTTCCAAAGCTGCTGTAGCTGCAATCACACCAATCACTTCATCTGCAATTTGTATTTGACCATTTGTTGTTTTTGTTTCAGTCATATGATGACCTCCCATTCTTGATACAGCATACAATATCAGAAATAATATATCCTGTTTCCTTTTTCACTATCATCAAATTTTTTATTCCAGTATATCAGAAAACAAGAGATAATGCAAATAAATATGCAATAAAATATGTATAAAAATTAGAATATACGATGCAATATTTATTTCCCCTCTTTCTTCAAAATTTCTCTGACCAATGCCAATGCTCTTGCCACAACAGCGTCCATATTATAATATTTATATTCTGCCAATCTACCGCATAAATGCAAATTATTCCAACAGCTTGTAAGTGTGGTTTCATATTTTTCATACAACGCACGATTTTCTGCATTTTCAATCGGATAATATGCCTCTTGCCCAGATTTTCCTTCAAATGCTTTTGGATACTCTTTCAAAATGGTAGTAACACCTGTTTTTTGTTGTCCTGTCAATTTTTTGAATTCTGTAATTCTTGTAAACACTTCACTGGTTGGATAATTCATCACCGCCACAGACTGAAAACTATCTTTTTCGATTGTTTCAAACTGCAAATCCAAAGAACGATATGGCAAAGCACCATAACAATCTTGCAACAGCTTATCTGGCATACCTGTATAAACAAAAATCCCTTTAAATGCTTCTCCTTGTAACAGAATGGTACCATCATATTCAAATTTGATAATACCATCCATATC
>CAJMNV010000067.1 GCA_905214825.1 uncultured bacterium | reverse complement strand
TCAAAGCCATTGAGAAATATGACGGCACCGTAGCGGTGCTGGCCAGCGGTTCGCTGTCGCACCGCTTTAGATTCCACTTCTTTTCCAAGCACAAAGCAACAACTTATGTTTGCAGATTTTCTCGTAAAAGAGTGTCAAACAATCGGTTTAGCTGACGCAACCATTGACCGTTTTGGTTATGTTACTGCCAGCATACCTGCCACAAAATCCAATGCACCTGCCATCGGCTTTATTGCCCACATGGACACCAGTCCCGATGCAAAAGGAGAAAACATCATGCCACATATTGTACACAACTATGATGGTGGTGTCATTCCATTAAATGGCATCAAACTCTCTCCTGATGAATTTCCATCATTAAAACAATACATTGGTGATACCCTTATCACAACTGATGGTACAACACTTTTAGGTTCTGATGATAAAGCAGGCATTGCAGAAATACTCACTGCCGCAGAATATCTCATCGCACATCCAGAAATCCCTCACGGAAAAATTTGTATTGCTTTCACACCAGATGAAGAAATTGGCAGAGGTGCAGACTATTTCGATGTCAAAAAATTTGGTGCAGATTTTGCTTATACAGTAGATGGCGGTAAAATTGGGGAATTGGAATACGAAAATTTCAATGCTGCACAAGCAGTCATACACATCAAAGGAAAAAGTGTCCATACAGGCACAGCAAAAAACACCATGGTCAATGCCACATTGATTGGTACAGAAATTGCCGCCTTATTACCAGAAAAAGAAGTCCCATCAAAAACAGAAGGCTATGAAGGCTTTTTCCATTTGTCTTCTTTTGAAGGCAACGTTTCAGAGGCAACATTGACTTACCTCATTCGGGACTTCAATACCCAAACATTCGACCACCGCAAAAATTTATTACAGCTTATTGTCTCACGCAAAAACATACAATATGCAAATGCCTTAACGTTAGAAATGAAAGACCAATACTATAATATGTCATCACAACTGACCGATTGCATGGAAATTGTAGAACTAGCAAAACAAGCTATGTTGGCATGCAACATCACACCCATTGTACAACCAATCCGTGGCGGCACAGATGGTGCAAGACTTTCTTTCATGGGTTTGCCTTGCCCAAATCTGTTTGCAGGCGGACACAATTTCCATGGGCCATATGAATATATCCCTGTTTCTTCCATGGAAAAAGCAGTAAAAATGATTGTCAAAATTGCAGAATTTGGTGCAACCCTTGACTTTCCGAAAAAGATGTGATACCATCTTTGCATATAGAAAAAAGCATAGATTGAGTATATGGGCAAAATCGGTTACAATCACAGAGAGCAGTGCGGTTGGTGAAAGCATTGCAGCACGATATTTGTAAATTACGCCTCATGAGCTTTGTGCAGGAAATGGCACAACGGTTTGTCAGCCGTTACAAAGACCGAAAGATGTTTGTCTTTTTGTATATTTTTATGGCAAAACATAAATAAAGGTGGTACCACGGGTTCTCTCGTCCTTTGACGATAGAACCCTTTTTTTATACTTTTTACTACCATACAAAAAGCACATACACTTTGCAACCGTTTTACCACAATACCTATATCTATTTTTATTTTTGTAAACCAAAAAACAACACACAAGGAAGGATTGATACAATGAATGCTTATGAAATTTTAAAAGAACGTGGATTTATCGAACAAATGACACACGAAGACGAAATCAAAGCCCTTTTTGAAAAAGGCGGTGTCACATTCTATATTGGTATCGACCCCACTGCTGACAGCCTGCACGTTGGACACTTTTTGACTATTATGGCAATGGCACATATGCAGCGTTGCGGCAACCGTCCAATTTGTCTAATGGGTGGTGGTACTGGTATGATTGGTGACCCTTCTGGTAAAACCGATATGCGTAAAATGATGACAACAGAACTCATCGACCACAACGTTTCCTGTATCAAAAATCAACTTTCCCGTTTCATTGATTTTGATAATGACAAAGCCATCATTGCCAACAATGCAGATTGGCTCAGAAATTTGAATTATATTGAATTTTTAAGAGAAGTTGGAGTACATTTTTCTGTCAATCGCATGTTAGCCGCAGATTGTTTCAAAACTCGTATGGAAAAAGAAGCAGGTCTGTCTTTCTTGGAATTCAACTACATGATTATGCAAGGCTATGACTTCTATGAATTGTATAATCGTTATAACTGCACTTTGCAGTTGGGCGGCAACGACCAATGGTCAAACATCATTGCTGGTGTAGAACTCATTCGTAGAAAAACATCACAACCTGCTTATGGTATGACATTTAAACTTTTGACAAACAGTGAGGGCGTCAAAATGGGTAAAACCGTTGGTGGTGCTGTATGGCTTGACCCAGAAAAAACATCTCCTTACGAATTTTACCAATATTGGAGAAACATTGGTGATAAAGACGTAGAAAAATGCCTTGCATTGCTGACATTCCTGCCTATGGACGAAGTACGTCGTTTGGGTGCATTGGAAGGCAGTGAAATCAACAAAGCAAAAGAAGTGCTTGCATTTGAACTGACAAAAATCGTACACGGCGAACAAGAAGCACAAAAAGCACAAGAAGCTGCTCGTGCATTGTTTGGCAAAGGTGCTGTTGCAGGTTCTGCTCCCGAAACAAAAATCCCTGCTGCTGATTTTGCAGAAGGCATGGACATTCTCACACTATTGACAACCATTGGCATTGTACCTTCTCGCTCCGAAGCAAGACGTGCTGTACAACAAGGTGGTGTCAAAGTGGCAGAACAACCTATCACAGACATTGATTTCAAAATCACCACAGACCTTTTCACAGATGGTACACTTTTGGTACAAAAAGGCAAAAAAACATTCCACAATATTGTTTTGTCATAATCATCAAATCCCTTTTCCATATTGGAAAAGGGATTTTTTGTACACAATATTCTTTTTATTTTTTTATCATTTTTATTGTATTTTGATATGGACAAGCGTATACTTTTCTTGTAATACCAATCATATTTTTTGACGTACAAAGGAGGAATTACAATGACAAAAAAAATTTTGATGTTAGCTGGCGATTTCACAGAAGATTACGAAACCATGGTACCTTTCCAATCTTTGCAAGTATTGGGGTATCAAGTTGATGTTGTATGCCCAGAAAAAAAAGCAGGCGACATCATTCGCACTGCCATACATGATTTTGAAGGTGAACAAACATACACTGAAAAAAGAGGACATAATTTTGCATTAACCGCCGACTTTGACACTGTCAATACTGCTGATTACGTTGGTTTGTTCATCACTGGCGGACGTTCTCCCGAATATCTGAGATTATACCCCAGAGTCATTGAAATCATACAAGAATTTTTCAAAGATAACAAACCCGTTGCAGCCATTTGTCACGGCCCACAACTTTTGACAGCGGCCAATGTACTCAAAGGTAAAAAAGCAACTGCATATCCTGCAGTTGGCCCTGACATCACACTGGCAGGTGGCGAATATATCGCCATAGATGCAGACAAAGCCGTAGTAGATGGCAACTTGGTCACTTCTCCTGCATGGCCTGGTGATGCTGCCATTGTCAAAGAATTTGTAAAACTTATGGGGGCAAAAATCGAAATCTAATTCCTAAAAAATACATACTTTATCCAAAAATAAAAATAGGAGAATACCTTCAAAAGTATTCTCCTATTTCATTATACAAAATTATTCTATTTGTTTTGCCCAATCCATTGCTGGATACAATTCCCCAGTCCAAATAAAATATGCAACTGCTTTCATACCCAATTCTATATCCTCTATGGTCAAATATTTTTCCACAGGTGATTGCCCCATACTGTATAAATGTGACATTTCTTTTTCTTTTGCGTATACTTCATTCCAACAATAATAATTTTCCTGTCCACAATCCTTGCTATACCCCAATACCAACCATTCTCCATCAGAAATCACTTCAAAATAATCTTCTTCTCCTGTATCATCTGTATACAAATACAATTCTGTACCATTTGCAATTTCTTGTAATACGCCATCTATTTTCTCTTTTGTAATTTCATCACCAGACAACGTGCCATCTGCGGTTTCGATATATTGTACTTTGATTGTTTCTTCTTCCCAATTTACAATATCAGTTGATTTTGGGATGATTTCCAAAACCATACCTAATTCTGTTTTGACTCTTTTCATACAAAAATTCTCCTTTTTCATATACCATTTTTTAAGCTCTTGGATGTGCTTGTGTGTATACACTTTTAATTTTTGGTGTATGTAATTTGGTATAAATCTGTGTGGTTGTAATATCAGAATGTCCCATCATTTCCTGTACCGACCGCAAATCTGCTCCATTTTCCAATAAATGTGCCGCAAAAGAATGTCTTAACATATTTGGCGTAATTTCTTCTGCAATTTCTGCCTCTTTTGCATAATTTTTTACAATTTTCCAAAAACCTTGTCTTGTCATCTGCCGCCCGCTATAATTCAAAAACAATGCTTTTTCCTGTGGGTCATGCACCAGTTGCAAACGTGCTTTTTGCAAATATTGTGTCAAAGCTTCTTTTGCTTTTATACCAATGGGTATAATACGACTTTTGTCTTTTTGTATACATTGTATGTATTCCAAATCCAAATTCACATCATCTACTTTCAACGAAACCAATTCTGTCACACGTATCCCCGTTGCATACAACAATTCCAACATCGCTTTATCTCGCAAACCTTTGGCATCCTTTATTTTTGGCTCTTCCAACAACCGTTCCACTTGTTTCATTGTCAATATTATGGGTATCTTTCGTTCTTCTCGTAACAAATCCACATCTAATGCAGGATTTTCTTTCACTATGCCGCTTTGCATTAAAAAATAATAAAAGGCACGAATTGCCGCCAAACTACGAAATATGGTTGCTGATGCCTTTTGTTTTTCCTGCATATCATACACATACGCCATGATATTTGTGCGATTGACTTTTGTCATATCCATAATGCCCATATACTTCAAAAAATTACAAAATCCTTTTAAATCTCGCATATATGACAATACTGTATTTTCCGATGCCTGTTTTACCTGTGTCAAATGAGATTGAAATGCTGTCAAGTATTCTTCCATATCACATTAAATCCTTTCCCTCAAAACAATTACACATTTTTTATTTATTATAAATTTTTTTTCTCTAATTGTCGATAATTTTTACATGATTTGAAATATTCTTTAAAATATTATATTTTTCATCAACAATGGGGTCACATAAATCTCAATACAACTTGCCAAACATATCAACACCACAGACGCCGTCAACAATATCAAATATTCTGTTTTTCTTTTGCGTTTTTCTCTCTTTGCGGTACGTTGTCTGAAAACTTCTTCTTCCCAAACAAATAAATAATACATTGCTGCACCGGTCATTGCCAAATACACAGGAATTAAAATCAAGTTTTGCGGCACAACGCCAACCATTGCCAGCAAAACCCCTTTTTTTCCATAACTTGCCATTATCATTGCTGTAGTAAATCCCAATGAAACTCCCCAAAACAAACAAATACTACCTGATAAAAAAATCCCCATACTCAGCCAGCCACCCACCCATATCAGCAAATCATATTTCAAATATTTCCAAAACACATATCCAAATGAAACATCTTCTTCCATTGTCAAATATTTTTTTAAAAACAAAGCAAATACTTCTTTGCCGCTTTGCCCCGCAATATTTGCTGCCAATGCACCACCTGTCACACCCAACAAAAAACAAATACAAATCAACAGCAATATTTTTTCACTTTTTATATGGTTTTTCTTTTTTTGATACATATCCTCCCCCCTATCATTATCAACATATGGCTCGTCTTTATGGTTTATGTCTGTTTTATTGGTATAAAAAACTGCCCCATAAATCAAATAAGAGAATACCTTGTTTTTCCAAAGTATTCTCCTATCATTCTTTTTTATTTTATATCGTACTGTCTGTCACACCCATTATGACTGCAATATTTTATTTTGATACGCCAATACTGCCGCAATGGTTTTGCTGTCTTTGATACGCCCATCAAATATCATTTCCATAGCTTCTTGCAATGTATAACGTTCCACCTCAATGAATTCATCTGCATCAAAATGTTGCACACCTTCTGTCAAATCAGTTGCCAAATACAAATATATTTTTTCAGAACAAAAACCAACTGTTGGATACATTTCAAATAAAAATTCCATATTCCCTGCAATTTTACCTGTTTCTTCTTCCAGTTCTCTTTTGATACCCGTCAAAGCGTCCTCACCATCTTCCAACACACCCGCAGGCACTTCCAACAACATCTCCCGAAATCCATGTCGATACTGTCTGACAAATATCAATTTTCCATCATTGTCTATGGGTAACACAGCCGCCGCATTTTTGCCACGAATCACTGTTTCTCTAATCGCAGATTTCCCGTCTGGCATACGCAATGTATCCACAGTGACTTTGACAATTTTTCCTTCATATGTCAATTTACTGTCCAACACTTCATAACTCACATTTTTGCCTCCTTTTTATATTATACCAAACCTTTTACCAATGCTTCTATTCTGTCCATACCTTTTGCAATCAATTCCATACTCGTTGCATAAGAAAGTCTGATATAATCCGGCATACCAAAATCTGCACAAGGCACAACCGCAACAAATTTCTCTTCCAACAATATCGTTGCAAAATCTGCTGCTGATGCAATGCTTTTTCCTTGATAACATTTACCATATGTTTTGGAAACATCCACAAACAAATAAAATGCCCCTTCTGGTTTCAAAGCAGAAATCAGCGGAATTTGTTCTTCTCTTTCATAAATATAATCTCTTCTTTTTTTAAATTCTTTGCACATTTCTGCTACACAGCTTTGGTCACCTTGCAATGCAGCCAATGTCGCTTCTTGTGCCACAGAATTTGGATTGGAAGCCATATGGGATTGTAAAGATGCCATCAATTTTGCCACTTCCAAAGGTGCCGCTGTAAAACCAATTCTCCAACCTGTCATAGCATAACTTTTGGAAACACCGTTTATGACAATCGTTCTGTCATAAATTTCTTTACCCAATGACGCAATGCTAATATGTTTTTTATCTGCATCATATATCAATTTTTCATAAATTTCATCTGAAATCACAAAAATATCATGTGCCACCGCAAAATCTGCCACCATTTGCAAATCTTCCAATGTAGAAATCATACCAGTTGGATTTGATGGACTTGTCAATATCAACGCTTTTGTTTTTTCTGTATATGCTTGTTCCAATTCTTGTTTTGTCAACATAAAATTATTTTCTTTTTTGGTATGTACCACAACAGGCACACCACCTGCAATTTTCACCATTTCAGAATAACTCAACCAATATGGTGCAGGAATGATGACTTCATCACCCTCATTGAGTATTGCCATAAATGCATTCATCAAAGAATGTTTTGCCCCATTGCTGACAATCACTTGTGCAGGCACATAATCCAAGCCATTGTCTTTTTTCAATTTATCACATACTGCTTGACGCAATGCCGGAATACCTGCTGCTGGTGTATATCTTGTTTTTCCCATATCAATGGCTTTTTTTGCCGCTTCCCGAATATGTATCGGTGTATCAAAATCTGGTTCTCCCACACCAAATGTTACCATATCTTTTCCTGCTGCTTTCAACTCTGCCGCCTTTGCAGAAATCGCCAATGTACTAGACGCTTTAATTTTCATTGCTTTTTTTGATAATTCCATATTTGCCACCCCGTTATCTTTCGTTTTCATCATTTCTTTTTACACCTTTTAACAACAGATTTGCCATAATTACCATAATTGCAAAACTGAGTGTCAGCATTTTGATTGTCAAAACAGAATACATATTTTCAGAACCTGTAATTTCTAATGTATCCCCAAATGTCACTGTCATATCATACCGCATCATACCATCATTGACAACATATGTAAAACGACCTTCTTCTTCATTTCCCATATAAAAATCAAATAATTTATATTTTTCATTTAATGGAGAACATACATAAGTGCCCCATGCACATTTCCCGTTTACATCTTTTATCAAAAATGTCATACTATTGGCATGTTCTTGTTCTATCACTTCATATCCTTGTTGTAAAGAAATCTCATTTTGTTCCACTTTTTCCAAAAACGCACTTTGCAACTGTTCTTTTGTATACGGGTGTGGCTGTACACCATTCACACTCACCAAAAAGCCTGCCGCAGCCAAAAACAACAACACCACTGTCACAATCAATCGTTTTTTCATATATGCCTCACTTCCAAACTCTTTGTAGCATTGCCAAAAAATTTTGCTCTGCTATTTTTTCTGTCAGTTCTTTTCCAAATTCCTTTTCCAATATTTCCAAAAGTATTGCCATATCTTCGACACCGTTCAAATTTTGCGGCATTTTTGTAATACCATCAAAATCACTGCCAAACCCCACATGATATTCTCCTGCCATATCCAGCAAATACCAAATATGACGCAAAACATCATCTATGGTTGCTTTTCCATTATCTGTCAAAAAATCAGCATAAAAATTTACACCCACAAACCCATCATTTTCTTTTACAATTTTGAGTTGTTGTTTTGTCAAATTCCGTCTGTGACTGCAAATTTGTCGTGCATTGGAGTGACTTGCTATAAAAGGCAATCCAAAATCCGCCACATCATAAAAACCCTTTTCAGCCAAATGGGAAACATCTACTACAATCCCTATATCATACATTTCTTTGACAACCGATTTTCCAAACAGTGTCAACCCCCCAAAACCGTCTACACCATCGCCCAAAGCATTGGGATAATTCCAAGTCAGCGTCATCATACGCACGCCTTTTTCGTAATACATTTGCAAAGTGGAAATTTGCCCCTCCAACGCTTCACCACCTTCTATGGCAAGTATTGCAGAACATTTTCCTTGTTTCTTATTTTGCAATATATCATCATAATTTTTTACCAAAGCAATCAAATCTTGATTTTTTGCCAATTCTCTTTCAAAATATGTCAAATATGACAATGTTTTTTGTGTAGCATTTTGATAATACATTTTGTTCAGCCATATCGCAAACACTTGCACAGCTGTTTTGTATCGACAAAGCCGCATCAAATCCAAATGCCCTTTATTTTGCCACAAATGCTCTCCTGCATCTGCCAATTTTGTCAATGTATCGCAATGTGCATCTGCATAACTTCTCATATCTGCCACTTCCCTTTTTACATACCGTTTTATTGTATGCTTTTTTTATCAAAAATACAATAGAAACCACATACAGAAAGTAAACTCCTCATCAAAAAAATTTTGCTATCACATTTCTTCCAAACGATATTTTGACAATCTGTTTTCTGCTTCTTCGTCCACAAAAATTTCCAAATACACACCATCTGCCTGATGTTCTTCTGACAATATCTCACATCTGCCATGCACCCAGCCTGCCAATGCACCTTCTGTATAAGGCAAAAGCACTTTCATAGAACGACGAAATGATTTCAACAACGTTTCCACACAAGACAGCATTTCTTCCAACCCTTGTCCTTTTTGTGCGGAAATCTGCACCATATCTCTTGCTTGTTTGTCCATAGGCAAAGGCAATTCCACATCACAATCCATTTTGTTGTATATAGTAATCACAGGCGTATCCCCACAACCCAAATCCTGCAATGTGTCATACACCACTTTCATATGTTCTTCTCGATTTGGATTTGATGCATCCACAATATGCAACAATATATCCGCATATTTTAATTCTTCTAATGTTGCACGAAACGCTTGTATCAAATGATGTGGCAATTTTTGTATAAATCCAACCGTATCTGTCAGCAATATTTCAGAACCATTTGGCAATTCCACTTTTCTGGTTGTGGTATCCAATGTTGCAAACAATTTATCTTCTGCCAAAACACCTGCTTCTGTCAATGTATTCAATATCGTAGATTTGCCTGCATTGGTATACCCCACCAAAGCCAATATTGGTGTTCCTTTTTTATTCCTTTGGTTGCGGAGTAATTCTCGATGTACTTTAATTTCTTTCAACTCGCTGTTCAATTCTGCAATCCGCTCTTTGATATGACGACGGTCTGTTTCCAATTTCTTTTCCCCAGGGCCTCTTGTACCAATACCGCCACCCAATCTGGACATAGATGCACCCAAACCTGTCAATCTGGATAAACGATATTTCAACTGTGCCAATTCCACCTGTATTTTCCCTTCACCCGACATCGCACGCCCTGCAAATATATCCAATATCACAATCGTTCTGTCCATTACTTTGGTATCCAACATTTTTTCCAAATTCCGCAGTTGTGCAGGTGAAAGCTCATCATCGCAAACAACACCTGTTGCATCCATTGCTTGTACCATGACTTTCAATTCTTCAATTTTACCTTTTCCCAAATAATGCCCTGTATGCACCCGTTCTCTTTTTTGTGTCATTCTACCCACAGCTTCGCCACCTGCGGTTTTCACCAACTCTTCCAATTCATCTAAACAAGCCTCTGTATTCATACCGCTTTTTTCTCTATCATCTGGCTCAATCCCTACCAATATCAATCTCTCTTCTGTTTCTTTGATTTCGTACAATGTTTTTGTCATATCATTACTCCTTATCTCTCAACCAAACACCATCAAAAGAAAATGCTGCTGGACCTGTCATATAAATGTGGTTATCTGTTTCATTCCACTCTATAATCAATGTACCAC
>CAJMNV010000066.1 GCA_905214825.1 uncultured bacterium | reverse complement strand
TTCCAAATAATCTTTTTATTGAATTGAATCCTTTATCTTGTACACCATTCAAATTGGGTATGGAAAGGTCATACATATACTCACCAATTTGATATTCATGTACAAATCTTGTATGGAAATATTTTTCAATACATTGATAACCTGTTGGAACAAAAAACAAAATATCAAAACCTACCAAATTCAGAAATGCAATCACAATACTATCTTCCAAAGAAATGATTTTTTCTGTTGTATTGATGAAAATGAGCTTTGGATTTTTTTTTGTAAAATCAAATTTCTGAATCATACGCAAAATATCTTTGTCTAAATGCAGTATTGTTGCAATGATGGTGTATTCTGTACCGTTTTCATAAGTACCTTGAATGATTTTTTCATCTAGCAACACCTGTAACCGTTCCAAAAGATACTCCTGCATTTCTTGGCGTAAAATACTATATGGATATGCTTTATGTTCTTTGATTTTATTTTTGAGCAATTTTCCATTTTTCAAAAACTGCGTAGTATATGGTTTCATTGGATTTTCGTCCAAAGAAGAAATCCAAGGTATTTGTGTAATGAGCAATGTATCTGGTGTCACCATTTTTTTGATTGCTTGCCAATATGGTGCAACTTGTCCATCTTTGACACCACAAACTTTTCCCAATAACACCGGCAGTGTTACCACATCATTATCTGTGCCAAAACTTGGGCGATATTTGAGTTCTTGGTTCCAGAGAATTTCAATTTCTTCATACATCGTTTGCAGTGTCACTGTTTCTGCTTTTGCATATTGTTGATTGCGATACAACCCTGTATCTTGATACATCAATTCGTCCAAATCTCTTTCTGCTTGGAAAGCCGCTGTGCTTACCCGCATCTGTCCTTGTTCTACTGGGAATTCTTCCATAGAAATAGAAAATTCGTATTTGATTTCCAATAAATTTTGTGACTGCATAACAGTACCAACATTCAAATTCGGCAGTAAAATCAAAACATCTATGGGCAATTTGGACAATAGCTGTAAAAACAGTTTCTCATTTTCGGAAGCACAATTTCCAAATAAAATAAAAACAGATATTTCTGGCATTTTCCAATTTTCAAACAATATTTTTTGATAGCGTTTCAGCCAACATAATAAATAAACTGCTTTGTTTGTCAATTTCAAAATATTTGCGTTTTGTTTTTCACTTTCTTCTAAAAGCACATCAACAAAACTTTTTATCATCAACTTTTGCAATTCAATATTTGCAGAATATTGAATATTTTGTGATAAATCCAACACCATTTGGTCTATATTTGTATAATTGCCCCTTTTGATAGTTGCAATTTCTTCCATTGTGGGAACTGGAATTTCCTTATTCACAACACAAATTTTTCGTTGTTCATTTTTCAAATTTTTATAAAAAGCAAACAAATCATTGGAATATGTCAATTTCTCTTCCACACCATATTGTATGAGAAAGCTGTTATAAAAAAAGGTATCATCTGTACCACGATTTCTCACAGGTATCAGTACTTGTGCCAATTCTGCTTTTTGCATCCATGCATTGGTACAATTTTGTACACTCGGAAGCATTCCGTAAAGGCGTTGTTGATTGACTTGTTTGACAATTTCAGACTGTATCCATTTCAAATTGAAATCATCCGGAAAAGCAGTCATCGTTTCCTCTTCATACAGTTGTGAATATTCTGATTTTGCATCTAGCTGTATATATACATCATCGCCTTCTCGTTCCAAAAGTACAATATCTGTGCCGGCTCTGGATAATACAACCAAAAATTGTAATTCATAATTGCTAATTGTGCCATCATACAAAATCTTTGGTGGTGTTTCACCACCTAACTGATTGACAATTCTTTCAAATTTATAATATAACCAACACATATATTTCATATATGCATTACGCAACATATTTTCATTTTTCCCATTTTTTTGCATATCTTGCAATGTAGAAAAAATTGCTGTTACGACAGTTTCTCTTTGTGTATCCGACATACGTGGCAACCATTTTTTCAATTTTACCGAAAGAAAGTTTTGGTCAAGCTGAAAATCGTTACCCATCATTTCATCAAAATATTTCAAATTTTGTGGTGTTGGATTTGGAATTCTACCATCAATCACAACACCGCCACGATGTGCTGTATCATAATATTTCTTGATAAATGCAGTCACTTCGTTTGAATTTTTCGCAATTCTACAAAAATACATACCCCTTTGTACTCTACCGGAAAGAGGTATAAAATAATCATTCAGTTTATGTAAATTCGCTCTCTTAAACATATCTACACACTTTCTTATTTTGGATGTATTATTTTCATTATTATAACATCATAGACTATTTGTTTCAACAAAAAAAGCAATATTTTACAGCAATATAATATATATGATACTTTTGCCAAAAAAATTCAGAGTTTCCATCTGTTGCAATTTGTGTTATGATATTATTCATAATATGATGATTTCATTTCAAACGAAAAAGATAAACGAGGTTTTTTTATGTACCCAAAAGTAACTGGTTATGATATTGGGGCATTGTTATACTGTCCCGCAAATACACATGGTTCTATTGTAAATTCCTTAAAAAACGAACGAATTCCACATCCTTTTTCGTTAGCTTTTTGTTTGGAAGATACCATACACGAAAGTGTTGTAGAACAAGCAGAACAAACACTGCACCAAACACTCACACAAATCATGCAGGCAAGAAAAGAATGTGAATTTTATATGCCATTGATTTTTATTCGTATTCGTTCTCCAAAACATCTGCATAAACTAGCCATACAATTTCAAGAATTTTCTGAAATATTGACAGGTTTTATTCTGCCAAAATTTTTTGTTGAAAATTGTGATGCATATATTGCTACCATACAAGATTTAAAACAGCATTTTTCATGCAATTATTATTATATGCCTATTTTTGAATCTGTCAGTATGATTGATTTGAAATCCAGATATAATAATCTTGCATATATCAAAGAAAAACTAGCTGTTATAGCAGACAGTATATTAAATATTCGTGTAGGTGGAAATGACTTTTCAAATGCATTTGGATTAAGACGACATATGCAAAACACCATTTATGATTTGAAACCAGTTGCCAATTTGTTGATTGACATTAACACAACATTTGCTAGTCAATATGTGGTATCTGGTCCCGTTTGGGAATACTATGCCGGAGATGGTTGGGATACGGGATTACGAAACGAATTAGAACTTGATTTATTGAGTGGATTTGTTGGAAAGACAGTGATTCACCCAAATCAAATTCCCATTGTGAATGAAATGTTGCGTGTGCATAAAACAGACTACAATGATGCATATTGCATATTAAATTGGGATATGTCAGGCGGAAAACTTGTATCTGCAAACCATAATGCACACCGCATGAATGAATATCTGACACATCTTCGTTGGGCAAATAAAATCCTGCGTCTGGCAAAAGTATATGGGGTACATTCATAAATATTTGCAATATCCATATCAAAAACAACAAAATATCATAATCTTTTTATTTTGATATCATTGACAACAATCAAAAATAAGCATATACTATAAATAACCAATTAGCAGGGGAGTTTGTAAAACAGGCTGAGAGGAAGGTATTACCTTCGACCCTTTAACCTGATGCGGATAATGCCGCCGTAGGAAGTCGTCATAACATGATTTTTCAAGGAGGCCCCCTTTTTTTGGGACTCCTCTTTTTTTGTTTCCATTTCAGAAAGGAAGTGATTGGCAGCATTTTAATTTCATTTCAAAGATTTTCATATGGTTTGTTTTGGTTATGACCCATACAAACAAGCGGTATACTGGGGACACCACTTTCTATCGCTATATAAAAAATAATGCCACATATATAAAAGGAGAAAAAATAATGAAAAAAGCATTATCTATTACAGAACATTGTTTCTGTACAGGCGTCGGTATTCAAGCAGATTTTGATAAAATAATGCATGATGTTTTTGGCAAAAATAATTGCCAAAAACACAACCGATGTCAGCACAACAATAAAAACGATTTTACACAATTTATCGCTAGTATTTGCAAATTGTCATTCTGATACGGCATATCAAAATACGCAAAATGAATATGAAAAGGAGTAAATTTATCATGAAAAATCAAATATATACCACACAAATGAATGCTGCCAGAAATGGAATTATCACACCACAACTTGAAATTGTAGCAAAAAAAGAAAAAATGACTATACAAGAGCTCATGCCTTTGGTAGCTTGCGGAAAAGTTGTCATTCCTGCAAACAAAAACCATACAGCATTAGACCCTGAAGGTGTTGGCTCTATGCTGCGTACAAAAATCAATGTCAATTTGGGTATTTCCAGAGATTGTAAAGATTATGATGTGGAAATGCAAAAAGTGCTTTCCGCTGTAAACATGGGTGCAGAAGCCATTATGGATTTATCCAGCCATGGAGATACACAACCTTTCCGACAAAAATTGACAAAAGAATGTTCTGCTATGATTGGTACAGTACCCGTTTATGATAGCGTCATTCATTATCAACGTGATTTGGATACACTGACTGCAAAAGATTTTATTGATGTGGTTCGTTTACACGCACAAGATGGTGTGGATTTTGTGACATTGCATTGTGGTATCACACGCAAAACCATAGACCAAATTCGCAAACACAAACGGAAAATGAATATTGTTTCTCGTGGTGGTTCTTTGGTATTTGCATGGATGTGTATGACAGGTGAAGAAAATCCTTTCTATGAATATTATGACGAAATCCTAGATATTTGTCAACAATATGATGTCACAATATCTTTGGGAGATGCTTGTCGTCCAGGTTGTTTGGCAGATGCAACAGATGTGTGTCAAATTGAAGAATTGGTACGTTTGGGTGAATTGACAAAACGTGCTTGGGAAAAAGATGTACAAGTCATTGTGGAAGGTCCTGGACATGTACCGATGAACCAAATTGCTGCAAATATGACTGTACAGCAGACCATTTGTATGGGGGCACCTTTTTATGTGTTAGGGCCATTGGTGACAGATATTGCCCCCGGATACGACCACATCACAGGAGCCATTGGTGGTGCGATTGCTGCAATGCACGGTGCCGCATTTTTATGTTATGTCACACCTGCGGAACATTTGGCATTGCCCAATTTAGATGATGTCAAACAAGGGATTATGGCAAGTAAAATTGCTGCACATGCCGCAGATATTGCAAAAGGTGTGAGAGGTGCTAGAGAAATTGATGACAAAATGGGTGATGCACGTCGTGCATTGGATTGGGAAGGGCAATGGGCTTGTGCACTTGACCCCGAAACTGCAAAAGCCATTCGTGCAGATCGTTCTCCGGAACATGATGACACTTGCTCTATGTGTGGCAAATTCTGTGCTGTACGTAGTATGAATAAAGCATTAAACGGCGAACATATTGATATATTATAATGAATGAAAAATCGTTTATGCGGTATTACTTTACCGCATAAACGATGACATTATGCATACACATCAATGTAGTTTCCCAATATTTCGTCTTTCCCATTTTTATTTGCCTGCTCTTCTTGTGTTTCTTCTGCTTGTTTTTTTTGTGCTTTTGCTTGCAACTGTGCAATCTGTTTTTGTATCTTTTGTATTTGTTTTTCCAATTTTCTTGCTTTTTCGGTATCTTTTGCTTGTAATGCTTCTTTTTTTTCTTTTACAAGATTTTCGAGCTTTTGTTCCAATGATTTGATTTGCTGATTTTGCCCTGTACTATGACTTTCATTTGTATGCATTGCAGGTATATTTGCAGGAATTGCTCCAATAGACATAAAAATCCCCCTTTTCTTTCTGAATTTGTGTTCATCATAAATCCAATTTTTTCACAATTCAAGGGATTTGGTGTGAAATGGGATTGTCTTGTTGTGAAATGACAAGCAGTATATCCAATTTGAATACACCATGCATCACATCTATGTCCATCGTACCATGATACTTTTTGACAACCACTTCGATATTGGACAATCCAATTCCATATTTCGGAATATCTTTATTTTCTCTATCACAAGCATTTTCTATACAAAGCAAATAAAAATTGCCTTTATTTTTTCCAGAAACATGAATAAATCTTTTTTCGTTTTCCAAAAAGCAATTTGCTTGTATGGCATTGTCTATGGCATTTGATAAAACAATGCACCAATCCAAATCTTTGATGCCATTTGCATTTGGAATATGGAGTTTGCACTTGATATTGATGTCTTTTTGTGTTGCCACAGAAAATTTATTTTCCAATAATGCATCAATCACTGCATGATTGGTATGTATGGGGTATGTCAATGTATCTGATATGTATGCTAAATTCTTTAAATATTGATAAGCATTTTCTGATTGATTTTTTTGTAAGAGATTTCCCAAAATATTTAAGTGATTTTTCATATCATGGCGGAAAGCACGTGTCATTTCGTATCTTGATTTTACTTCCTGCATATAAATTTGTTGCACTTTTGTTTGTTGTTGCAATAATTCTAATTGTTGTTCTGTTTGGCTGGCTTTCATCATCTTTTGAAAAGCAACCAATATACTAAAAAGACAAATACCAGCCACAGCTTGCAACAAAAACACTTCCCCATGGTTGACAACAGGCGAAATCATGCCCTTTTCGTCATCCCAAACCATAACATCGCCATAAATATTTGCACTAACCACTTTTTCTGTCAATGATATAAAAAATACAGGTGTCAATAACAATAATAATGGCAAATTATCTGTTTCTATCAATGCTTTAAAAAAATATTTCAAAATCAAATGTAATATTTGTATCAATAATATTGTGATGATACTCATTGCCACCATATCTGCATATTGCAAAATCAAAACATATTTTACAGATATTTTATCTATCACATAATACGAAATAGAATATACCATACCATAACAAACATGAAATACAGACAAAATCAGCAATGATACGGTCAAAGACTTGATATATTTTTTGGTTGTGAGATACCCAAAAACAGCAAATAACAGAATATCAAGCGGCAAACACAACACTTTTGATAACTGCATGGAACATGCCAGTTGATACACCACATCATATAAAATGACATATACCATACACAAATACCATTTTGCTTTGACCTGACAATAGCGACAAAAATATGTATAAAATATAATCGGAACAATCATGCTATACAATATATTTGGTATCCACAAGTCCATAATCATTCCCCTTTTTTCATATATGCTAACATCTTTTGCATAAACGCTTTATGACGCAATCTGGAAACAGGCACTTTTTCTGCGTTTTCCAATACAATCTCCCCATTCATATAAGATTGCAAATAATCAATATTGACAATATAACTTCTATGGCATCTGAAAAAACGACAATCTAACTGTTTTTCAATATCTTCCAATGTTCCATAATAGTCTATGATGCCATCTTTTGTATGCAGATAAATTTTGCGATTGATAACTTCACAGTAATAAATGCGATGCATGGGAATGGATTTGCACCAATTTACAGTTTGCACAAAAATTTTTTGTTCATTTTCTTTTTTGATGCGTTTTATGGCACGTTTGCAAGAACGTTCCAAGCGTTTTTTCTCTATTGGTTTACAAATATAATCTATGGCTTCTACCTCAAAAGCATCTAACATATATTCTTTTAGAACCGTAATAAATATCAATATACAATCTGCATTTTGTTCTCTTATTTTTTTTGCAAGTGTGATACCGTCTAAATCAGGCATTTGAATATCCAAATAAATCAAGTCAAATTTATCATTTGTATGCAATAACACTTTTGGATTTGTATAGCATACAATTTGAAAATCTTCATGCATTTGTTTTAAAATTATAGATAATGTTTGTTTCATATCATTACATATCGCAATTTCATCATCACAAATCGCAATCCGAACCATATGCATACCCCCTCGTATTTTGTCATATTTTTTTATTATATCGCAAACAGAAAATAACTTTCACACACTGACGTGAAATGGACTTTCTATAATACAAAATGAAGAAAATATAAAAAAGGTATTGTTGTCTGTATTTTACAGACAACGATACCTTTTTCATAATTTTTAGCTATGATATTCTGTATCATCTACATCCAATGCTTCCACCAGTTTCACTTCTGGGTTTTTTTGCATGAAATTGTTCAATGTGTATTCATTTGCAAAAAGCAATATAGGACGTTCAAAGTGATCATACACCAATGCACTTCTTGGCACAACATAATCTTTAACATCTTTTGGAGAACCTGGTGCAACCCAACGTGCCACATTATAATCCAAATGCTCCATACGAATTTCGGAATTATATTCATTATTCAAGCGATACTCAAACACTTCAAATTGCAGTTGTCCAACAGCCCCCAATATCACATCATTGAATTCATTACGATATACTTGAATTGCTCCTTCTTGTGCCAGTTGTTGCACACCTTTTTGAAATTGTTTTGCTTTCAAAGAGTTTACTGGATGTACTCTCACAAACAATTCTGGTGGGAATGTTGGTAATGGTTCAAAGAATAATTTTTCTTTGCGGTCAGTTAATGTATCACCAATTTGATAGTTACCACTATCATAAATGCCAATAATATCACCTGCAATAGCAGTTTCCACCGTTTCTCTATCATTTGCCATAAGGTGTGTGGATTGGCTCAATTTCATTTGTTTGCCTGTACGGGAAAGTGTCACACTCATACCACGGGTGAAAGTACCAGAACAAATGCGGAAAAACGCCAATCTGTCACGATGTGCAGGGTTCATATTTGCTTGAATTTTGAATATAAAACCGCTGAAAAATTCATCGGTTGGTTGTACTTCGCCTGTTGTGGTTTTTCTGGCACCAGGTGCAGGTGACCACTCCAAGAAATGTTTCAAAAATGGTGTGATACCAAAGTCTGCCAATGCGGAACCAAAAAATACAGGAGAAAGTTCCCCATTTTTGATTGCCTGCAAATCAAAAGGATTGCCTGCCCCGTCCAGCAATTCCATTTCACCACGCAAAATATCTAAATTGGCATCAGAAATCACACCCTCCAATGCATCACCAAATACACCATTTGCCCCCAGTTCTACCACGCCATTTTTTTGTTTGTACAAATATACTTTGTTTTCCAATCTGTCATAAATGCCTTCAAATGTCAAACCATTGCCGATTGGCCATGTCACAGCAGTAGAAGGCAGCCCTAATGCGTCTTCCAAATCTGCCATACAATCCAAAGGGTCTTGTGATTGGCGGTCTAATTTATTGATGAATGTGAATATTGGAATTTCTCGCATACTACAAACTTTGAACAATTTCTTTGTTTGTGCTTCCACACCTTTTGCTGCATCAATGACCATCACTGCACTATCCACAGACGTCAATATACGATACGTATCCTCCCCAAAGTCATTATGTCCAGGGGTATCCATAATGGAAACAATTTTGCCATCATATTCAAATTGCATCACAGAAGAAGTAACAGAAATCCCTCTTTGTTTTTCAATTTCCATCCAGTCACTTTTTGCAAATTTTGCATTTCTTCTTGCTTTGACAGTACCCGCTTCACGAATGGCACCCCCATGCAATAGTAATTTTTCTGTCAATGTGGTTTTCCCTGCATCAGGGTGAGAAATAATGCCGAATATACGACGTTTTTGTATTTCATCTAAATGACTCATATTGATAATTTCCTTTCCTTTGCGAAATTTATTTTTTTCAAACAACATTTTGTTTGCCCATAATATTTCTATTTTAACCGAAAGCAGAAAAAAATGGAACAAAAAAGAATAATTTTTTTGTGTCTGTAAAAAATACATTGACGAAAATTTGTCTTTCATATAAAATATAATAAAACTAATAAAACAAAATTTTAGGAAATTTACGGAGGTAATCATTATGATGAAAGTAACAAATACAGACAAAGCACCTGCAGCTATCGGCCCTTATTCTCAGGCAATCGCAGTAAACGGTATGTTGTACACATCTGGTCAAATCCCCATCGACCCTGCTGTTGGTGATGTTGTTGCAACAACCATTCAAGACCAAGCAGAACAAGTGATGAAAAACCTGGGGGCTGTTTTGGAAGCAAACGGTTTGACATATACAGACGTTGTAAAAACAACTTGTTTCTTGTCTGATATGGACAACTTTGCTGCATTCAACGAAGTTTACGGCAAATACTTCACAAGCAAACCTGCACGTTCTTGTGTTGCAGTAAAGACGCTGCCTAAAAACGTATTATGTGAAGTAGAAGTAATTGGTGTAATGAAATAATTTTCTGACACAAAGTCAAAACCACATCATCTTGGTGGTGATTTGTGAAACAATCATCGGCAGTATCATTTAGATATTGCCGATTTTATTTTATTATGAGGTAATAAAGTGACAACCAAAAAAGTAAGAATGAACATATCCATGCATACAGAAGCAACAGAAAATTTTTTTGCGGCTTTTGATAACTACAAAAAAATTATGATGATATATTCTAGTAAGATACAAAAAAATAGCCACACATTTATAAAAAAATAACAGGCATATCGCATTTTTTTCGATATGCCTGTTATTTTATGGTTTGCACACTTTACAAGATTGATACCCTTGTTCCAATGCCTCCTCTTTATTTTGGAAATACATACGATTGCTTTCTTTTGTCTTATTGATAGAGGCACAATCTGCATAATGGAATATTTTTGAATTACGGTTGCCAATATACATCGCTTCTTT
>CAJMNV010000065.1 GCA_905214825.1 uncultured bacterium | reverse complement strand
CGCAGTAGTGGTTGAAGCAGGAAGCTCCGACTTCTATAAGTCGGAGTAGTTCACTTGTAGTGGATAGAAAGGAAAAGGAATACTATATGAAAGATGATATAGTGGTTACAGATGGCAATGAAATTGTGATTGTGAACCAATATAGTTATTGTGAACTGGTGAAATGGTTGATTGTGGAATATGTTGGTATTTGTTATGAACAAGCAAGTATTTGTGTCAATGCACATATAGATTATTTTGCATCTATAAAAACTATGTCAGAAGTTTGTTTTGAAACACATGATTGGCCATATTATTATTTGGCAATGACATTTTATTATGGTGATTATCGAAAGGCAAACCCTATAAAACCAGAGCCAAATACACCAGAAGGTCTTTCATTTTATGAAAAAATAGAAGCGGATATTTTTGATAAACATAATATAAAAGAACCTTTTATATGGATTGATGCGGAAAATGCACAAAGTCCTATCTCATAAAAACAGATGATATGGTGTATTGTTTTTCTTTTTCCCATACACACAGTAAAATCAAAAAGGGAAACCTATCATATTTTTCATGCGGTATCATATATTTACAAAGAAAGTATTGTCAGGCAATCCGCAAAAACGGGAAGCGTATGCCGATGAAAAATAAGGAGGTCAAACAGTATGCCCTTGGAGTTGATAAAAGATGCCGTTACACTAAAACAGCAAAGAGGAAAACAGAGTTCTCGTATTTTGCTGGAAGGCGATATGATTGTGCCAGATACAAAACCAGACGTAAAGCAAGTATTGCGTTGCAAAGGTCGTATTCGCTTACAAGAAGTCAAAACGGCAGAGGAAAAAGTGAGTTTTCGTGGGGAATTGGTTGTAACCATATTGTATCGTGCCATTGGAGGAGAGCGTCCGATATATGCCATGTCATCTGCTTTGCCCATACAAGAAACATTGTATATGGAAGGGTTACAAAAAGATGATACAGTGGATTTGTACTTGGAATTGGAACATTTGGAATGTAATTTAATCAACGACAGAAAGGTTGGGCTGCGTGCCGTCATTGAAGCAGAAGCAGAAGCAGAATGGAAAGCAAATTGGCAGATGGTATTTGGTACAAAAGAAAATGATGCAGAGCTTTTGTGGTCAAAGGTTTTGACAGAACAACCTATCACAGACAAAAAGGACAGGTTTACAGTCAAGGGCAGAATGACAGTACCGCATGACCAGCCTGCTATTGGAGAAATATTGGATACATCTGTGAGTATTTCCAATACGGATATTCGTCCCATGGACGGTAAAGTCGGTATCAAAGGGAATTTGTGGGTTTCTGTGTTGTATAGCGATGATACCAATGGTATGCCTATGGCCGTGGAACAAGAAATTCCATTTCATGGATTTATAGAGGCAAATGGTGTGACACCACAAAGCATTGCTGATGTCAAATTGTCTGTGGGAGAAACAGAAGTTACTCCGGAAGTGGATGAAGACGGAGAACCAAGAGAAATAGCCGTTGATGTGATTATTTATGAAGATTTGAAAGCGTCAGAGGTGGCAGAAAAATCATTTGTGACAGATGCTTATGGTTTGGAACAAAATTTAAAACCCATACAGGAAAATGTGACATTTCCTATGACAGCAGGTGTGGCACAAAATCGTTTTACTGTGAAAGAAATGGTACGTTTGGAAGAAAATGAAATGCCCATGATGCAGGCAGTGCGTGTGTGGGGCAATGTGCAAATCACAGATGCAAAAGCAGATACAGATACTGTTACTGTAGAAGGGGTATTACATACAGAAATATTGTATTTGTGTCAAGATGATGAAATGCCTGTATGCGTGATACATAGAGGATTTCCGTTTACACGAACCATAGAAGTAAAAGGTGCAAATGCAGGTGATACGGTTTGTGTGAGAGGCACATGGGAAGAAGCAGATTTTCGATTGTTGACAGAAAATGAGGGCGAATGTCGTATACAAGTGATGTTGTATGCAAAAGTGTTACGCAATCAACAGTTGACAATGGTGATAGATTTGCAGGAAGAAGAAATTGCAGAAAACGTCACACAACCCGGGGCGGTCATTGTGATGGTGCAACCTGGTGATACATTATGGAATATTGCAAAAAAATATCGTACAACGCCTGAAAGAATATTGATGATGAATGATATTGAAAATCCTGACAGATTGTATGTTGGGCAAAAGTTGTTGATACTGCGAAAAAATTTTCGATAAAATAAAACAAACGGCATACTCCTAGCATTTGGTGAGATATGCCGTATTTTATTTATAAAAGGAAGGTAAGTTTTTTTGATTATTCTGTGTGAATATGATATAATTTGAAAAAAGAATGAGATTGAGGTGCAAACATGAAAGGCTATTTGATTTCGGTAGAGGGCAGTGACGGCAGTGGAAAATCTACACAGTTGCAAAATATCATTGCATATCTGCAACAAAAAGGAGTGGATTTGGTTGTCACAAGAGAACCTGGGGGAACAGCAGTGTCCGAAGCCATCAGAGCATTGTTGTTAGATGCCACATATACCGAAATGACGGCAAAAACAGAAATGTTGTTATATGCGGCAAGTAGAGCCCAACATGTGGAACAAAAAATTATCCCTGCATTGCAACAAGGAAAAGTAGTTGTAACAGACCGTTTTACAGATTCCAGCATTGCATATCAAGGATATGGAAGAGAATTGGGTGATGTGGTGGCAAAAGTCAATGAAATTGCCACGGGAGGTTGTCAGCCGGATTTGACTATATTTTTGGATTTGCCGCCAAAACAAGGCATTTTGCGTAAAAAACAGGAACAAAATCACACAATGGATAGAGTGGAATTGGAAAAGTCTCAATTCCATGAAAAAGTATATGTAGGATACCAAATGTTATATCAGGCAGAGCCGCAACGGATTTGTCGTATTGATGCCTCTGGTAGTATGGAAAGTGTGTTTGCAGAAATCCAAAAGCGGCTAGATGCTTTGCTTGGATTTTAAAAATATGGCATAAAGCAAAGGAGGGGTTTTTCTATGAAACTGATGATTGCGATTGTACAAGATGAAGATGCAGGCGATGTGATTGCGGCATTGAATGAAGCAGAAATTCAAGTGACTAGATTGGCAACAAAAGGTGGTTTTTTGCGTAGCGGCAACACAACCATTATGACAGGTGTGGACGATGATAAAGTGGAGAAAGCATTACATGTTATTGAAGAAAATAGCAGAGCCAGAACACAATATGCAACATTACCATCTTCTTGTGGTACAATGCATGGTTTTATTATGGCACCCATTGAAGTCAAAGTGGGTGGTGCAACCGTATTTATATTAGACGTGGAGCAGTTCCATAAATTTTAATGAAAAGGAGGTGAAAGGCGTTGTATTGTTTTTCAGAAATATATGGCAACGACCTTTTGCTTCGTTATTTGCGGCAGGCAGTTGCTACAAAAAAGATTTCACATGCTTATTTGTTTGCAGGTGATAGCGGTAGTGGGAAAAAAATGTTGGCGAATTTGTTTGCAAAGACATTGCAGTGTGAAGCAGGTGGTACAGACCCTTGCGGTGTTTGCCAAAGCTGTAAAGCATTTGATTCGCACAATCACCCTGACATTGTTTATGTGCGTCCGACAAAGAAGTCATTGGGTGTAGATGATATTAGAGAGCAGATATTGGAAGATGTCAAATTCAAACAATATCAATATCGTTACAAAATTTATATTGTACAACAGGCAGACACGATGACAGAACAGGCACAAAATGCATTGCTTAAAACATTGGAAGAACCGCCTGATTATGTTGTTTTTTTGCTTTTGGCAAAAAATACAGCGGTATTTTTGCCAACGGTGCTTTCTCGTGTGGTGACACTGCAAATCAGACCATTGTCTGAAAATTTGATTGTAAAATATTTGGTAACAAAAAAACAACTTTCTGATACGGTAGCGGCAGAATATGCCGCATATGCACAAGGGAGCATTGGCAATGCTTTGACATTGTTGGAAGATGAAACGTTTGTGCATATGCGGGAGGATATTCTGGACAAACTAAAAGCAATAGAACAAAAGTCTTTGGCAGAAGTACTTCTGTTTGCAAAAGATTTGGAACAATATAAAGATGATACCAGATTTTTGGATATGATGCAGTTATGGTATCGGGACTTGCTTGTGGCAAACAGATTGCAAGATGATAAATTTTTGATACAAAAAACACAAAAACAAGCATTGTTTGCTCAGACAAAAACAACTGTCGCAGAATTGGCAAAAAAAGCGGCAGCAGTACAACAGGCAAAAATGAATTTAGCAAGAAATGCAAATTTTCGACTCACCATGGAAGTGATGTTGATGGAATTAAAGGAGAACAGATATTCATGATAGAAGTGGTTGGAATACGTTTCAAAAAAGCAGGCAAAGTATATTATTTTGACCCTTGTGGTATGCAATTTGCTATCAATGACTTTGCGATTGTGGAAACAGCAAGAGGTGTGGAATATGGTGCAGTAATGAAAGCAAATACTTTCGTTTCGGAAGAAAGCATCATACCACCTTTGAAAAAAGTTTTGCGTGCAGCAACACAAGAAGATGCTGTGGTTGTCGCAGAAAATACAGAACGGGAAAAAGAAGCATTTTCTGTTTGCTTGGAAAAAATTTCTCGTTTGCAGTTGGATATGAAATTGGTTGATGTGGAAATGACATTTGACCGCAACAAATTGATATTTTATTTTACATCAGATGGACGTGTGGATTTTCGTGAATTGGTAAAAGAATTGGCTGCTGTGTTTCGTATGCGTATTGAATTGCGTCAAATTGGTGTGCGTGATGAGGCAAAAATGCTCAATGGCATTGGCATTTGTGGCAGAACGTTGTGTTGTGCGACATTTTTGGGGGATTTTCAGCCCGTTTCCATAAAAATGGCAAAAGACCAGAATTTGGCACTTAATCCTACTAAAATTAGTGGTATTTGCGGTAGATTGATGTGTTGTTTGAAATATGAAGAAGATGTGTATGAGGAGTTGAATAAAAAATTGCCTTTTGTGGGTGATATTATTGCAACACCGGATGGTACGGGGGAAATACTCTCCACAAATGTGTTGATGCAACAAGTCAAAGCAGCAGTACGCAAAAAAGAAAATGACCCCCCAACGATTGCATTTTATCATGTGGACGAAATCAAAGTGCTGAAGTCCAAAAAGAAACGCAAACAACAACCCACACCAGAGGAGTTGGAAGTATATGAGGACTGATGTGGAAATTCGCATGGGAGAACGTGTGGACGATTTACACCGCAATGGATATGTCATACTGCAAGACCCAAAGCGTTTTTGCTTTGGGATTGATGCGGTGATATTGAGTGGTTTTGCGAGAGTGAAAAAAGGAGAATGTGTCTTGGATTTGGGAACAGGTACAGGCATTATTCCCATTTTATTGGAAGGTAGAACGAAAGGCAGCCATTTTACTGGATTGGAAATACAAGAAGAAAGTGCAGAAATGGCAAAACGTAGTGTGGCTTTGAATCATTTGGAGCAAAAAGTGGATATTGTAACAGGGGACATCAAACAGGCAGCGGATTTGTTTGGTGGTTCTGTGTTTGATGTGGTGACGAGCAATCCACCATATATGCATGCAGGAGGCGGTTTGCAAAATCCATCTGATACAAAAGCTATTGCCAGACATGAAATTCTTTGCACATTGGAAGATGTGGTTAAAAATGCAGCAAAAGTTTTGAAACCGTCTGGACGGTTTTATATGGTACATCGGCCCCAACGTTTGGCAGATATTATATGCACACTCAGACAATATGGATTGGAACCAAAACGATTGCGTTTTGTACATTCTTATGTGGAAAAACCGCCAACAATGTTGCTTGTGGAAGCAGTCCGTGGGGGGAAGGCAATGCTCAAAGCACAACCACCACTTGTGATTTATGAAAAAATAAATGTTTATACAAAAGAAATTTACGATATTTACTATGGAGAGGGGCAAGCGTGATATGGCAGGCACACTGTATTTATGTGCAACACCCATAGGCAATTTGGACGATATGACATTGCGTGTGCTGAAAATATTGGAACACGCAGATGTGATTGCGGCAGAAGATACCAGAAATACACTGAAATTATTAAACCATTTTGAAATCAAAACACCCTTGACAAGTTATCATGAGCATAACAAAATACAAAAAGGGATACAGCTGATAGAACGTTTGCAAAATGGAGAAAATATTGCATTGGTGACAGATGCAGGTATGCCGGGGATTTCTGACCCTGGGGCGGATTTGGTTAAATTGTGTTATGAGGCGGACATTCCTGTTACAGTTGCTCCCGGAGCTTCGGCGGCAGTTGTGGCATTGGTGCTTTCGGGAATGGATACCAGAAGATTTGTATTTGAAGGTTTTTTGCCAGCAGAGAAAAAAGAACGTCGGCAGGTCTTGGAAACATTGGCAACAGAACATCGTACCATGATATTTTATGAAGCACCGCATCGTTTGTGTAGTACATTGGAAGAATTGGCACAAGTATTCGGCAAACAACGTCAAATGGCAGTAATACGAGAATTGACCAAAAAATTTGAAGAAGTGCGTCGTGGTACAGTAGCAGAATTGATTACATACTATACAGAACATACACCAAAAGGGGAATTTGTGCTTGTGTTTGCGGGTTATACATTGGCAGAGCAAAAACAGGCAAAACAACAAAGCTGGGAAAGTATTTCCATAGAAGCACATATGCAACAATATGTATCACAAGGCATGAGCGAAAAAGAGGCAATGAAACAAACGGCAAAAGACAGAGGGGTGTCAAAGCGGGATATTTACCAATATTTGCACCAATACAAAAATCAATAAAGGAAGTGATAAGATGTTGGAAAAATTTACAGCATTGAGTTGGCAACAAGTTGTTTTGGCAGCAGTGTTGGCTTTGATTGTGTGGAGCATACTACGCAAGTTCTTGTTTGGAAAACAAAATAAAAATGGTGGAAAAACATGGGGAGAAGTCGAAATGGCAAAAGTCATGACACGTTGTTTTGAAATGTTCCCCATTGATACTATATCATTTCAGGAAAAAGAATTCAAAAGAGGCATGAAAATTCGTGTGGTGACAGAAAATGAAGTCATAGACGGGGAACTGGTGGGCATGAACCAAATCAAAATGATTTGTATTTGCACACATACCAAAATTGTGGCAACACCTTTGCACAAAATCAAAGAAATGATACAACAATAAAGGGCGGTATGCCCTTTTTTGCTTTCAGAAAAGGGGTGTGATGTATGGGCAAGCCATTTACAAGATTGGATTTGAAAGTGATTGCCATTTGTTCTATGTTTTTAGACCATGGCATGAAATTGTTTGCACAGCCGATAAAAATGCTGTTTTATCATATGACAAATAATGTTATGTTGACAGAATGGATATATTTACTTTTGAGTGGATTCGGACGAGTGGCTTTTTTGGTGTTTGGGTTCCAGATTGCAGAAGGGATACGATATACCCATGATATGCAAGCATATTGGAAACGGTTGGGATTGTTTGCCTTGCTTTCGGAAATACCATATCAGATGATGGTATCATGGATACAGACTGGTGATGTGGTGGTACGATTTGCATTTCAAAATGTGTTTGTGACATTGTTTTTTGGGGCTTTGGCTTGTGGTTTGTTTGGGCAGATGATGCAACAAGGCAGACCAAAAACAGCAAAGTATATTGTATGTGTTTGTGTGATTACGGTATTTTTGTTGCATACAGATTATGGCAGTTTGGGCGTGTTATATATTTTTTTATGTTATATATTCCAAAAAACTTTTTATGAGAAAAAAGGCAGATTATGTGGTATGTTATTGATATATGGATTGTCGTTGCCAGTGCAATATTTGACATTGGTGTTTTCGGGGCATATGGCATTGGGTGCAGCAGTTGCGTATATTGTGGTATATTTGGCAAATGGTTTTTTGGCTTTGGCAATCATCAATCGGTATCATGGAGAAAAGGGAAAAAATGTAAATCCATATTTATTTTACGGATTTTATCCAGTCCATATTTTGGCATTGGTGGGGTTGCGTATGGTATTGGAAAGCATATAAAGTTGTGCTCTGCAAAATATGACAAACACTGATTCTTAACGACATTTTAGCAATTTCTTAATTGCAACTTTACAGGGTTTACGCATATAATGAACAAAAACAGACCAAGTGGTCTGTACCGGTGTGCAAGCGGAGGTATTTTATGAAAACAGAAGAACATATTTTGGAAACTGCTTTTCGTTTGTTTTTGAAAAAAGGATTTTCTGATATTTCTATAAATGAAGTGATACGAGAAGCAGAAACTACAAAAGGTGGTTTTTATTATTGCTTCAAAAGCCGAGAAAATTTGGTGGCAAAAGTGATAGAAAAATATTTGAAACCATATTATGTATGTCCGATTGCAAAAATGCAGGAAGTATGGGCAAAAAAACAAGATGATGTTTCCACAAAAACATTGTTATGGGAAGTGTTTTTTGCACCACAACGATTTTGTACATATCAAAAAGAAGTTGATATGGAAATTGCTTTTCGTGATTTTTATTTTTTATTATATGAAGGTATGAAAAAGTATGAAGTTGTGCAAAACTTATTTGCAGAAAATACAAAACAAAGAGAATGTTATTTGCGATGTGTGTTGGAGAGAGGTAAACAACGAAAAGAAATTGCCGAAGCAGTGGATATTGATAATTGTATTATGATGACACTCGCAATGCAAGATGGTATTTTGGCATTGAAAGTGTTAGATGACAGCATAGATGATGAACAAAAATATCGTTATCTCGAAGAACAACTCTGGCGGCACATTACAACGCAAGATGCATATTTTGGGTATTTACATGGGGGTGTGAACAGTGCAGTATCATAAAGAAGATACTTATCGTATGGGGATAGATATTGGCTCTACTACTGTTAAAGTGGTTTTGGTAGATGCAATGAATGAAATGGTGTTTAGTCAATATCGCAGACATTATTCTGAAATTAAAAAAACAGTCAAAGAAATATTGCAACAAGCACAAGAAGCATTGGGACATTGTATGTTTGCAACAATGATTACTGGCAGTGGTGGTGTTTCTCTTGCCAATGCGTTGGGGGTTGGCTTTATACAAGAAGTGGTGGCAACAGCAAATGCCATAGAAACGGTTGCACCACAGACAGATGTTGTCATCGAATTGGGCGGTGAAGATGCCAAAATCATCTATTTTACAGGTGGTAATGTAGAACAACGTATGAATGGTGTCTGTGCAGGTGGTACAGGTTCTTTTATCGACCAAATGGCAAGTTTGTTGCAGACAGATGCCACTGGTTTGAATGAATATGCAAAAAAACATGAAGTGATTTATCCGATTGCTTCTCGCTGCGGTGTGTTTGCCAAAACAGATATACAGCCTTTGATTAACGAAGGGGCAAAAAAAGAAGATTTGGCGGCATCTATATTCCAAGCGGTTGTCAACCAAACCATTGCAGGACTTGCTTGTGGCAAACCAATCAGAGGACATGTGGCATTTTTGGGCGGCCCTTTGCATTTTCTTTCTGAATTACGACAACGTTTTATAGAAACACTGCATTTGACAGAAGAAACAGCACTTTTGCCAGAACACTCCCATTTGTTTGCGGCGTATGGCACAGCGGTTTCCAATAAAGGCGATTGCGATTTGGACTTTGATACGTTGTTGTATCGTTTGGAAAATGGTACAGAATTGGCTGTGGAAGTAGAACGATTGGAACCTTTGTTCCAAAGCCAAGCAGAATACGAACAATTCAAAGAACGCCATGACAAAGACAAAGTCAAAAGACGCCCATTGTCTACATACAAAGGAGATGCCTTTTTGGGCATTGATGCAGGTTCTACCACAACAAAAGTGGCTTTGGTTAGCGACAAAGGAGAATTGTTATATTCGTTTTATGCAGGAAATGAAGGCAATCCTTTGAAAGTTGTCATGCAAAGTTTGAATGAAATGTATGATTTGATGCCAGAAGATGTAACAATACGCAATTCTTGTGTTACTGGGTATGGCGAAGGATTGCTCAAAGAAGCATTGATGATGGATTTGGGTTATATTGAAACGGTAGCACATTATAAAGCGGCACAATTTTTTAAACCAGATGTCGATTTTATATTGGACATTGGTGGGCAAGATATGAAATGTATTCGTATCAAAGATGGCGTTATTGATAATGTGCTTTTGAATGAGGCGTGTTCTTCTGGTTGTGGCTCTTTTATTGAAACATTTGCAAAATCATTGAATTATCATGTGGCAGATTTTGCAAAAATTGCAGTGACAGCAAAAAATCCCATTGATTTGGGTTCTCGTTGTACAGTATTTATGAATTCTCGTGTCAAACAGGCACAAAAAGAAGGGGCAAATGTTGCAGATATTTCCGCAGGGCTTGCATATTCTGTTATCAAAAATGCACTGCTGAAAGTTATCAAAATTGCAGACCCAAAAGCCATGGGCAGATCTATGGTGGTGCAAGGAGGTACATTCTATAATGATGCAGTGTTAAGAAGTTTTGAATGTATTAGTGGCAGAGAAGCAGTACGTCCAGACATTGCAGGTATTATGGGGGCATTTGGGGCGGCTTTGATTGCAAAAGATAAATACCATGCAGGGTATCAAACAACACTGCTCAATCGACAAGAAATGAACAATTTGGAAATCAAATCCACCATGACAAGATGTCAAAGTTGTACCAACCATTGTTTGTTGACAATCAATCAGTT
>CAJMNV010000064.1 GCA_905214825.1 uncultured bacterium | reverse complement strand
CTTCTTTTACATTGATTTTGCATAAACGATTCAAACGTTCGGCATACATCTTTGTAAAACCAGGGGGCATATGTTGCGTAATAACAATACCTGGAACATCAGCAGGTAAATCTTTTAATATACTCAATGTTGCCTCTGTACCGCCAGTAGAAGCCCCTATGGCAATGACGATAGAGGACAAACGTGATGGTTGTAAAGAAGAATGCATATGTAAAGGGACAAAATTTTTTGCTACAGTCTGTGGTTTGGCAACCCGTACTTTTGAATTGGAAGCAATGGAAATTTTGCGTACCAAGTCGTTGATAAACATTGTAGTAGAATGCTCCTTTGACATGTCTGGTTTTTTGACAAAGTCTATGGCACCAGCGGACAATGCTTCAAATACGGTGATATTCAAAGAAGAAACCAGTATCACAGGAATGGGGTATTTTGGCATGACTTGTTTCAAAAAGTCGATACCATTCATACCTGGCATTTCTACATCTAACGTAATGACATCGGGACGCAACAATGGAATTTTTCGTTGTGCATCAAATGCATTGATGGCATATCCAACAACTTCAATATTTTCATACTGAGATAAGGTATCAATTAAAACTTTACGAAATAGAATAGAGTCATCTACAACTAGGACTCGTATTTTTTGGTGAAGCATTTTTTATATCATCCTTTCTGTGTTAGCGATAAAACCCATACTTTTCAGCCAGAGTATACAAAAACGTGATAACATATCGCTTCAACAGGTCGTATGATATCGGTTTGTATGATTTTTTGTATTATAACGGTTTGCGATAGGTTGCTGGCATAATATATTGATAGGAAGTAGTTGCTCGGTTGACGCTTTCAGAATGACCAATAAAAAGATAACCACCGGGATTTGTCACTTGATAAAAACGTTGTACCAATGCATCTTTTGTGGGTTGGTCAAAATAAATCATAACATTTCTGCAAAAAATAACATCAAACGGTATTTTGAACCGAATAGGCTCCATCAAATTGAATGTCCGAAAAATGACATTGTTTTTTATAGAGGGTTTGAGTGACAATTTATTACCAGAGCCAGAAGTAAAATATTCTGTTTTCCAATGAGAAGGAACATCTTTCAACGCATCAGAAAAATATTCTCCTTTCATTGCTGTGGATAAAGCATTTTGTGAAATATCGGTTGCCAGTATGCGAGTATCCCAACTGCCTGCTTGTTTGCCAAAATAGTCTTTTAACAGCATGGTGAGTGTGTATGGTTCTTCACCGGAAGAACAGCCAGCACTCCATATACTTAAGACTTTATTTTTTTTGGTTGCAGTTAAGTATGGGAGAATTGTATTTGTAAAATAATCGAAATGGGCTTTTTCTCGCATAAAATAGGTGTAATTTGTTGTCAGCTTATTGAGTAAGACTTCTATATCAGCCTGATTTTTTGTAGTCGTAATGTATTCTACATAAGCAGAAAAATCTTTATAACCCATGGATTGTATGGTAGTACCCAGTCGACTTTCAATAAGCTGCATTTTTTTGGAAAGGTCAATTCCAAAATTGCGATGTATAAATTGCACCAATCGTAAAAAATCTTTTTGTTCAATTTTTATCATAAAACCGTCCTTTACTTTACAATCTTAGCATCAAGATTTACTTAATGCAACTTGGTCTAATACCAACATGGTACTTCCATCAGAAATTGTAATCATACCATTGACCAACTCTTCATAATTATTTGCTGTTGGAGGAGATATCATACTTGTGTCAACATCTAAAACTTGTCTGACAGAATCTACCAAAATGCCAATCATCACAGTATCAATATTTAGAACAATGATACAGTTAGAATTATCTTCTCTGACATATTCTGGTTTGTTCATACGCAGACGAATATCCACAATGGGAATGATTTGTCCTCTCAGGTTGATGATACCTTTGATGTAATAAGGTACCATTGGTAAAAATGTAATGTTGTGATTGATGATAATTTCTGTAACATAAGAAGCATCAATACCAAAGAACAAACCGTCTGATACAAATGTCAGAAATTTTCTGATATTTTCGGAAGAAACGGCTGCATCGATGTCGATGGGGGTTGTATTTGTTTCGTTAGACATAACGGTTCCTCCTTGTTTTAGTTTACATTGTGTGCATTGGTGTACAAATTGAGTACATCCAAAATAATACTGATATTACCATCGCCCAATATGGTACAGCCTGCAACACCCGAATTTTTGATATTGAAGCTATTCAAATAAGCAGGCAATGGTTTTACAACAACTTGTTGTTCACCCAACAATTCATCTACAAACAAACAATAAGATTTATCGCCGGATTCTACCCATATGAGAATACCATCTTCGATATTTGTGATGCTAGTTTCCAAATTATATAATTCATGCAAACGAATGACAGGATAAAATTCATCCATACGTTTGATGACTTCGCTGTTGTTGACATTGCGAATAATTTCATCAGAAGAAATTTTGAAAGATTGACGAATGTTGTTGATGGGAATGGTAAATATAGAATTGCCAACAGCGATTTCCATACCATCTACAATTGCCATTGTCAAAGGAATTTTCAATGTGGTGCAAGTGCCTTCTCCCACTTCACTGGTGATGGAAACAACACCACCCACTTTTTCCACATTTTTCTTTACAACGTCCATACCAACACCACGACCAGAATATTCTGTTACTTCTTCGTTTGTAGAGAAGCCGGGTAGCATAAGCAGATTTAGGATTTCTTTTTTGCTGTATTCGGATTCAGGTTTTGTCAGCAAGCCGTTTCTTTGTGCTTTTGACAAAACGGAAGCTGGGTTAATACCTTTCCCATCATCTACAATGGATATGATAACTTCACTGCCAGTATGTTCTGCGGACAATGTGATTTTTGCTTTTGGACTTTTACCCAAAGCAATACGGTCAGCAACATCTTCTTCGATACCATGGTCCATAGAGTTTCTGACAATGTGCATAATGGGGTCGCCAATACAGTCTACAATGGCTTTATCGACTTCTGTATCTTCGCCGATGATAACCAATTCTGTGTCTTTGTTGAGTTTTTGTCCCATATCACGTACAATACGATTCATTTTCTGGAAGATACCAGAAATGGGAACCATACGAATAGACATAACAATGTCTTGCAGTTCGTCAGTCAATTTTCGCAGTTGTCTTGCAGATTTTGTAAAGCTATCCAGTTTCAGACCAGAAAGCTCTGGGCAAGATGTTACCATAGATTCTGTGATAACAATTTCACCAACAATCGCCATCAAATTATCCAGTTTGGACAAATTCACACTGATTAAACTTTGTTTGTTTTGCATATTGTGTGTTGTGGTTTCTTGTTTTTTGGGTGCCTGCTTGTGTGTTGCAGGTGCTTTTTTTGGCTCTTCCTTTTTGGGTGTGGTTTCTTCTGGTTTTGCTTTTGGTTCAGAAACGACAGCTTGTACAGGTTCTTTGTTTGTGGCTTGTGTATTTTCGCTGGCAGGGTTTTTGATTGTTTCATAAGTTTGAATGTTGTTCTGCCCTTTGATAATACCGATGGCTTTGTCCACCAAATCTTTATTTTCAAGACCAATAAAGAAACCGTTATCTATAATTTCATGCACAGAGTCAGCATTGGTTTCGATGTCACTAGGATAGAATGTAAATTCTGGGCATGCATCATGCAAAGCGGTAACCAACATAAATGCACGCAGATTTTCCATGCCACAGCCTTCATCAAAGAAAATATGAATAAAATATGGTGAAGCATCAGGTAATGCTGAGTGCTCAAAATCCGCTGTTTCTGCCGTTTGTGTGTCTTCGGAATTTGCATTTTCTTCGGACGGATGAAAAAGAGCGTTAATTTTATTGATAAAATCATTAATTTTTTCGATATTGCTGTCGATATTATCAGTAAGGGGTTCTGCATTTTCTACTTTTTCGATTTCAGAACGCATAAAATCGATTGCATTAAACACCAAATCAAAAAGTTCATGATGTTCAGCTTCGCTACAAGTTTCATCAAATGCATCTACACCTTCATCACGAATGATAAAAAATAAATCTTCTATTTTGTGTGCAGTTCTCATCAAAGTAGAAAATTCCATCATTGCAGAAGAGCCTTTGATTGTATGCATGATACGGAAAATTTCATTTACATCATCAACGGTAAACAATTTTGATTTTTCCGCATTCAGCAAAATACCATCAAGTTGTTCTAAAAGTGTATTTGTTTCAAACAAATACATATCAAGCATATTGTCCATGCCATTATCCATGATATTTTACACCACCTTAAATGTTTTTGTAGATATCAAAACTATCTTATATTTATATATCGTCAAAAAAATGAAAAAGTTAAGAGTAATATTGTAAGAAGGTGAATTTTTATGTCAGATATTTTAAAAGTGAGTGTCCCAACTTCTGGGTATGAAAACAATACTCGTACCAATCCGATTACGGTAAATGATACAAATATTCAAAATATTGTAGACCCATCAAAAGTGATGCGTCCTGATGGGCAAGGTGGTAATGCGGAACAACAACTGTCATTGAATTATGAGTCAAATTTTGAAAGTTTCTTAGCAGCACTGAAAAAAAGACCAAATATGATTGAGGTTTTTTCGCAGATATTTTTTCAGATGGGAATGGAAGTGCAATCTGGTATTAAAAGTGATTTTGCACAAGAAATTGCAAAATTTATGCAATTATTACAAATGTCAGAAGGGGATTTGCTGGAATTTTTGAAAGGACAGGCAAATGGAGCTGTGCGTTTTCATGGAAAATTCTTTCAAGGCTTGCAGCAGGTCTTATATGGAACAAATTCTTCAGAGCTACAAAGAGAAATATTAAACTTTTTGAAAACATATAATAATGTAGATGCAGCACCCTCTACCATGAAAAATATAGAATCTATTATAAAAAATATGTCCAAATATTTGCCTTCTGGTTTTCGAGGAGATTTGTCACAGTTGTTGGAAAAATTGCAAGCAACAGGCAATCAAGGGAGTTTGGGGGCAAATGCACAAAAGATTGCGGTGTTAAAACAAGAAATTGTGCCATTGCTTTCTGCATATATCAAACGTACCAATGATTTGGGCGTAGCAAGAGATATGATTACAATGTTGACATTGAATATTGCAAAGTATGAGGGTGGCAATCTGGAAAAATTGCAACAAAGCCTTTTGAAAATGATGGATTTCAAAGATTTCCAAAAACAATTTCCGGATATGGATTTGCAGGTGTTGGAAAAAATGTTGACACAAAAACAAACCAATGCACAAATGGACCAATTTTTATCGTTATTGGAAAATGGTATCAAAGGCGAAGGCGGTTGGGAAACAAAAACCGTATTCCAAAATATTATGCAGGCACTATTGGTAAACCAAAGTGTCTATATGCCATTGATGCATTTTATGTTGCCTGTGGAATTATTGGGAAATTTAATGTTTTCCGAAATTTGGGTTGATCCAGAAAGTGAACAAAGCGATGGTAAAGGTGGTACAAAGCATGTCACAAAATTATTGATAAAATTTGATATTCAAGATGTTGGATTTTTTGATTTGATTATTGTGCAAGAAAATAGTACAATAGACTTACAATTATATTATCCAAAAGCTTTAATACCAATGGAGAAAAACATCAAAAAAGATATTACAAATTTGATTGAGAAAAATGGATTGACGTTACGTTCTGCTTCGTTGTACCAATCAATCAAACCAAAAACAATATCAGAAGTTTTTCCCAAAATCTATGAAAGGAAAAATGGAGTCAATGTCAAAATCTAAACTTCACACAAATCAACGAGCAGTTGCATTACGCTATGATGATGGTGCCTTTGCCCCTGTGATTATTGCGTCAGGTATGGGTCATATTGCAGAAAAAATTGTAGAAACCGCAGTGGAACACAATGTGCCAGTTTATGAGGACAACTCTTTGGCAACCATATTATCTCGTTTGGAATTGGGGCAGGAAATTCCAGAGGAGTTATTTCAAGTCATTGTAGACATTTATGTCTATTTTTTGAACTACTCCCCCAAAGGAGTACCGTCGAAGAAAGAGGCAGCAATGCAAACACAACCGCAAGAAGAAACCGAACAAATCGATGAAGAATTTAGAAAATTTGATGAAGAATGAAAAGGGTGGGAGAAAATCATGAAAGACAAAGTGGTAATTTTAGATGAAATGGGCAAGTATGAGGCATCTGGTTTGGTACATTGTAATCATGAAAGAACAGATGCAACCATTTACTTAGAAGAAGATGAAAATATCAGTGAATTTCAGTTTCCAAAAGATAAGGTGTTGAAACTGATTGTAAGAGGTAGTTACTATGAGTTGTATGTGGCAAAAGTAGAACAGTATGACAACAATACCAGAAAACTATATATTTATAATATGACAAATGATGAACAAAGTCTAAAAGAAGACTTAAAGGTGGAAGTCAACTACAACATCAACATCATGTATTATGAAAATGACAACATGATTAGTGCAGAAGCGGAAACCAGAGATTTGAGTGCAGGTGGTTTTTGTTTTGTGATGGAGACAAATTTGGAAGTTGACAAAGAATATGAAGCTGTATTTTCTTTCTTGGAAGAAGCGATTATAATTCGCTTCAAAATTGTTAGAAAAATTTATCATGATACAGATAATAAGTACATTTATGGCTGTAAATTTGTTAATTTGAGTAGAAAAGAAGAAGAAATTATCCGCAAAAAAGTATTTATGATTGTTTCCCAAAGAAGACAGCAAAGATAAACAAAAGAAATGGTTAACATGGTTTCCAAAGGAAGATGGTAAAAATAAACAAAAGAAAGGAAGCGTATATAACAATGGGTAAAAAGTTTTTTGCGTATGTGATGTCATTGCTACTGCTATTGAATACATTTGTGCCAATTCAAGGCAATATGACAGCATATGCAGCAAATGCACCTTTGGGTGTTACAGATCATTGGGCACAAAAATATTTGGAAAATTTGTTAATGTATGGCATTATGCGTGGAGACCAAGATGGCAACATGAACCCGGATATTCCAATTACAAGAGCAGAATTTGTTTCTATGGTAAACCGTGCGTTTGGTTATAGAGAATATCAGAAAACAGGTAAAACGTTTTCTGATGTGAAACCAACAGCATGGTATGCAGATGATATTGCGATTGCAAAACAGCAAGGGTATTTTGCAGGGATAACACCTGCAAAGGCAGAACCCGGTGGATATTTGACCAGAGAGCAAGCAGTGGCATTGCTTTGCAGAAATATCAAATTGGAAGAAAAACAAGGGGAAATATTGGGTTTTACGGATAGCAGACAATTTGGTAATTGGAGCAAAGGTTCTATTGGTGCATTTTTGGAAAAAGGTTATATTGCAGGATATAAAGACAGTACATTCCGTCCAAAAGCATATATCAGCAGAGGCGAAGCAGCAAAAATTATTTCTGATATTATTGGGAAATGGATTTCCAAAGCAGGTACATATCGTTATGGAACTGTACAAGGCAATCTGATGCTTACAAACTCTGGTATTACATTGGAAGATACTGTCATTGTAGGTGATTTGTATATTACTTCTGGTGTTGGTAGTGGATATGTGAACTTAAACAATGTGAATGTAACCGGTGATGTGATTATCAGCGGTGGTGGTTCTAGTAATATTGGTGAAAACAGTATCAATTTCCATAATTGTCATATCAATCGTTTGATTGTAGATGGACAGGAAGAGAAAGTAATTGCAGTAGATACATTGGGAACAACTGTGATTGCCAAAACCATTGTCAAAACAAGAGCATTTTTAGAAAATCATGGTGATTATAAAGTAGGCTTTATTGATGTGGAATTGAGAGGCAGTGACATTGTACAGTTGACATTGGCTGGGGACTTTGATAAAGTAACCGTAAAAAATCCAAAAAATCAGTTAAAAGTTGGAAAAGGCTATGTCAGAAATCTGTATGTAGATGAAGATGCAACAGAAAGTTCTGTGATATTGGACAAAGGGGCATATATTGGAACATTGACATTGGAAACAATTTGCAAAGTAACCGGATTGGGCGATATTAGCACACTGGTTGTGAATGCAAATGGTTGTGAGGTGGATATGTGGCCAGATAAAATTGTCATTCGTCCTGGTTTTACTGTAAAAATTGATGGCAAAGATTTTACAAGCAGTGATGCGGAACAATATTCTGCAGAACCTCGTATTTTGGCAGGGTATCCAAAAGAAGATGAAATTGGTTCTTCCAAAGCAACCATGAAATATAAAACAAATAAATCTGGTCAGTTGTATTGGGTGATTACATTTGAAGAATATGCAGATGATGTTAAAGAAGAACATGTGTTAGAACCCAAAAAAGGAAAACATATCATTGCTTCAGGTAATGCACCAATCAAAGAGGCAGAAAAAGAAATTCTCAGTACAATCAATGGTTTGTCAAAAGAAACCCAATATACTATTTCTTCTATGTTGGTGGACGTCAGAAATGAAACCAGCCGCCTCAAAGCGACAGATTTCAAAACAGTAGATGATACCATACCTGCGTTTGTGAGTGGGTATCCAAAAGTATCTTCTAATGACAGCACAAAATTGGATATTGCAGTAGCACCTTCCAAAAAATGTACAGTATATTGGGCGGTATTCCCACAAGGCAATGCCGCACCAACTGCACAGGATATGAAAAAAGATAAAATCGCAGGGGCGTTGGCGTCTGGTAAGCAAAGCAAGTTAAAACCAAATATAGAAAAAATATTGACAGCATCAGGTTTGAAAGAAAAAACAAAATATGATGTGTATGTGTTGTTGAGTGATGGGGAAAGAGATTCTAAGGTGTCAAAGGTGACAGCAACAACAAAAGATACGACACCTCCTGAATTTATAAATGGTTATCCAAGACAATGGGAAGCAACCGAAAAAAATATTGATGTAAATGTAAAAATCAATGAAGATGGTATTGTATACTGGGTTTTGGAGAAAAAAGGAACAGAATTCCCACCTCCATATGTAGATCCTGACACAAATGAAGTGGTAAAACCTTCCATAGATTCAGAAGCAGCAAGCAATGCAGTCATTACAGGTAACAATGCTTTCAAAAAAGGAAAAACCAATGCAAAAGAAAATCAAGAAGTTGTATTGAAACTTTCTGGATTGGAAGAACAGACAAATTATGATTTGTATGTGGTGGCACAAGATGCATCCAAAAATGCTTCTAAGGTAAAACACATAACGGTAAAAACAAAAGATACCATACCACCGGAAGCATCTTTGAAATTTTCAGAAGATGTGGAAGGTAGACCAAGCACAAAAGCAGATATTACAATATGGTTCAATGAAGAAGTTTGGGATTACCAGTCTAAAAAGACACTCACACCACAAGATGTGAAAAAGAATGTAACATTGTACAGCTTGGTGGATAGCAATGAAAACAAAGTAGCGTTTGATGAAAACAAAATAGAAATTGGTACTTCCCCAGAAGGAAAAAGTTTTATTAAATTTACACCAGAGTCACTCAATTTGCATAGTGGTACAAAATATGTGTTTGAATTATCCGGTATTGTAGATACTTCTAACAACCGTATGAAAGACGGTTATCGTGATAATTTGCACTTTGAAACAGTGCCACCTTTGGTACAATTAACCAAATTGGACGATGATGGCAAAATGGATATTATATTCCGTGCAGAACCACAAGAAAGTGATACAGAAGAAACCGTATTGTATGATATGGTGTTAGAGTCTGATTTGATGGTACGTTTTGAGTTATATCAAAGAAATATGGGACAAACCGATTGGGGTAATGCATTGTATGAAGTCTATATTGACAAAAACAGTGCAACCACATTGGGATATGAAGATTTTGAAGAACGTAGAAAAACAGACAGCAATGCAAGATTGGAATTTGAAAAATTCTCTACAATACCAGCAAGAGAATATGGTATTAAAATGAAATCCATCAATGGTGTGACAGATAGAGGCAGTTGGAACCAAAAAGTGACATTGCGTGTAAAAGCGGCAATTGGTTCTTATGGTGCTTTGAGCAAATTGGCAGCTACACCAACCGATTGGGCAGGGGCATTGGAAGAAGGTGTGACAGCTGTACATAATCCAGGTAATTTCTTTATTGTACGTTCTTTCCTAGATACCACACCTCCTAAATTCCGAGACACATACCCAAGATTGGGTGTGCCTGCGGCTGATGGTGGAAAAGAAAATGAATTCATTGGTGATACATGGCTTGCACCGCAGGTTATGACAGATAAAAAGGCAACAATGTATTATTTGGTTGCTTTGGAAGGCAGTGTAACAGATGATACATTGACACCAGAAAAATTGATGAGTGGTAATATCAAGCCAAAAGGTAGTGTTTGGGGAACATACGACATTGTCAGTGGTGATGCGTTGTTTGATTTCCCGATACAGGGCTTGGAACCAGAAAAAGATTATCGTATTTGGTATTGTTTGAAAGGGGCTGCACCAACACCATCAAAGGTTGAATTTAAGAAGTTTAGAACAAAAGCCATTACAGTACCAAAATTGGATACAAAAAATATCACAAGACAAGAAGACTCTGTTGACGTGAATGTACGTGCTGACAGAAATGCAAGTATCCAATGGATATTGATGCCAGATAGTAGTGCAGTACATTATTTGAAAAAACTGCCAGATGGTAACTACGTGGTTAACCCTGATAAAGAGGCAGGTTTGAAACAAAAAATATTGGAAGCAAAAGTTGGCGATGAAGCAATCATTGACGCAGGTGGTGCATTGACAGTTTGGGAAGGGGCAGTAAAAGATTATCCTTACTCTGCAAAAGTGTCAGCAAAAAATATGGATAAAAATTTGAGCTATACATTCTTTGCGATTGGTCGTGCAACATTGGACGATAACACCACACAGGTAGGGGAATGGTCTACACCATATTTCACCAGTGGTATTCGTACAACAGATAAAACACCTCCTGATATTATTGTAAAAGGACGACCAAATGCAAAAAATACACA
>CAJMNV010000063.1 GCA_905214825.1 uncultured bacterium | reverse complement strand
AGGCACAGGACTTTGACTCCTGCATTCGCTGGTTCGAATCCAGCTAGCCCAGTTTTTTTAATGGGGTATCGCCAAGTGGTAAGGCAACGGATTCTGATTCCGTCATTCGCAGGTTCGAATCCTGCTACCCTAGCTTTTCGGAAGTCTGTATGAAACAGGCTTTTTTTGTTGTTTTTATTCTGCTTGAAACAAAACAATATTGTATTTCTTATCTCATTAAAAAAATAAGATAAGAAATATAAATTATAAATGTTTGTCATAATGAATGTTTAGCCAATGATGTACAGCGGCAGTATCTCGATTGCGAATACTTTGCAATATCTTATCATGTTCTGCAATGTTGTTTTTGCGGTCATCTTCTCCTCTTTGGTGGCTATGTAATGCCATCAAATAAAAAATGTCTTCCATACGTTCATATATGGAAATCAGATAGCTGTTTTTTGTAGCCTTGACAATACATTTATCAAATAACAATGCATATTTTACGGACTCTGGAATGTTGCCTGTTTTGTGATAGTATTTTTGTTGTTTGATATATTGTTGCATTTCTGTGACAACAGTATCTAATACATCTAATTTTATGCATAAGTCATATGCACCATATAATACGACATAAAGAGATGATGCGATTTCATGAAATCCTTCTTCTGAAAAGGAAATAACTTTTGCCCCGTTATTGGGTATCATGTCGATTAATCCATCTTGCGTTAACATCATCAATGCTTCTCGAATGGGAGAATTGCTGATGTTTAATTCTTCTACTAATGTGTCAATGTTTATTTTTTCTCCAAGTGCATATTCTTGTTGTAATATTTTTTGTCTGATGATTTCATAAACCTGTGCTTTTAGGCTTGTTTTTTTTAACATTGGCATAATCGCCCCCCATATTTTTGTAAGAATAAGTGTTATTGTTATTATTTCAAATTTTATGTAAAATTGCAAGATAAAATGAGGAAAATGCATTTCTATGCAAAAAAATATTTCAAAACAAAACGAAAGATGATATAATGAAAATATCTATATCCAATAAATTGATAGAAACATTCCAAAATAATAGATTGGAGGTTGTAATATATGACAGCAAAACTGGAAAATGAATATGGTGTAATTAGTATTGACCATGAGGTGATTGCTAGAATTGCAGGCTATGCGGCGATTGAATGTTATGGTATTGTTGGCATGGCAGCAAAAAATGTCAAAGATGGTTTGGTACAGCTTTTGAAATTGGAAAGTTTGACAAAAGGGATTAAAATGCAGATACATGCAAATAAAATTAGTTTGGATTTGCACATTATTGTAGAATACGGTACCAATTTTTCCGCCATTGCAGACAATATTATTAGTACAGTGAAATATTCTGTGGAAGAATATACAGGTCTTGCCGTGGAAGATGTGAATATCTTTGTGGACGGCGTGCGAGTGGACGGGTAAGAACAAGGAGGAACAAACGTTGAGTGTGACAAAGTTGAATGGATACCGTTTGCAAAAAATGATTATTGCAGGTGCAAATGCGTTGATAGCAAATAAACAAACGGTAGATGCGATGAATGTATTTCCTGTGCCTGATGGAGATACAGGAACAAATATGTCTTTGACTGTTTTGGCAGCAGCAAAAGAAGCGGAAAAAGGCGATGCATTGCGTGTGGACGCTGTGGTAAAACGTGCAGCAAGTGGTGCATTGCGAGGTGCAAGAGGCAACTCTGGTGTGATTACATCGCAGTTATTTCGTGGTTTTTCAAAGGGTTTGGAAGGTCTGGAAGAAGCAGGCGTAAAAGAATTGGCAGTAGCAATGGAACAAGGGGTAAAAACAGCATATAAAGCAGTGATGAAACCCAAAGAAGGTACAATTTTGACTGTGGCAAGAGCTTGTGCAGAAGCGGCAGAATATGTTTGTCAAGAAACAGATGATATTGAGTTGTTTTTGAAAAAAGTGTTGGAACATGCACACAAAGTGTTGAACCAAACACCAGATATGCTGCCCGTGCTCAAAGAAGCAGGTGTTGTAGATGCAGGTGGCAGAGGCTTATTGTATATTTTGGAAGGTGCTTTGGAACATATTCACACAGAAGAAGAAATTGCACTGGCTGAGCCAACACAAGAAACCCAACAAACATATGCAGCATTGGCCTCTGTGGAAAACCAAAGTATTACATTTGGCTACTGTACAGAATTTTTCATCAATGTGAAACAGGCTGATGATGCTGTGATACAGCAATTAAAATCTTATTTGGGTACTATTGGTGATTCTGTGGTTTGTGTAAGCGATGAGGAAATTATCAAAATTCATGTGCATACAGACCACCCTGGTTTGGCTTTGGAAAAAGCATTGACCATTGGTAGTTTGAGTGGTTTGAAAATTGACAATATGCGAGAACAGCATAACAATATGATTGACTTTGCTACGCCTGTTGGTGTGGCACAGCCCAAAGTTGCAAAAATAGTAGAAAAACAAAATACACCAAAAAAAGAGATTGGCTTTGTGGCAATATCCGCAGGAGATGGCTTGACAGCCATATTCCACAATTTGGGCGTGGATGAAGTGCTGGAAGGCGGGCAGACAATGAACCCCAGCACAGAAGATATTTTGAATGCTGTGGCAAAAGTGAATGCGGACAATGTGTTTATACTGACGAATAATAAAAATATCATATTGGCAGCAGAACAAGCAGCAGCATTATCTGAGGATAAAAAATTATATGTTATTCCGACAAAATCTATTCCACAAGGTATTACGGCTATGTTCTGTCATGAAATAGATACAACACCAGAAGCATTGGCAGATGCTATGAATGCGGCTATCACAACTGTGACAACAGCATCTTTGACATTTGCAGTCAGAGAAACCACAATTGGTGAAAAAGAAATCCATGAAGGCGATATTTTGGGTATACTGGAAGGGGATATCGCAGTTGTTGGCGAAGATATGGCACAAACAACAAAAGACCTTTTGGCAAAAGCCATTACAGAAGATAGTGAAATGATTGGTGTATATTATGGGGCAGATGTTTCTGAGCAAGATGCAGCAGATATGGTGGCATATATTGAAGAGAATTATCCTGATTGTGAAGTGGAATTGCAATTTGGTGGGCAGCCATTGTATTATTATATTATTTCTGTGGAATAAAAGGCGAAAAATAAATTTTCAAAACAGTATTTTCATAAATTGCAAATACTGTGTATCAGAAAATGGGGCGATGTATTTGAGAGGGGAATTTTCTTTGCTTTGGCAAAGAACTCTCCTCTTTGTTGTTTTTTGATATAAAATGCCTTTTTGATATAAAAAAAGAAGGGAAAACAATGGAACAAAAACAATCGGTTTCTGTGTTGAAACAAATCGGGGAACAACGATTAAAAAAGTTCAATCAAATGGGGATTGAAACCATTGGCGATTTGTTGACACATTATCCAAGAGAATATAAAGACCGCAGTCGATTGGTCAAAATAGCAGATTTGTCCGAAACAGAAGAAAATACATTTATTGCTTATGTGAGAGGGCAAGGCAAAGCGGTAAAACATGGCAAATTGGTTGTCACACGTTTGAAAGTCTTTGATGACACAGGAGAAGTAAACGTTGTGTGGTACAACCAACCATATATGAAAAATGCTTTGCAACTGGGAGAAGCGTATTTATTTACAGGTGTTTTGCAAAAAAAATATCATACAAAAGAGGTGGTTTCTCCAGAATATGAAAAAATTGGGGAACATTTTGCTGGTGGGCGTATTGTACCTGTATATCCAACCGTCAAAGGCATTTCGCAAAAAATGTTGCGTGGATATTTGGAAATGGCTTTGTCAGAAATACAAGGCACATTGGAAGAATATTTACCTGCATGGCTAAGAAAAAAATATCATTTGGCAGAACGCAATTTTGCCATACAAAATATCCATTTTCCACATACAGAGCAGGCTTTTTATGATGCAAGATACCGTTTGGTATTTGAAGAGTTTTTTTTGTTGCAGACAGCGTTGTTCTCATTGCGAGAGGTATGGAAAAATAAAGAAAATGGCATTATTATGCAACATACAGATGCTTTGGAGGAATTTCAAAAACAACTTCCATTTACCATGACAGATGCACAAAAGAAAGTATTGACAGAAATCAAAGAAGATTTGACAACAGGAAGTATCATGAACCGATTGGTGCAAGGTGATGTTGGGAGTGGGAAAACGGCTGTGGCAATGGCGGTTTCGTATTGGGTGATACAAAACGGTTATCAAGCGGTTTTGATGGCACCAACAGAAGTGTTGGCAGAACAACATGCAAAATCATTTACAGAAATATTTGCAAATTTGGGGCTTTGTGTTGTGCTTTTGACAGGAAGTATGACGGCAAAACAGAAAAGAGAGGTTTTGACAAAAATTGCAGATGGTACGGCAAACATGATTGTGGGAACACATGCAGTGATACAACAAAGTGTTGTATATCATAAAGTGGGGATTGTCATTACTGATGAGCAACATCGTTTTGGTGTTAAACAAAGAGGTATGTTAGCGGAAAAAGGGCTTTCCCCACATGTTTTGGTTATGACGGCAACGCCTATTCCCCGTACATTGGCATTGATACTGTATGGTGATTTGGATATTTCTGTGATTGATACATTGCCACCAGGCAGAAAGCCGGTGGATACTTTGGCTGTGGATACATCCTATCGAAAAAGGATATATGCTTTTTTAAAAAAAGAAGTGCAGGCAGGTAGACAAGTGTATGTCATTTGCCCTATGATTGAAGAAAATGAAAAACTTGAAGTGGAAAATGTGCTTTCTTATACCGAAACATTGCAACAAACATTGCCAAATTGTCGTGTGGTTTGTGTGCATGGCAAAATGAAAGGCAAACAAAAACAAGAGATTATGGAAGATTTTGCCGTAGGCAAGACAGATGTACTGGTTTCTACAACGGTGATTGAAGTAGGTATTAACGTACCAAATGCAACTGTCATGTTGATTGAAAATGCAGAACGGTTTGGTTTGGCACAGCTACATCAGTTGCGTGGACGTGTGGGACGTGGTGCAGAAAAATCATATTGTATATTGGTCAGTGATGCCAAAAATAAAATTGCAAAAGAACGTCTACAAATTATGACAAAAACAACAGATGGTTTTCTTATATCTGAAAAAGATTTGAAAGTACGTGGCCCTGGGGATTTTTTTGGCACAAGACAACATGGTTTGCCAGAGTTGAAAATTGCAAATTTATATCAAGACACAGAGATATTAAAACTTTCTCAAAAAGCAGCAACAGAATTGATCAAAAAAGATAATTTGCTCAAACAAACAGAACATGCTTCTCTGAAAAACTATATTTCGACATGGTTTGATGGTAAAACTTTGGAATTGTGAACAGTTTGTTGTTGTATTTTTAAATTTTCTTTGTTATACTAATGCATATGTAAAAATATAGATTGAATAAGGTGGTTAAAATATGCGTGTCATCGCAGGCTCTGCAAAAGGACATAAACTGCAAACTATAGAAGGATTACATACAAGACCTACAACGGACAGAATCAAAGAGACATTGTTTAATATCATTGCATTTGATTTGCCGGAATGTCGTTTTTTGGATTTGTTTTCAGGAAGTGGTGCCATTGGCATTGAAGCGTTGAGCCGTGGGGCAGTGTATGCTGTTTTTGTGGAGCAATCCGCAGAATGTCAAAAAGTGATTGACGAAAATTTAGAACATACCAAATTGAAAAAAAATGCCATGGTCATGCAAATGACAGTGGAAACGGCACTGGACAAGCTTTCTATGCAAAAAAAACAATTTGATATGATATTTATGGACCCACCATATGCAGCAGATTTGACAAAAAACACATTACAACAGATTGCAGATGGCAATTTGTTGGCACAAAATGGAATTGTCATCGTGGAACACAGTACAAAAAATCAAATTATACCACCCACAGGCTGGTGTATATATCGCAAAAAAGATTATAAAACAACAACCATTTCTTTTTTGTGTGTGGAGGAAACAAACGTATGAAAAAAGCAATTTATGCAGGAAGTTTTGACCCTGTTACATTGGGGCATTTAGATATTATTGAAAGAGCAGCAAAGCTGTTTGACGTTTTGGTTGTGGCAGTTTTGGAAAACCCAAATAAAAAGTCAATGTTTACGGTGGAAGAAAGAAAAATACATTTGGAATTGGTGACAAAACATTTGGAAAATGTGGAAGTAGCTTCATTTTGTGGGCTATTGGCGGATTTTGCTGTGGAAATTGGTGCATCGGTTGCAGTGAGAGGACTGCGAAATGCTGTGGATTTTGCCGCAGAATATCAGATGGATGTGATTAACCGTAAACTGGGCAAGGATATTGAAACCATTTTTTTGGCGGCAGATGAAGAACATTTGGCATTGAGTTCTACAAATGCAAAAGAAGTTGCTGTATTTGGCGGAAATATTGATTTTATGGTGCCAAAAGAAATACAGCCTTTTGTTGTGGGAAAATATCAAAAATAAAAAAGGGAGGAGTAGGGATGGAATCCGTGTTACAACTATTAGATGAACTAGAAGAAATATTGGATAACAGCCGTGCTGTGCCATTTAGCAATAAAGTTTCTGTGGATAAAGAAGAAATTTATGATATTATTAGTGAAATTCGTATGAAATTGCCAAATGAACTCAAACAATCAAAATGGGTAGTGGAAGAACGGAATAAAATATTGATTGATGCACAAAAAGAGGCTGATGAAATTGTAAAAAATGCAGAGGATAAAGTGTTGCGTTTGGTGGAAGAAAATGAAGTGACAAAAAAGGCATATGACCAAGCGGCAGCAATCATTGATTCTGCAAAAAAAACAGCGAAGGAAATGCGTCTGGGAGCAATCGAATATTCTGAAGATATGCTTTCGGAAGCAGAAAGTAAATTGAAAGAATTAAAAGATGTGGTGTATAACGAAAGTATCAAAACAGATGAATATTTTGCACAAACATTGGATATTTTGTCAGAGAATATTCAAGAACTGCGAATGAGCAGATAACCGCTCATTTCGCAGAATGTGTAATCAACATCAAACAAAACGAAAATATCGCAAAAAGCGGAGAAAAGGCAGTTGCTGTATGCAGGGCAAATACAGGAACTGCTTTTTGTATGTCCAAAAAAACAAATGGACAAACCAACAAAAATAATAATGATGCAAAAAGGATATGTAATATTTTTGCAAATATGTATTTTACAATAGAAATGGGCAATTTGCCACATACACTCCATGTTTGCCCTAATATGGAAAAACCGCCAAAACAAAGCAGTCCAACACAAAAACAACCTTTTAACCAAAAAGGTTCAACGGTTGTGCTTAATTGATATGTACCATTTGTCATTTCCAAAATACCACTGCATAACCCTGTCAAAAATGTATCGGAAAGAGAACAAAAAGAAAATATTTTTGCCAAAAAATCAAATACACCAAATAATGTCAAAGCTTTTGTGAATACAGAGAAAAATACCAAATAGCCACCAATTTGTGCAACAGTCAAAAGTGCATCTGAAACACAGTCAGAAAGTATCAAAGAAAATGGTTGTTTGGCTATGTGTGGGTGATATGGTACAGCAAGTGGTGTACTTTTGAAAAAACGACAACAAATGCCTGCCAATATAGCACCACCAAATATGGAAAATAAAAAAACATATCCTACTTTTGGATTGCCAAAAAAACCTGTACCCACTGTTCCAATGACAAACAATGGCCCTGGGTTGTTGCAAAAACAAAGTATTTTTTGTGCCTCGGAAATGGAAATTTGATTGTTTTCATATAACATGGCTGTGGTTTTTGCCCCCATAGGGTAACCAGAAAGAAAGCCCGTCACCAAAGGAAATGCACACACACCGGATAATCCAAATAAAGGTTTCATAATCGGTTGCAAAAAATGCCCGAGAAATTGTGCAACACCCAATCGAAATAAAATACCACAGGCAGTCATAAAAGGGAATAAAGAAGGCAATACCGTAGAAAACCATAAAGAAAAACTTTCAGAAGATGTCAAAAGCATTTCACTAGGAAAACATAGCAATGCCAAAAGCAATATACAGACACACACCATCAAAACCATATTTTGTTTCATAGGAAAACCATCCTTTGTTATTTTGATTTTTTCATAATAGTGTATGTCTGTATGTGGAAAATCATGTTGATTATAAAATTGCCATAGGCATTGTGAAGTCTTTGTTGGGTGTGCGATATAATGGGTTGGGAGATGCCAATGCTTGCAAATCGGTTGCCAGTTTTTCCAATGCCAAAAGATGTAAACCATCTTCGTCAAGCAGTTCTGGTGCTTTTTTTAGATTGGTTAATATAGGGCATTTTGCTTGTTCGGTCAAATCGCCCAATATTTCTGCATGGTCTTTTTGAAAACCCAATACCCGAATATAAGGCAAATGTGTACGACGCAAAAAATAGTTTACTTCTTTTGTACGAATATCCAATAGAATATGTACCAAAATACGCTGTATTTTTGTGCGAGTATAGCGTTTACTTTTGATAAAAGCAATCAAATCTTCTGCAAAATAGCCATTTTCTATGGCACGTAATATGCGGTTTTCCAAACCTTCTGTTACTTCAAAAATTTCTTGCAAATCTTCTGCAGATGTGGTACGCAATTTGTAATGTAATGCAGCAGTCAAATGTTCTATGGAAGCGGGGGCTGTGCCAAGAGAAATTTCTTTTGTCAATATATCTCTGGTGTTTTTGGGTAGTTGCAAAAATGCATCTGTGGTGTTTTCTGAAAAAATCCCTTTTCGTATGGCAGAAGCAGAAGCATATTCGCCATTTAAGGAAAGGTCATCGTGTTGTGTCCCTTTGCGTTGTATGGTGAAAGGTTGTATGGGGCTATTATAATGTTCTAGTGCTTTCAGATATTCTAATCCCAATATATGATTTGGGCGAGAAAGAATTTCACTGCTGATATGGGAAACGGTTTCCAATGCTTTTGCTCTTGCAGAAGGGTATGATATGCCTTCGTCAAGATATTGTTTCAAAAGTCGTTGAAATTCTTCGGTTTCGTTCATCATGACTTTTGCAGCTTCCTGCATAGAAGCCAAATCACCACTTTCAGAACCAAAACAAAGTGTATCTATCATATTAGCATCTTGCAATACTTTGATACTGCCTCTTGCAAATGTTTCGGCTTGTGCAGTGGCAAACAACACAGGCAATTCCAATATCATATCTGCACCGTTTTGTAATGCACATTTTGCCCTTGTCCATTTGTCAAATATGGCTGGTTCTCCGCGTTGTACAAAACTACCACTCATCACAACAATGGCTCTTTCACAGTTGGTGTGTGATTTGGATTTTTCTATCATATATTGATGTCCTTTGTGAAAAGGATTATATTCTGCAATAATGCCTACGGTTTTCAAAAACGTTCACGTCCTTTACTGAAATAGTTTCTAAAAGCAGTATAACATATTTTTCAACATTTATATCATTTTTCTATGGAAAATTTGACAATTTCAGTCTATACTAAAAGATAGAATATGACAAAAGGATGATAGCATGGAACGGTTGGAACAGGACGCAGATTTTTTGCAAGAACTTTTTATAGAAGAAACATGGAAGAATATAGACAAACTGGATACTTTTATTGAAAAAAAGATGGAAACAACAGATGTTGTAATCACAAAAGAAGAAATACATAGCCTGTTTCGTACCATGCACAGCATTAAGGGGAGTGCATCTATGATGGGCTATCCTGCATTTTCGGAAACAGCACATAGTGCAGAAGATTTATTTGCCTATCTGAGAGAAGAAGACCAACCAGCACAAAAAGACTTAAAAAGCATTTTACAATTGTTGCGTATGGTTTCGGGATATTTGAAAAGAGAATTGCGACGTATGGAAACTGACGAGGAAGTGACGGATTTTGGTTGGGCAGTGGTACGGCGGATTAAAAACTTTTTGGCACATGTGGATTGTGAAAATGAGCCAGAGACACCCAGTTATCAGATTGCATATACTAGAAAAGGAAAACAACGTATTCCTTATACAAACTTTTCTGGTTTGCTGATACAGATGAACCGTATTGCAACAGTGATGGGACGTACATTGGAAAAACCATTTTGTATTACCATAAAAGGCGAAGAAATTGAAGTACCAAGAGATATTTATGAAAAAATATCTATGGCAGTATTGCAAATGACAAAAAACAGCATGGACCATGGTTTGGAACAGGCAGAAGTACGGGAAAAAATGGGTAAAACACCTGTGGGTACGATTTCTTTGGAAATACAGAAAACAGGTACACAGATATTTGTTGTGTTTCGAGATGATGGGCAAGGCTTGAACAGAGAACGTATATTAAAAGCGGCAAAAGCAAAAGGCTGGCTAAAAAAAGAAGAAGACGCTTATGAAGACAATGAAGTGTATGCATTTTTGTTGCGACCTGGATTTACCACAAAACAAAAGGCAACCATGTTTTCTGGCAGGGGGGTTGGTTTAGATGTGGTAAATGCCGCTGTGGCCGCTTTGGGAGGTAGTATTCGGATTGAAAGTACTATCTATATGGGCACAACATTTTTTATGGAATTTGCATTAGAACAAATATAATATACAAAAATAGAAACGGGGGGATGATATATGAAAAGTATCAAACCAGGTAGAGGTTCTTCGTTGGAACATGGCATTGGTGGCTTGCTTGCAGTGGTGTTTGGTATTGTATGGTTAAAAGGTGCAGCAAGCATAGGGGCACCAAGCACTATGTTGGTATTTGGTGGTTTATTTGTGTTGGTTGGTATCTTAAATGCATTTTTGGGTTTTTATAATGCCAATGCAAAAAATAGACTTTCAGAATATGATATTGTAGAGAATGAACCAGATATTTTAGAGCAAAAGTTGGGCAAAAAACAAAAAGAGGACATAATAGGCGTTGTTGCAAAAGATGCAAATGATATACAAAAAACAGCCTATTGTCCATATTGTGGTGCAAAAGCAGATGAAAATTATGCCTTTTGTCGTGCGTGTGGAAAAAAATTATGACAGGAAACAACAAAATGACATGATTT
>CAJMNV010000062.1 GCA_905214825.1 uncultured bacterium | reverse complement strand
CCTATTGTAAACAAAAAGCTACCCACAACAGGGTTTTGTTGTACCAAAAACACAGTACCACCAACCCCAATCATAACACCTGCAATCATTGCAGAAAAAAATTGTCTTGCCTGTTCCATTTTTCCACTCCTACTTTGTTTTTTAAAAATACTTTATCAGTATACTATATATTGTGTTCTTCTGTCAATAAAAACAATAAATATAGTGTTTTTCTATGTTCTCCAAATTCTTTTTATACAAAAGATATTCTCTTGTATAAACTGCCATCATTTGTTAGAATAAAAAAGAGAAACACATACCGTATAAGAAAATATGATTTTTTATTTTGCTTGGTTTTCTTATGCATATACACCCTATGGCTATTTTCTAAATCATCCACCATCAAAAGGAGGTCATATTTATGGACAAAGAAACATTATGGCAATCTGTGCAAAACAAATCTTTATTGGAAGATGTCGCAAAAGGGAAAGAAGTCATATGGCTCAATGACGATTTAACCACTGCATCAAAAGCATTTTCTGACATTCCATTCACCATGGCAGATATTGATGATGCCGAGGCGAGATTGGCACGTTTTGCCCCATTTATACAAACCATTTTTCCAGAAACCGTTCCGCAAAATGGTTTGATTGAATCCCCCTTGACAGAAATTCCATCTATGCAAAAACATTTGGAAACAAAATATGGTACGGAAATTTCTGGACGTTTGTTCCTCAAACAAGATAGTCATCTTGCCATATCAGGCTCTATCAAAGCAAGGGGTGGCATTTATGAAGTATTGAAACATGCCGAAGATTTGGCACTTGCACATGGAAAAATCAAACAAACTGACGATTACACAAAATTTGCCTCACCAGAATTCCATTCATTTTTCAGCCAATTCAAGATACAAGTTGGTTCCACAGGTAACCTTGGCATGAGTATTGGCATCATGAGTGCCGCTTTAGGTTTCCATGTCATTGTGCATATGTCTGCCGATGCCAAACAATGGAAAAAAGATCTCTTACGGCAAAGAGGGGCGGAAGTCATAGAGTATGACGACGATTACAGCAAAGCTGTGGAAGTTGGCAGAAAAAATTCTGATGCAGACCCTACCAGCTATTTTGTAGATGACGAAAATTCTCCCACATTATTTTTGGGATATGCCGTTGCCGCAAAACGTTTGCAAAAACAATTACAAGCACAAAATATCACTATAGATGCACAACACCCATTATTTGTATATATTCCTTGTGGTGTTGGTGGTGCTCCTGGCGGTGTTGCATTTGGTTTGAAACAACTATTTGGCGATGCTGTGCATGTTTTCTTTATTGAACCCACACAAGCACCTTGTATGTTGGTTGGTATGGCTTCTGGTTTACAAAACAAAGTTTCTGTACAAGATTTCGGCTTAACAGGACAAACCCATGCAGACGGTCTTGCCGTTGGACGTGCTTCTGGCTTTGTGGGTGGTGTCATGAAACATCTGCTTTCTGGTATTTTATCTCTGGAAGATTATCATATTTATGAATATATGCGAGATATTGTACACACAGAAAATATTTTCTTAGAACCTTCTGCATGTGCTTCTTTCTGGGGTGTTTCCAAACTCCATACTCCTGAAATGCAACATTATATACAAAAAGCAGGCTTGCAAAACCATATGCAAAATGCCATACACATTCCTTGGGCAACTGGTGGCAATCTTGTACCAGAAGAAATTCGAGAAGAATATATGCATACCTATTTAAAATAATATTTTGAAACATTTTTTCACAAAAACAAACGAAATGACAAACTTCCTGTTTGTCATTTCGTTTTGTAGCAACTTTAAAGTAATAATATTTATGCCATCTTTTTTTATCACGGCAAAAGTTTTTCAAAAGCAATTCTTTCACCATCGTCCAAATATACGACACCACAATACATAAAGCCTTGTTTTTCAATGGCATGTTGCATCAACCGATTTCTGTTTTCTGTATCTATCCGAATACTTTTTATACCTTTTTCTTTACACATTTGTTCCGCAAAACAAAACATCTTTCCTGCCAACCCTTTGCCTTTTTTCTGGTTTTGCACAGCCATTCTGTGCAATGTTGCATACTTTTGATTGGACAACCAATTTCCATTTATTTTGTTATAACAACGCTCCTCATCAAAAGAAATACACACATATCCCACAATTTCTGTATCATCACATACCACATAACCATTTTTTTGCTCCAAATCTTGTAAAATATCTGTTTTACTTGGATATTCATTTTGCCATTGGTCTATATTTTGACTTGCCAAAAATGCTTTTGCTTCATGCATCAAATATAAAATATGTTGTATATCGTTTTGATTTGCCAATCTAATATTCATATATATTCCCTTTCTATCAAACAATAACATAGAGGAGAACACTCTAAAAACCAAAGCATTCTCCTCTCTATACTTTATTGTTTTATTCTTTCAAAATTTTATGCATTTGCTTTTCTTTTAAAGCAAGCACCAATGATACCGCATATCACAGCAGGCACTACCTATGCACACCCAAATTCTGCCAAAGGCAAACTTTTTACAAATTCAAATAGTACCCCATAGCTTGTTGCCCATTCCAATACACTTATCAAAAATGCACCATATGCCGCAAAATAAGCAATATTATCATTTTGCAATTTTTCATCAAAGAATGTCAACAATACCAATACAGGTGGATATAACAAGCCCAATATTGGACCAGAAAAACAGATGATACTAGACAACCCTTTGAATATCTCCTCGACGATTATATACCGTTGCCAATATAGCAAGCACGCCCATACCCATATCAACAAGAAAGAATCCTAAAAAGCCAATAAACCAACCTGTTCCCACCTCTCTGCCAAAATACGGCTGAAATATCAAATTGCCTGCACCAAAAAATATCGCAAACAAAGCCCATCCCATAATCCATATTGTATGTGTTTTGTTTGATTTCATTTCATTTTGTTGCCTGCTCATTCTCTTTTTTTACAAAATCATATTTGCAAACAATTTATTTTTGATTGATTTTATAACAAAATAATTTGTATGATTTGGCATAACACACAACTGGTATTTCTTTTTATGCATTTTATTATTTTATTATTTTTGTAAAATCCATATTTGCCATATACCCATTTGCAATATCATTCCTTTAATTTGTTTTGGTATATTTTATCATACATTTTTATTCTTGTACATTTTTTTATACATATATTGATTTTTTTGTATTGTTTGGCAAAAAATTGTTGTATTTTTTATATTTTTTTGTTAGAAGCTCTCCATATTTTTTGTTTTTCTGCATCTTGTATCAAGCGTTCACGAAAATCAGGATGTGCCAAAGAGATGAGCATTTCCGCACGTTCCCATGTACTTCTACCAGACAGATTGACAATACCATATTCTGTTACAATATAAAATGCTTGTGTACGAGGTGTTGTAATAATATCACCTGTTGTAAATTTTGGTAAAATACGAGATTGCAGTTTTCCATTTTTGTCTGTATAAGATGATGTCATGCATATAAAACCTTTTCCACCTCTCGCATCATACGCCCCTGTTGCAAAGTCCAACTGTCCACCTGTTCCAGAAATATGTCTTGTACCTGCACTTTCTGAAGAAACCTGCCCATATAAATCCACAGCAATACAGTTGTTAATAGAAATCATATTATCTATTTGTGCCATTACCCGTGGTTGATTGACATAATCCATAGGGAAAGACAACATACCTTGATTTTCGCCAACCCAATCATACAATTTTTGAGAACCCAATGCAATACCAAATATCCCTTTTCCTTTATGCAATGTTTTGCAACGGTTTGTCAATTTTCCTGCTTCATACAAATCTAAAAATCCATCAGAAAGCAATTCTGTATGCATACCCAAATCTTTTAAGTCTGATTCTGCCATCAATTTCCCCACAGAATTTGGCATACCACCAATACCTAGCTGTATGGTTGCACCATTTGGAATATGTGGCAATATCAAAGATGCAATTTTCTCATCAATTTCTGTTGTTGGTGGTGTTGGTAATACTGCCAATCCTTTATGTTCTCCTTCCACAACAACATCTACTTCTGAAATATGTATGCAATCTTCTTGCCCACCATATACATTTGGCATATGTTCATTCACTTCTAATATAATAATATCTGCCACATCTAATATCGCTTTTGTGGTACAGTTTACAAATGAGAAGTTAAAATACCCTTTGTCATCCATAGGTGCAACAGAAATCATAGCAACATTTACAGTCAAATAATTTCTATAATATGATGCAATATTGCGGAATAACATCGGGATATAATTACAGAGCCCCGCATCGCTCAATTTTCTTTCATAACCAGAATAATGCCAACTATTGTATGTAAATGTTTTCCTTTCTCTGTCTTGTTCTACAACCTGTATGGGAGACATTGCCAAACTGCCTCTAATTTTGACATCATGCAATTCATCTTTTCGTTTTGCCAAAGCCGCATCTAACAATGGTGGAAAACCAACGCCTGTACTATAATCCACCCAATCCCCATCTTTTACCAATTTTACTGCTTCGTCTGCTGTTTTTAATTTTGATTGATACATTTGTTGAAAAGTCATATACTCACTCCTATTATGCTATGGTTTTCCAAGAAACATTTCCACCTATTTGCAACTGCACTCATTTTAACATCATAACCAAAATTCATCAATCCTTGTGTCAATCGCCTTTCTCTCACCTTCTCAAAAAATCATGCATTATCAATTATATGTTATGTGTTTACTTTATCATGCCATATTTTCATCGTCAATGTATTTGTTTAAAATATAGCATTTTTTTATTTTATTTTTATAATATATAATTGATTATATTTGATACCATTATATAAAAATTATTATTTTTACCAATTTTCCATTTTGTTTTTTATTCTATATTTCTTTGACATTTTTTCACTTTCCCATTACAATAAAGAAACAGCATAAATAGAAAGAGGGCAAAACATGAAACCCATCAAACACTCTATCAAAGAGCAAATTTACGATATTTTAAAAAACCGCATATTGACACAATCTTATACAACAGGTGAAAAAATCAATATGTTGACATTATCACAAGAATTTAACATCAGCAATGCACCCATACGAGAAGCACTTTCAAAACTGGAAAGCGAAGGATTGGTCGTTTTCACACCAAACACAGGCCATCGTGTTGTGGATTTATTCCCACAACTTTGCCAAGATGTCATAGAAACTGCACTTTCACTGATATTGGGTAGCATAGAACTTTTTTCAGAAAAACAAATGTTGGATACGCTCGTTCCCTACATGGAACAAATATTAGAAAAACAAAAAAATATTGCACAGCAACAAGATATTTTTTCATTTGTTGCAACTGCCATTCATTTTGATTTTGGTGTCTTGCGACTTTTGGAAAACAAAATATTGACAAAATTATATGACCATATTTCTGACTTGTTGTATTTGGTTATTTTGCAGTATTATCAAAACAATCCCATACAATTTTCTATTTCTATTCAAGAACATACTGAAATTTTATCCACATTATATCAAAACGATAGACAAGCATTCCAAAAGCACATCAAAAAGCATTATAAAAATATGCTTTTGACCATACAGTCTACATAAAAATTATATACAAAAAAGGAAAATACCTTGCAAAGTATTTTCCTTTTTTTATCATGCAAACAAGCACAAAAATGTTTCTTTTAGATGTTGTTCCACTTCTCCCGATGCCACACCCACACAAACTTTGACATTTGGGTTTGGTGTTCGCAATTTTGTGTTGTCACCAATAGTGCGTCCAGCAGCTTCTCCTTCTGTCACCACCGTCATATACATTGGCAACATGGTAAACCATTCTGGGTGTAATGCACAAATGGCAGCAGAAGGGTCATGCAAATAACATGCTGTACCATTGCTGTGTGTATGTTGGCTGATATAATAATCCACCATATCCGCATATATTCTGCCAGAAACAGTATCCAATTCCCGCCAAATCTGTGTATCTACTTTTGTCAGTTGAGACCGTTGTGTCACATCAAGCCCAACCATCGTTACATCTATACCACTTTCAAATACCAATTTTGCAGCTTCTGGGTCTTTTGCAATATTGGCTTCTGCATATGGGCTAACATTTCCCGGAACAGTCAATGCCCCACCCATAATCACCACACGTCCGATTTTCTGTTTGATTTCTGGTTTTGTTTGCAACACTTTTGCCAAATTTGTCAAAGGTCCTGTTGCAATCATTGTCAAGTCTTTTTCATATTTTGTAATGCTTTCTATCATAAAATCTACTGCATTTTTTGACTCTGCCTGTCTTTTGGCTTGTGTGATTTCCACTTCCCCCACGCCATTTTTCCCATGTATTTTTGCTCCCACAGCATTTCGGATAAATGTTTCTTTGTATAAAGCATGTGTTTCACCAGCAAAAACAGGAATATCTTCTTCGTCAAACATAGCAAGCAAATTCAGCACATTTTGTACACCCATTTCTGTATACACATTGCCATATGTGCCTGTTACACCAATCAGCTCCATTTCCATTCTGCCCAATGTATAAGCCAATGCCATTGCATCATCAATACCAGTGTCTAAATCCAATATGACTTTCATTTTACACCTTACCTTTTTGTCACTTTGATTAAACGATAAAATTTTAGAAAGGAGTATCCTTCGATTTTTCAAAGAACACTCCTTTCTGCATGTATGAAAGTAAAAAAATACCCTCTTTTTGTTAAGCCTGCAAAGCTTTTTCTTGTTTATGTTTTTCTTCCAATGCCTTTTTCAGCACCATATCTTTGACTTTCATCAATCTTGTGGTACTTGCTCTTTCGTTCTCTTCCAACTTCATGGCAATAAATTTGATGGTTTCCTGATAATTAGGTATCATCACATTTTCCAAAGCATTTACACGTCGACGTGTACGTTCGATTTCTTGTGCCAAAAGCTGTGCAGTTTTTTCACTTTCTGCCAAACGCAATAAAGGTTCCATTGCATCTGCAAAAGAATTCATTGCACTATCCAATTCACCGGAAGTAAACGCCATACCATAGGGGTAAATGTCGCCACTGCCCTCTGTTTTTTGGAAATCAAACACAGGGACATTTACACTCATAATATTTTTTTGTTTGACTTTTACAGAAACAGACTGTTGTGGTATCATCAATGCCGTAGACAATGTGCTTTCGCTCAACACTGCTCTTGCAATGATAAAGTTCTGATAAGCACCTTCCAGTGCTTTTTCTGCTTCTTCACGCAGTCTTTTGTTTTCTCGCACAATTTCCAAAAACTGTTTCATCAATTCGTCCAGTTTATCTTTGAGCAATTTATGCCCTCTGGTTGCTGTTTTGAGTTGGCGTTTGAGTCTTGTCATTTCCATTCGGGTTGGATTGACATTTAATTTTGCCATGGTTTATCACTCCTCGTCTGCCAAATATTTTTCCAAATATTCGTCACGAATACGCTTCAATTCACTCTTTGGCAATATACGAAGCAATTTCCAGCCAATATCCAATGTTTGCTCAATGGTTCTGTCTGTACGGAACCCTTGGGAAACATATTGTTTTTCAAATTCATCAGCAAATTTTGCGTACTGCAAATCTACATCAGACAATGCACTTTCACCCAAAATTGCCATCAGTTCTTTTGCATCTTTCCCTCTAGAATATCCTGCAAACAACTGGTTCATGGTATCTGCATGGTCTTCTCTTGTTTTTTCCTTCCCAATCCCTTTATCTTTCAGACGGGACAAAGAAGGCAATACATCAATGGGTGGTTGAATACCTTTTTTATACAAATCACGGCTCAATATAATCTGACCTTCTGTAATATATCCCGTCAAGTCAGGAATAGGGTGTGTTTTGTCATCTTCTGGCATTGTCAAAATAGGTATCATGGTAATGGAACCGGGATTGCCTTTGATACGACCAGCTCTTTCATACATCGTTGCCAAGTCAGTATACAAATAACCAGGATAACCCCGACGACCAGGTACTTCTTTTTTTGCCGCAGAAACTTCACGCAACGCTTCTGCATAGTTTGTAATATCCGTAATGATAACCAAAACGTGCATGCCTTGTTCAAAAGCCAAATATTCAGCTGCAGTCAATGCCATTTTTGGTGTACAAATACGTTCTACCGCAGGGTCATTTGCCAAGTTTACAAACACAACAGAACGATCAATCGCCCCTGTTTGTTTGAAATCGTTAATAAAGAATTCTGCATCTTCAAATGTAATACCAACCGCTGCAAACACAACGGCAAATTTTGAATCTGTACCTCTTACTTTTGCCTGTCTTGCAATCTGTACTGCCAAATTTGCATGTGGCAAACCAGAGCAAGAGAAAATGGGTAATTTTTGCCCACGAACCAATGTATTCAAACCATCAATCGCAGAAACACCTGTCTGTATAAATTCCGCAGGATATTCTCTTGCCGCAGGGTTCAAAGGTGCACCATTGATGTCCATACGTTTTTCTGGAATAATGTCTGGACCACCATCAATAGGTTTTCCCATACCACTAAACACACGACCCAAAATATCAGGGGAAACGCCAAAATCCAAACTTTTGCCCAAGAAACGCACTTTGCTATCAGAAAGGTTGATACCTGTTGCACTTTCAAACAACTGTACCAATGCTGTGTCACCATTTACTTCCATAACACGGCATCTTCTGATTTCACCATTGGACAATTCGATTTCGCCCATTTCATCGTATTTTACGCCTTCTACACCGGATACTACCATCAGAGGGCCAGCAACTTCCTGAATAGAACGATATTCTTTTATCATAATTCATCTGCCCCCTTTACAATCAAATCTTGTATTTCACTTTGAATATCTGCTTCGATTTCATCGTAGCTTTTATCAATATTTGCTTCTTCCACATATTTTGCACGACCAATACGTTCGATAACGTCTAGTTTTGTCAATTTTTGAATGGTTACACCTTGTTTGATGGCTTCGCCTGCTTTTTCATAGAATGTCAGTATCAGTTTCAACATACGATACTGTTTGTGCAAAGAAGTATAAGTATCTACTTCATGGAAAGAGTTCTGGTGCAAGAAATCCTCACGAATCGAACGTGCAGTTTCCAGTATCAGTCTATCGCTATGTGACAAAGAGTCCACACCAACCAACTGTACAATTTCTTGCAATTCTGCTTCTGTTTGGAGCAAACGCATTGCCAATGTACGCTGTTCTGAGAATTTTTCGTTGACATTTTTATCAGCCCAAACATCTACTTTATCTTGATATAAAGAATAACTGCTCAACCAGTTGATCGCAGGGAAATGACGTTTGTATGCCAAAGAAGAATCCAACCCCCAAAATACTTTTACAATACGCAATGTTGCCTGTGATACAGGTTCAGAAGTATCACCACCCGGAGGAGACACCGCACCAATGGCAGTCAATGTGCCCATTCTGTCATCATCACCCAAACATACCACACGACCCGCACGTTCATAGAACTGTGCCAAACGAGAACCCAAATAAGCAGGATAGCCTTCTTCACCGGGCATTTCTTCCAAACGACCGGACATTTCACGCAATGCTTCTGCCCAACGGGAAGTAGAGTCTGCCATCAATGCCACACTATATCCCATATCTCTGAAAAATTCCGCAATGGTAATCCCTGTATAAATAGACGCTTCACGAGCCGCAACTGTCATATCAGAAGTATTTCCAATCAACACGGTTCTTTGCATCAAAGACTCTCCTGTACGAGGGCCTTTCACTTCCGGGAACTCGTTCAAAACATCTGTCATTTCGTTACCACGTTCCCCGCAACCAATATATACCACAATATCCGCATCTGCCCATTTTGCCAACTGGTGCTGTGTTACAGTTTTCCCACTACCGAAAGGGCCTGGAATTGCTGCAACACCGCCTTTTGTAATCGGGAAAAATGTATCAATCACACGTTGCCCTGTTACCAACAATGTATCTGGACTTTCTTTCAATTTATATGGTCTTTCTTTACGTACAGGCCATTTTTGCATCATTGCAACAGAAATATCATTGCCTTTTTCATCTGTGATAATACAAACGGTTTCTTCCACTGTAAAATCACCAACGAGAATTTCTTTAATCATACCTTTTACGCCATATGGTACCATAATACGACATTCTACAACGGCTGTTTCTTGTACTGTACCAATCACATCGCCTGTGGAAACCACATCACCAACCTGTCTTGTTGGTTCAAAATGCCATTTCTTTTCTCTGTCCAAAGAAGGAGCTTCCACCCCTTTATGGATATTGGTACCACTTGCCGCATACAACTTTTCCAAAGGACGTTGTATCCCATCATATATGGTGGAAATCAAACCAGGTCCCAATTCTACGCTCATAGGCATACCTGTGGAAACCACTTCTTCCCCGGGTCCCAAACCTGCGGTTTCTTCATATACCTGAATAGATGCTTTATCTCCGTGCATTTCAATGATTTCCCCAATCAAACGCTTATCGGAAACACGCACCACGTCAAACATATTGGCTTCTCTCATGCCTTCCGCAATGACCAACGGGCCTGATACTTTTACAATCGTGCCTGCTTTCATATACTCATTCACCTACAATCTTTATTCACTAAACAATATATCCGCACCAATGGCACGTTTTGCCGACTCTCTGACTTCATTCATACCCAGCCCCATACTGCCTTCGATACCAGGTATGACAATAATTGCCGGCAATTCCAAATCTTTATAACGAGCAAGACTTTCTCCTGCTTTCAGACTTGCTTCTTCTGTAATATAAATAATGGCATATTCTTTTTCTGCCAATTTGTGTATGGTTTTTTTAATATCTTCCTGTGTATATGCAGGAAAAATATCAATCCCCAGAGCAAGGAAGCCCATAATACTGTCTTTATCGCCTATAATGCCAACTTTAGACATATACTTCTCTCACCCTTTCTTTGATAATTTCCGCATCAATATGATGCAGTTTACAAGTCAATATAATTCTAATGCATTTTGCCTCTGTTTCTTTTGCAAGGATATATGCAACCACAGGTTCTGGTGTCAATGTTTTGTATTTTGCACTTTTGACAAATTCCATCAAAGCATTGTCACATGCCTTTTCAAACACGGTAAACCCTTGTTCTATATATTGTTCACACAATGTACCATAAGCTATGGATTCCGGATCTTTATCAAATTCCATCTCCTCTGCTGCCACTTTTTTGGAG
>CAJMNV010000061.1 GCA_905214825.1 uncultured bacterium | reverse complement strand
AAGTCGTCGAGGCGTGGCTCAGCTTGGTAGAGCGCTACATTAGGGATGTAGAGGTCGCAGGTTCAAATCCTGTCGCCTCGATGGAACCTGTTAAAGTATCATACTTTAACAGGTTTTTTTATGTGAGAATGAAGTGGAGGGAAAATGATGTTGCAAAAGACAAATTTTCATACACATACCCGATATTGTGATGGAAGAAATACAACAGAAGAAATGATACAAGATGCTATCTCTAAAAAATTTGCAGCTTTGGGGTTTTCGGGGCATAGTTATACATCATATGACACCAGATATTGTATGGCAGAAAACAGTATAAAACAATATCAAAATGAAATTAGAATATTGCAAAAAAAATATGCAGAACAGATTCGCATATTTTGTGGCATAGAGCAAGATTTTTATGCGGAAAGCGGTACAGATGGTTTTGATTATGTGATTGGTTCGGTACATGCTATTTTTCAGAATGGGGCTTATCATACCATAGATGTATCAAAAGAAGAAACAGCATACATCATCAAAGATGTGTTTGGTGGGGATTTTATCAAATGTACGAAATGTTATTTTGAAACAGTGGCACAAGTGGTGAAAAAAACAAATGCCGATATTATTGGACATTTTGATTTGATTACAAAATTTTATGAAAAAAATCCACTATTGGAACATAAAAGATATCGTTTTGAGGCACAAACAGCCATGGAACATTTATTGCAATTTGAAAAACCTTTTGAAATCAATACAGGAGCGATGTATCGAGGGTTACGCACAGAGCCATATCCTGCGGTTTGGTTGTTGAAAGAATTGCACAAACAAGGAGGGCGTGTGATACTTTCCAGTGATAGTCATGATACAAATTCTTTGGGGTATGGTTTTGAAATGGTGTTGTCTATGATACAAGAAATTGGATTTCGTGAAATTTGTATTTGGACAAAAAATGGTTTACAAGAAGTGGATATAACACATAAAAAAGTATTCTTATAAAAATAAGAATACTTTTTTATGTGTTATGTTATAGTACCCATTGCTGTATTGCCATCTCTGTTGTTTATATTTGTATTTTTTTATTATATTAGACAAAAAGCATAATTTTATAAGGGAAGTCAAATATGGACTTTGCATAGAATGATAACAGAAAGGGGGAAACAACGTATGGAAAAATTTTCGGAATTACAGGAAAAAGAGGTTATCAATATTTGTGATGGAAAACGTCTGGGATATGTGGAAGATTTGGAATTTGAAAAACATACAGGAAAAATTTGTACATTGATTATTCAAGTGGAAGGGTGTCGATGGAATGTATTTGCAAAGACAAGGGCATATTATGTTCCGTGGCGATGTATCAAAAAGATTGGAGATGATATTATATTGGTGGAAGTGGATACAGACAATATTTCTCAAGAGGAAATGTGTTAGCAAAAAACACGGTTTTCGCTTGACCTGATGGGCTTTGTAGCTTATACTATGAAAGAAAGAAAAACCAATGTAAAACATAGAGGAGGATTGGGCATGAAATGTCCTTTTTGTAATTATACAGATACAAAAGTGATTGATTCCAGAGCACAAGATGACCATACTGTCATACGTCGTCGTCGTGTTTGCGAGCATTGTGGCAAACGATTTACTACATATGAAAGAATGGATATGATACCTATCACTGTCATCAAGCGTGATGGTACAAGAGAAATTTTTGATAAAGCAAAATTACAAAACGGTATTATAAAATCTTGTAACAAACGCCCTGTGACAGCTATACAAATACAACAACTTGTGGACGACATTGAAAACACAGTGGCGGGTAGCGGCGAAAGAGAAGTGGAAACAAAAGTGTTGGGAAATATGGTCATAGACAGATTGAAAGATTTGGACGAGGTGGCTTATGTGCGTTTTGCATCTGTGTATCGTCAATTCAAAGATATTAACAGTTTTATGGACGAATTGCAAAAGATGTCCATAGAGAAAAAAACGCAAGAATAACCAAAATAAAAGGAGTCATTATGGAACAGAAAGTAAAAGCTTTCTTTGCGGCAAACCCAAATGGCAAACAGAAAGCCGCAGAGATTGCAAATGTTTATCGAAAAAGTGGTATGGAAGTTTTGGAAATCACAGAATACGATTTTGAAAAATGCCAGCATATGGCAAAACAGCAACAAGCGACACATTTGCTTTATTTTCATGATACAGAGCAGATTACGATGTGTATATTTGCAGAAGATATGGACGGTTTTTGTGTAGAAATTGGGGTATCTGATTTACAGATGCCATAAGCAAAAAAACAGGAACTTTCCCGAAAAAAATTTTTTATATAGACAGGCAATAATTTACAAAATACCTCATAAGATAAAATTGTAAGACGATACAGTTTATTTTAAGGAGGTATTTTTATTATGTGTGGATTGAGCAATTATGGAAATGATAGTTTTATTTGGATTATTTTGTTGCTGTGCTGCTGCGGTAACAACAATAACAATGGCTGTGGTAATGACAATTCTTGGTTGTGGATTTTGATTTTGCTGTGCTGCTGTGGCAACAACAACTGTGGCAATCAACTGAACAACTGCGGAAGCTGCTGATACCTGTTTATAGGATTAGACAGTCAAAAAGAGATGAAGTCCGAAAGGATTTCATCTCTTTTTTGTATACAATGGGTTGTTTTTTTTATGTTGTGTGATACAATAAGACAAAAATAGCAAAGGAAGTGACCAGTTTTGGATTTGGAACTGGAATTGCAAAAACAAGGTGTGAATATGGTATTGTTGGAGGCAGTCAAAGAATTTCGTATACAAAATCAAACAGAAGAAAATTTTTTGTATCGTGTGCCACAACCAAGATATTTGTATTATGGAAAAGAGGTTTGGGAGGCGGCATTGGCGGCAATATTATGCGGAGAAAATTTGCTTTTGGCAGGCCCTAAGGCAAGAGGGAAAAATACATTGGCAGAGAATTTGGCAACGATATTTGGTAGGCCTGTTTGGAATATTTCTTGTTATGTGAACATAGATGCGGCAGCGTTAATTGGTACAGATACATTTGTCAATCAGAATGTAGTATTTCGTGATGGCCCTGTAAGTTTGTGTGCAAAACATGGGGGCTTTGGTGTTTTGGACGAAATCAATATGGCAAAAAATGAAGCATTGGCAGTATTGCATGCGGTATTGGATTTTCGGAAAAATATTGATATTTCTGGGTATGATAGTATTGCACTACACAAAGCAACCAGATTTATTGCAACGATGAACCATGGTTATGCAGGTACAAGAGAAATCAACGAAGCATTGGCCTCTCGTTTTGTGATTATACATATGCCACCTATTACAACAGAAAATTTACAGAAATTGTTGTTGCAGGAATTTCCAAGTTTGAAACCACAATGGGCAGAACAATTTGCTATGTTGTTTCATGAATTGGAGAAAAAATGCAATAGTTCTGAAATTTCCACAAAGGCATTGGATTTTAGAGGCCTGTTGTCTGCGATACGTATGATACAAAAAGGTTTGACGGCAGAAGTGGCTTTGCGTATGGGGATTGTGAACAAATCGTTTGATGCTTTGGAAAGAAAGTTGATAGAAGATGTGATTGCAGTACGTATTCCAAAAGCATTTGGTGTATTGGATTTGTTTGATAGGTAAAATGCTATGGAGAAAAAAGAAGAAGAAAAGTTGCGTGCATATCATTTGATTTGGAATGCAGCAGAAAATTATCAAATACATTCGGATTATGCAGCGTTTGATTTGGACGGAAATGCAGATATTTATTTCAATCATATCATTGGGGCGGTGCATAAATATTATGATTTTGAAAAATTACAATATTTGTTTTCAGAATTGCAACAAGCAAGGGATAGTGTGTTATATGAGGAATTGCTTTGGTTGGGTTTGGAAAACTGTGTATTTTTGCGTGCGAAAAAAGATAGACCGATTTTAACAACATTGCGTGAAACATATGCAAAAACATTTTTGGAAAGAACAACCGAAAATTTGAAACAAGAGTTGTTTTGGCAGATAAAAGTGGGGCATTATCAAATGGTGTTAGGACAAACACCATCTTTGAATGTGTATGAAAAAAAGTTGCTAGATGCTTTGACATTTTCGCCAGAATGGTCGGAAGAAGAAATTGTCAATCATATGCATGATATTATAGATACATTTTTTGGTGGGAAAGTTTTTCGGCATTTAGATGGATTTCTTGCAAAATGGTATATTCGCAAACGGTTTCGATTGCCATTTTGTATGCAAGGTAAAAGCGGTGCGATACGATATGTGGATTGGGTGGAAGAAAATGGTGGAGAAAAATTGCAAAAACCACAAAGCACACCTTTATTTTTGCCGTTTTATATGGGAAAAGCAAAAGAAAAAGCATTGAAAACATATATAGAAGGCTGTTTTGGTACTTCTGTATTTTCGCATGCAGAAATATTGGATATTGAAAAAAGACTATGCACAGATCATCATAAAAATTGTTATTTGCATTTTACAAAAGGCAAAGCATTGGATATGACACAAACACAAAAAGAGGAAAATCAACTGCGTGTATTTTTTGATAGACAACAAGAATGGAATTTGTTGTATCAACAAAATCATGCCATGGAAAACAGACGAGACATTCGCTTATTGACAGAAAAAATACAAGATGCCATACAAGTGCATATGGCATCAGATAGTGTACCTGCAAGAACAGGTATGCTACAAAGCAATGTGGTTTGGAAGGGGTTATATTGCCATGAAGCAAGGATTTTTCAAAAAAATGAGCCAGAAAAACCAGAAAATTTTACAGTGGATATTTTGTTAGATGGTTCTGCATCACAAAAAGAAAAACAATCTGTGATTGCAAATCAATGTTGGGTGATTGCAGAAAGTTTGACAAAATGCCAAATTCCTGTGCGTATTTTATCCTATAATAGTGTGAGTGGTTGTACAGTGGTGCAAATTTTAAGAGATTATGAAAAACCAGAAGAGAATCAAAATGTATTTCGTTATATGGCAGCAGGTTGGAACCGTGATGGACTGGCATTGCGTGCGGTAGGAGATTTGATGCAAAAAGAATGTGCGGAACATAAACTGTTGATTGTGCTTTCTGATGCACACCCAAATGATGATCAAAAGATACCTTGGAAAGGATTTTCAAGTTTGGGAAGAGATTATGCAGCACAACCAGCGGTCGAAGATACTGCAAAGGAATTGAATCCATTGCGGCAAACAGACGTTGGGGTTGTGTGTGTGTTCACGGGCAATGAGGCACAAAAACAGGCAGTATATAAAATATATAAAAATGATATGATTGCAATACAAGATGTAAAATGTTTTTCGGATGCTGTTGGTCAATTATTACAAGAAAAAATACAATTTTTGTCATAAATATAAATATAGAATGTCAAATAATATGAAAATGAAAAAATATTAGTATAATGTCATAAAAATTTTTAATTATGTAATATAAATATTTACTTTTGATGAAGTTTTGGATAATATAAAAGAAAATATATCAGATATTTTTGTATCATTAAAATTTTGAGTGAGGTGGTAGGAAAATGAAAAAGAAAAGAACCAAAATTTATACACGTATTATAGCAGGATATAAAAAAGTGATTGCAGTTATGTGTGTGTTGATGTGTATTAATGTAGGTAGTTTATTTTTTATTAAATCGCATTATAACAAAGTGTTAAATCATCAAAGCAATCATAATGATATACAGTCTATGATTTCAGCACATCATATTTGGTTGGAACAATTAAGTGAAAGTATACAAATTGGTAGCCCATTTACTGGTAGCTTAGATGCACGAAATTGTACTTTGGGACAATGGCGGGCAACATTAACAGAAAAAGAAATTATCAATGATGAAATCAAAGATGCATTATCTTCGTTAGATATAGCACACAAACAAATTCATGATATGGCAGCAACTGTTTTGCGTATGGCAAAAACAGATAGAGATGCAGCATATGAATTTTACCAAAGCAAAATCAAACCCCAAACAAAAAATGTCATTTTGATGTTGGAAAAAATGGATGCAGCATATGCAGAAGAAACAGAGCTTAATTCTAATATATTGGAAAAACTGATTATCATTTCTGCAATATTTACAATTATTTTGGCTGTTTTGGCAACGATTGGTTCTTTGTTAGAAGCAAAACGTTTGTCTATCAAAATTGCAAAGCCGGTTGTGGCAGTTGCAGATTGGGCGAGAAAGCTTTCTTTGGGTATGGAAGATTTGAATTTTGATGAGTCTATTATAGAAGAAAACAAAGATAATGAAATTGGCAGCATGATTGAAGCATTTCAGGCGATGGAAAAAAGTATTCAAGACAACGTGAATGTCATCAAACGTGTTGCAGATGGGGATATGACGGCTTATGTCAATATTCGTTCCAGAGAAGATAGTTTGGGGAAAAGTTTGTATCGTATGGTACAATCCAATGATATGTTGTTTCATAATATCATTTCTGTGGCACAAACAGTGGCAACCGGTGCAGAGGAAATTGCAAATGCAAGCCAGAGTTTGGCAACAAGCGTGAATGTGCAAGCAAATTCTGTACATGCTTTGTCAAATACCATAGAATATACAGAAAGTTTGGTTTCTCAAAATAATGCAAAAGCACAAGAGGCACAAAAAATTACAGAAAAAATCAAAGAAGATACAAAAATAAGTATTGAAAAAATGGATCATTTGATGCATGCAGTATCCGATATTCAAAGTGCATCAGAACGTATTGAAACAATCATCAAATCTATTGAAGATATTACATTTGAAACAAATATTTTAGCTTTGAATGCGGCGATTGAAGCTGCAAAAGCAGGTGAAAGAGGCAAAGGGTTCTCTGTGGTTGCAGATGAAGTGCGGTCTTTGGCACAAAAAAGTGCAGAAGCAGCCAAAGAAAGTAAATTGTTGATTGAAGGTTCTATCTCAAGTATTACAGAAGGCAATCAAGTTGCAAAAGATGCTGCTGAAACATTTAATATCATTATTGAAGAAATCAATCAAATTATTTCCATTATTTTGGAAATTGCAGAAGTATCCAGCGAACAAAAAAATCAATTTCGTTTTGTGGGAGATGGTATTGAAAAAATTTCTGGATTGGCAACAGACAATGCGGCAATCAGCCAACAGTCTGCGGCTTCCAGTGTGGAAATGAGCAAAAATGCAGAAGCACTCAGAAAAGCAATGCAAAAGTTTATGTTGCGTAAAAGAGAGGAAGGCAAGGCTTATATTCCAACAGAAAAGAAATATGATACACAATTTATTAAACAGGCAAACGAGGCATATCAACAAATGCAAAACACTGGTCATTTTGGTGTTGGTTATGTAGATGTCAATGAAGAGGAATATCGTACGGAATTACGCTGATACATACTAGATTTATGCAAAAAGGAGCATACTTTTGATTTTTAAAAGTGTGTTCCTTTTATATATATCATTTATAATAAAAAAAGGGAGTATATCAGAAAATTAAAAAAAATGATACGGTTTTTTATTTGACAAATATTAAAAAAAGTGATATTATTTCTATTTACTATAAAGAATAAAGAAAGTGTAAAGAATTTTAGTCTGGAGGGATTTTGTTTTGACGTTTTATGAACAATTACAATTAGGTCAAGCAGGTTCAAAAGCATATATCAAACAGGCAGAAACATCACAAGAAAGAACAAAAAGAATATTGATTTTTTTATCTAAAATTGTGATTACATTAGCATTTTGTGTTGCATTTGTGGGGTTGTTCGGCAAAATATTTGGCACTGTAAACAGTACGGCTGGTGTTGTTTTATTATTGTTTGTGCTAGTATTTCGGCAGGTGGATTTGGGAATTTGTACCAAACATGGTGCATATGTGATGTTGGGAATTGGTGCAATTATGATTGCAGTACCAAAAATTGCAACAATGCTTTCTCCAATACCTGCATTTTTTGTACATTTTTTGGCAATTTTTGGATTGACTGTATTGGGTTGTCATCAAGTACAAATGAGAAATCAAGGTACAATCGTAATGGCGTATATATTGTTATTGGGATACCCCGTTTCTGGTATGGATTATGTAAAACGTGCCATTGGATTGGCACTTGGTTTTTGTTGGATAGCATCTATATTGTATCGCTCTCACAAAAACAAAGCACATACAGATACAGCATTGGATTTGTATAAACAATTTGATTTGAAAACAGACCGTTCTTTTTGGCAGTTGGGTATGCCATTGACTGTTTCGGTGACAATGTTGGTGGCAGAGTTGTTGCACTTTCCAAGAGTGATATGGGTTGGTTTTGCGGCATTGTCTGTGACACAAATGCTCAAACAAGACCGTATACAAAGAACACGCCATCGTTTGGCAGGGGTATTGGCGGGTGTTTGTGCATATTGGTTGCTGATGCAGTTGATACCTATGGAATGGGCTGCTTATTTGGGTATGCTTGGCGGTTTTTGTGTGGGATTTTGTGTAGATTATAGATGGCAAACGATGTTTAACTGCTTTGGAGCATTGTCTATGGCAACGATATTGTTGGGTGTGGAAGGTGCGGCATTCTATCGTTTGGCGGATACTGTATTTGGAGCTTTGTTTGCATTGGCATTTTATGCAATATATGAAAAAATGGGAGAAAAATGGAAAGAAAGCTGTATGACAATGAAGCAAGAAATGAATAAAGGATGATGCAAAATGCCTAGAAAACCAAGACAGGACTATAAAAAATATCGGAAAAGACATAAATTCCCATATAGAACAACTGGGTATTTCTCCGCAATTTTTCCATAAAGTACACAATAAAAAGTGGAAAAATATTTATTATCAAATTATTGTTTTATTTTTCGGGGAGGGGCTTTGTTGGGATTGTTTTGAAAAAGGTACGATATGAAAAATCGTACCTTTTTATGGTCTGTTTTTTAAAAAATACTTGTAAATGTCATAATTTGCAGATATAATATTTTAGATAAAAAAGAATATGAGATGTTCCTTGCGAAGGACGAAAGTCCCACCATCTCGTAAATAAAAAACAGGGGGTTTTTTTTATGCAAAAAACAAGATTTTTGGCATACACTGCAATGACAGCGGCTGTGTATGTGGTATTGACGTTAGGCGTTGCACCATTGTCTTTCGGAGCTGTGCAAATTCGTTTTTCAGAGGCATTGATGTTGTTGGCATTCTTGGATAAACGATATGCAGCAGGTTTGATATTAGGCTGCTTTATTGCAAACTGTTTCAGCCCGTTTGGTATTATGGATGTGGCATTTGGTACAACTTGTACAGCAGTGGCATTGTATGGCATGACACATTTTAGTAAAACATTGTTTGGTTCTAGTTTGTGGCCAGTATTTTGCAATATGTTTTTGGCAATCGAATTTTATTTGTTGGAAGGTGCACCCATTATATTCTCAGCTGTGACAGTGGCTTTGGGAGAATTTTTAGCTGTGTCTTGTGTGGGATATGTCATATTCCGTCAAATATTGAAAAATAAAATATTGATGACACAATTAACAATTGGTTGAATATAACAAAGCATAGTCTTTTTGGACTGTGCTTTTTTTTATCGAATTTGCATATAGATAGTAACAGGAGGGGAAGTGAAATGAAACGGAAAAAATTGGTGTTGCTGGTATCGGCAATCGTGCTTTTGGGTGGATATAGTGCAGGAATTTACGCAAATATGACACAACCACAAAATGAATTGACACAAAAACAGATTGATAATCCAAATACAGAAAGTAATCAGACAGATATTGCAAAAAGTGTATTGAATAGCACGGGCAGGAGTGAACAATATGATTTGAATGATTTGGAGGAAGTGGTAGTATATGTGGGCAGTGAGGCAACAAACAGCGAAGATAATGCAGTTGTGACATTGAATTTTGGACCAAAAAACACGGTGGTTGCTGCGTATCGTTCTGATGGTAGTGTGTATGAATTTACAGGAGATTTGGGCGATTTTTACGGTGTGGAAAATATTACATTTGTTCCTGTGGAAGGTTTGGGAAAAGAAGTCATCATTATACAAGAACGCATCAATCAGTCATTGGGTTCTTTTGAACAAACAGATGTTATGAGGGGATATGTGTATGATGGAAACAAATATCAGAGTGTTCTAAATACACCACAAAAAATACAATCCAGTTGGAATGATATTTGGAATAAAGGGTTGGATAATCCGAGTTTATGGCGGCGTATAACAGAAGAAACGGAAAACAAATGGGTAGGTGGAAAAGAGCCGTATTTTCAGGTGACAAGATACCAAACGTATTTGGAGTCTGACAACAAAGATGAAATGGTAGAACCAGAAGATGACACATTTGAACAAAAAAAGGAAAGGGTTGTGGTAGAGCAATTTTATTGGTCGGAAGAATGGCAAAGATTTATATTAAGAGAAGCTATTGAAAAAGAAACAGGACAAAAAGTGGCGATTGTGGAAAATTTACAGGCATCTGCATATCAGTTGGCAGGGTTTGAAGATGCAGAAGATTATGGTATTATGCGAAAAGATGGTAGCTTTGATTATGTGCGCAAAGACGACTTGGAATTTTGAATTTTCAAAAAAATGCACTTGACAAATGAAACAACAGTGCTATAATAACACTATCAAATATCAAACCTGTGATTAAGAGGAGTAGCTTTGTATTTTGGGCTTTCAGAGAGTCATGCATTTGGTGTGAGCATGGCAGACAAAGCAGAGTGAATGGACTTATGAGGGCGGTCGAAAACGAATGTGAGTAGTAGCCGACGGGAACCGTACCCGTTACCCAAACGGACTGCATAATATTGTGCAGAAAATGAGTGGGTGAATTTTTTTCACCAATTTGGGTGGTACCGCAGGATAGCTAGTCTTGTCCCATAGCAATATGGCGATAAGACTTTTTTTATTGTAAAAAATCAGAAAACAAAAAGGAGTGTATGAATCATGAAAAAAATGATTGCTTTGACAATGACGACAGTGATGGCGGTGATGGCGGTGATGGCGTTTACAGGCTGTGGCGGCACACAAAAAACAGAGGAAGAAAATCAAAATACAAATCAAGAACAAACCGCAGATAGTGGCGAACAATATGTGATAGGTATTTCTCAATATGGACAGCATGCATCATTGGATAATTGCAGAGAAGGATTTTTGTTGGGGCTGGAAGAAAGCGGATTGGTGGAAGGTAAAGACTTTGTTGTGGATTATCAAAATGCTGGATTTGATGATAATATTACACAACAAATTGCACAAAGTTTTTCTGCAAAAAATGTGGATTTAAT
>CAJMNV010000060.1 GCA_905214825.1 uncultured bacterium | reverse complement strand
TTTGACACATCAATATGAAAAAACATGGAAGAATGCAATATGGCAAGAAATTTCACTATATTATATTACCAATGTTAGGAACAAAGATAGTATAAAAACAATTTCATTTTTTTCAGAAAATGGTATGCCAGATATTGAAACAGAAGGCGTGCAAGAAATTGTTATGGAAAAATATGGAATGTATGAAATCAGACAGGTGAAAATGATGTGCCCTGTACAGAGACGTGACATACATATCAAAAAAATAAGATTTGAAACAAAAGACGGACATGTGGAACAAGCGGATATTGGTCGCATACATTTTCGGACACAAAGCAACCATTTTGCTAATTGTGATTTGTATGATGTGTGTATCAAACAGGAAAAAGAAAATGGAAAAGAATATTATCAGATTATCGCAAATGAAACTGTGATGTTTACGCATATAGAACCTGTATTATCACCAATAAAATTGCAGTTGATGACAGAATATGGTGAGGAGATACAATTTCCATTTACTTTGCAAAAAGGAAAAACAATGAGATGTTATCTGTATTTGTCAGATGTCAAAAGTGATGACAGAAATACAACAATATTTGAAATAGAGCCAAGCTTGATTGGTATAACAAAAAGTGGTACACAAACCAAACAAGATTTTGATAGTATTTTGAAAAAAGTAACAAATGGTCGTATTCTGAATATTTATAACGTTTTAGAAGAAAAAGGAGCAATATAAGATATGTTGTATGTTAGAAATTTGTTTGCATTGGGCTGTTTGTTGCTTTTTTTGGATTATAGTGTTTATAAAATCAATATTTCGCCAGATTGGCTGGGTTATATGATATGTTTTTTGGCAATCAAACGTATGACCAAACAAAAAAAAGAACCTAAGTTAGAAATACTGTGTGGGGTATTGATTGTAAGTTGTATGATGCTGGCATTTATGCGATTTTATGTTTCAAATGATGTACTGGTTTGGGGCGTACTGATTTTGATTATGATGTTGGATTTGGTGTTGTTTTATGATATTGGGGTGTGGGTATATGAAAAAACAGCAGAACCATATTTGCCAACGAAAATTAAGAATTTGGTATTGATTGGTACAGTTGCAACATTAAGCAGATGTTTGGTACTCAATATTCCGATATTGCATTGGGCAATGGTTTTGTTTTTGTTTTTGTATCGTGTTTATTTTATTTATGGCATTTGTTGTTTTTTAAAAGATGATATATAAAGATGTATGAAAAGATTTATTTTGAAAAAGATAAATCTTTTTTGATTTAAAATTTTATTAGAATATAGAAAATGGATTGACTTTTGCATTCAGTGGCGTATAATGTTTCATGCAAAACAGTTTGATGGCTAACAAATAAAAGGGGTTTGTTATGAGGTGTGAAAAAACGGTTGTATTATTAAATAAATTGACACATATTTTTTTTCGAGAGCTGGATGCAATGAATAGCGAAAAATTAGGAGAATGTGTGACAGGGCAAAATATGCTTGTGATTGGATATTTGGCAAAACAGAAAAATGATGTGTACCAAAAAGATTTGGAAAATCATTTTTTTGTCCGTCGCTCCACAGTGTCAAAGGTATTATGCTTAATGGAAAAAAAAGGCATGATTAAAAGAGAAGTGGTAAAAGAAGATGCAAGGCTCAAAAAAATTACGCTGACACAAAAGGGGTGGGATATTTACTATTTGGCGGCAGATAATATTGAAATTTTGGAACAAAAGCTGTATCAGGATATTACAGAAGAAGAACAACGGATATTTTTGGATATTTTGAAAAAAATGCAAAAAAATATAGGCTGCGATTGACAAGATATGGTTTGTATGAAAAGAAGGAGGTTTTCAAATATGATACGAACATTGTTGGGTAGTGTCAGAGAATATAAAAGAAGTTCTATTCTGGCACCGTTGTTTGTTACATTTGAGGTGGTTTTGGAGGTTATCATTCCATTGCTTATGGCAAAACTGATTGACTTTGGGATTGAAGCTGGGAACATGCAGTATATTTTGAAAATAGGACTGGTGTTGGTGGTTTGTTGCTTGGTTTCCTTGTTGCTTGGAGTGTTGTCTGGTAAATGTGCAGCTGAGGCATCGGCAGGTTTTGCCAAAAATTTACGGTCGGATATGTATGAAAAAGTGCAGGGGTATTCTTTTTCCAATATTGATAAATTTTCAGCCGCAAGTATTGTCACCCGTTTGACAACCGATATTACCAATATTCAAAATTCTTATCAAATGGCAATTCGTGTGGCAGTACGTTCTCCCATTATGATGATTTTTGCTTTATTTATGGCATTTCGTGTGAATGCATCATTAGCCCCTATATTTGTGATTGCATTGCCAATATTGGGTTTTGGTATCTGGCTGATTGTACGCATTGCCAAGCCAATATTTGATCGTATATTTTCTACTTATGACAAATTAAATAATGTGGTACAGGAAAATTTGCATGGTATTCGTGTGGTAAAATCTTTTGTACGAGAAGCACATGAAACAGAAAAATTTTGTTCTGTTTCTCATGAAATTTATCAAGACTTTTCAAAAGCAGAAAAAATATTGGCATTTACTGCTCCTTTGATGCAATTTTGTGCATATGGTTGTATGCTGTTGATTTCATGGTTTGGTGCAAAATTCATTGTGGCATCTGGAAATAACCCTGTAATTGGTATGACAACAGGGGATTTGGCAAGTATGTTTTCTTACACTATGCAGATATTGATGAGCTTGATGATGTTTTCCATGGTGTTTGTAAAGAGTACCATTCACTATGATTCTCTGGAAAGGGCAGACGAAATATTGCAAGAACAAAGTGATATTCACCATCAAGAAAATCCTGTATATACAGTAGCAGATGGTAGTATTATATTTGATAATGTGGATTTCCAATATGGAGAACATGCAGATGAATTGTGCTTAAATCGTATCAATTTGACAATACCATCAGGGGCAACTGTGGGCATTATTGGTGGCACAGGCAGTGCAAAAAGTACATTGGTACAACTGATACCCAGATTGTATGATGTGACAAAAGGGTGTGTCAAAGTGGGTGGTATGGATGTACGAGCATATGATTTGGAAGCATTGCGAAAAGAAGTGGCAATGGTATTGCAAAAAAATGAACTGTTTTCTGGCACAATAAAAGAAAATTTGCGTTGGGGAAAAGAAGATGCAACTGATGCGGAAATGGAACATGCTTGTAAATTGGCACAAGCTGATGATTTTATACAAACATTTCCAGATAAATATGATACATATATTGAACAAGGTGGTGCCAATGTATCTGGTGGACAAAAACAAAGACTTTGTATTGCAAGAGCATTGCTTAAAAAACCCAAAATACTGATATTAGATGACTCTACCAGTGCTGTGGATACCAAAACAGATGCTTTGATACGAAAAGCATTTTCAGAAGAAATACCAAATACAACAAAAATTATCATTGCACAAAGAATTTCTTCTGTGGAACATGCAGATATGATATTGGTAATGGAAAACGGAAAAATAGATGGTGTGGGTACACACAAAGAGTTGTTGCAAAATAATACAATTTATCAAGAAGTATACGCTTCTCAACAAAAAGGAGGGATAGCAGAATGAGCAAAAAAAATGAAAAAACTGTCCCTGTTGGACGACCCAAAATGGAAAAAGAAACCATGAAACGATTGATGGGTTATATCAAAAAATACAAATTGCGGTTTGGATTGGTGTTGTTTTGTATATTGTTGAGTGCCGTTTGTGGTGTGATGGGTTCTTTGTTTTTGAAGGTGGTTATTGATGATTATATTACACCGTTGTTGCAAGTGGCTGTGCCTGATTTTGCAGGACTGTTTCAGGCAGTTTGTGTGATGGGTGGCATTTATTTGATTGGGCTTACAAGTACATTTTTGTATAACTTCAACATGGTTGTCATATCACAAGGGGTTTTGAAAGAAATTCGAGATACATTATTTGCACATATGCAAAAATTACCCATACGGTATTTTGATACCCATACACATGGAGATATTATGAGCCGTTATACCAATGATATTGATACATTGCGACAGATGATTTCACAAAGTATTCCACAAATGTTTTCTTCTGTGGTGACGATTGTGGCGGTGTTTTGTGCAATGTTGTATACCAGCATACATTTGACAGTGCTTGTGATTGTGGTGATGATTGGTGTCATGCGTTGTATGAAATATATTGCAGGACATAGCGGAATTTATTTTATCAAACAACAAGAAGCGTTGGGTGATATGAATGGTTATATTGAAGAAATGATACATGGGCAAAAAGTGGTAAAAGTATTTTGCCATGAAGAAAAAGCAAAAGCAGTATTTCAACAAAAAAATGAACAACTTTGTCATTGTGCCACAAAAGCAAACCAATATGCAAATATATTGATGCCGATTATGATGAATTTGGGCAATTTACAGTATGTGTTGATTGCTATTGTGGGTGGTGCATTGGCATTGCATGGTGTAGGTGGTTTGACTTTGGGAGCGATTGTGTCTTTTTTGCAGTTGTCAAAAAGTTTTTCTATGCCCATTAGCCAAGTTTCACAGCAGATGAATGCAGTTGTGATGGCATTTGCAGGGGCAAAGCGTGTGTTTACATTGTTAGATGAAGAAGTGGAAACAGATGATGGGTATGTGACATTGGTTAATGCAAAATATGATGCACAAGGGATATTACAAGAATGTGCAGACCATACAGGACTTTGGGCTTGGAAACACCCACATAGCGACGGCAGTATCAGTTATGTGGAATTGAAAGGCGATATTCGGTTTTTTGATGTGGATTTTGGGTATACAGAAGAAAAAACGATATTGCACAATATCACATTGTATGCAGAGCCAGGACAGAAAGTGGCGTTTGTTGGGGCAACCGGTGCAGGTAAAACTACAATCACAAATTTGATTAACCGTTTTTATGATTTGGCAGATGGTAAAATTCGGTATGATGGTATCAATATCAATAAAATTAAAAAAGAAGATTTGCGTTATTCGTTGGGCATTGTGTTACAAGATGTGCATTTGTTTACAGGAACGGTGATGGACAATATTCGTTATGGCAATTTGCAAGCAACAGACGAAGAATGTATTGCCGCAGCAAAACTTGCCAATGCGGATAGTTTCATTCATATGTTGCCAGAAGGATATCAGACAATATTGTCGGGAGATGGCTCCGGACTTTCACAAGGACAACGACAACTGATTTCCATTGCAAGAGCGGCTGTGGCTGACCCGCCTGCTATGATACTGGACGAAGCCACATCTTCCATTGATACCAGAACAGAAGCCATTGTACAACGTGGTATGGACGCTTTGATGAAAGGAAGAACGGTTTTTGTCATTGCACACAGATTGTCTACGGTACAGAATGCAGATGTGATTATGGTGCTTGAAAAAGGACACATCATCGAACGTGGTAATCATGCACAGTTGATTGCAGAAAAAGGCAAGTATTATCAATTATATACTGGTGCATTTGAATTGGAATAATTGTTTTGGACAAAGTTCTGATTGCAAAAAACAATTATGATATGATATACTCAAACACGATGCCAAGTTGTAATATAAAATGGCAGAAAATCAAAAATAAAAACCAAAATAGCGTTTTTTGCATGATATAAAAAGAACAGGAGGAGCGTTTATGTTTACCATCGGAAATTATGTGAAAGTTTCCAGTTTGGAAGAAGCATATGAGTTAAATCAAAAAAAATCAAATGTGATTTTTGGTGGTGGTGTTTGGTTGCGTTTGGGTAAGAAAAATATTCAAACTGCGATTGATTTGTCGCAGTTGGGGTTGGATACCATCACAGAAAACGAAGCCGAATTCTCGATTGGTGCAATGGTGCGTTTGCGTCAATTAGAAATACATAAAGGCATTGATGCATATACAAAAGGTGCAGTCAAAGAAAGTTTGCGTCACATTGTTGGGGTGCAAATGCGAAATTGTGCCACAGTGGGCGGTAGTATATTTGGCAGATTTGGTTTTTCAGATATTTTGGCTTGTCTTTTGGCTTTTGATTGTGATGTGGAATTATACAAGGCAGGCAGAATTTCTTTGCAAAAATTTGCAAATATGAAAAAAGATAATGATATTTTGGTACGTGTGATATTGAAAAAATCACCTCTGGAAGCAGTATATTTGTCGCAAAGAAATACAGCAACCGATTTTCCCGTGGTTTCTTGTGCAGTGGCAAAACATACAGATGGTGTATATGCAGTCATTGGGGCAAGACCTTGTCAACCGATTATCATCAAAGACAACGAAGGAATTTTGCAAAATCCTTCTGCACAACAGATACAACAATTTGCAACAAAAGCAGCAGAAAGTGTTGCTTTTGCAGACAATACAAGAGCCAGTGCGGCATATCGTAAACATGTTGCAGCTGTTTTGGTGAAAAGGGGTATGACACAACTTTTGGGAGGTGAAAAATCATGCAAATCAAATTGAATTTGAATGGAAAAGCAATTATCGCAGATGTGGAACCAGATATGATGTTATTGGATTTTGTCAGAGAACAAGGGTGTTATAGTGTCAAAAGAGGGTGTGAAACATCTAACTGTGGGTTATGTACTGTATGGATGGATAACAGACCCATATTGTCTTGTTCCACATTGGCAGTACAGGCAGATGGGCATGATGTGATTACCATGGAAGGTTGTCAGGAAGCGGCAGAAGAATTTGGAACGTTTTTGGCAGATGAAGGAGCTGAACAATGTGGTTTTTGCAGTCCCGGATTTATGATGAATGTGCTTGCCATGTGTCAAGAAATGGAAAATCCAACAGATGATGAAATCAGAGAATATTTGGCAGGCAATTTGTGCCGTTGTTCTGGTTATCAGGGACAACTGCGTGCCATTCATGCATATATGGCATACAAAAGAGGGGAGGCAAAAGCATGAAGTTTGTCAATCAACCCATTCGTAAAAAAGATGGTATGGCATTGGTGACTGGAAAACCAGTGTATACAGATGATATTGCACCAAAAGATTGTTTGGTTGTGAAAGTGTTGCGAAGCCCACACGCACATGCGATTATCAAAGAAATCAAAACTGATGTTGCAAAAAAAATGCCTGGTATTGTGTGTGTGTTGACGTATGAAGATGTTCCAAAAAATCGTTTTACCATGGCAGGACAAACATACCCAGAACCCAGCCCCTATGATAGATTGATATTGGATAAAAGAGTGCGTTTTGTGGGTGATGCAGTGGCGATTGTGGCAGGGGAAACAGAAAAAGCGGTTGACAAAGCCATGAAAACCATAAAAGTGAATTATGAGGTGTTAGAGCCAATACTGGATTTCAGAAAAGCAAAAGACAACCCCATTTTGATACATCCAGAGGAAGATTGGCAAGCACTTTGTCCTGTGGGGGCAGATAATCAACGCAATTTGTGTGCTTGCGGCTTGGAAGAACATGGTGATGTAGATGGTGTGTTTGCAAAATGCGATGTGATTGTGGAAAATACATATCATACAAAAGCAAATCAACAAACCATGATGGAAACATTCCGTACATATACACAAATGGATACTTATGGTAGATTGAATATCATTAGCTCTACACAAGTGCCTTTTCACGTGCGTCGTATATTGGCACGTGCTTTGGATATTCCAAAATCAAAAATCCGTGTGATAAAACCAAGAATTGGTGGAGGTTTTGGTGCAAAACAAACTGTGGTTGCAGAGGTGTATCCTGCCATTGTGACAATGAAAACAGGTCGTCCTGCAAAAATCATTTATACCAGAGAAGAAAGTTTTATTGCTTCCACACCACGTCACGAAATGGAAATTGATGTGCGTATTGGTGCTATGCAAGATGGTACAATTCGTGCCATTTCTGTCAAAACATTGTCCAATACAGGTGCTTTTGGAGAACATGGCCCAACAACCGTGGGACTTTCTGGTCATAAATCCATTCCTTTGTACAGCAAAGCAGAAGCATTCCGTTTCCAATATGATGTGGTGTACACAAACCATATGTCTGCAGGGGCATATCGTGGATATGGTGCAACACAAGGGATTTTTGCAGTAGAGTCTGCGGTCAATGAATTGGCAGCAAAATTGGACATAGACCCTGTGGTATTGCGTGAAAAAAATCTGACAACACAAGGCGATGTGATGTATGCATATTATGGTGAGCAGACAAACAGTTGTGCATTAGACCGTTGTTTGCAAAAAACAGCCAAAATGATTGGATGGAAAGAAAAATTCCCGGCTCGTGTGATGGAAAATGGAAAGATTAGAGCTGTGGGCATTGCGATGGCAATGCAAGGTTCTGGTATTCCAAATCTTGATACGGGTGCAGTGACAATCAAAATCAATGATGATGGTTTCTACACATTGTCTATTGGGGCATCAGATATGGGTACTGGTTGCGATACCATATTGGCACAAATGGCAGCAGATTGTTTGGATTGCTCTGTGGATGATATTGTGGTGCATGGTGTGGATACAGATACGTCCCCCTATGACAGTGGTTCGTATGCGTCCAGTACCACATATGTCACAGGTATGGCAACGGTAAAAGCATGTGAAACATGGATAAGCAAAATGAAAGCATATACAGCAGAAAAATTGGGCTGTGATGTTTCGGAATTGGAGTTTGATGGCGAAAAGGTGTATAACATAAAAACAGGAGAAAGTATCACAAGAAAAGATTTGGGGAATATGAATATGTGTGCTGCAACAGAAACATTGGTGGCAACAGAAGCACATTGTTCACCTGTTTCTCCACCACCATTTATGGCAGGTGCAGCAGAAGTGGAAATTGACCCAGAAACAGGTGATATTAAATTGTTGGATTATGTGGCAGTTGTGGATTGTGGTACGGTTGTGAACCCAAATTTGGCAAAAGTGCAGGTAGAAGGCGGTTTGGTACAAGGGATTGGTATGGCACTGTATGAAGATATTGTATATAACGAATATGGTAGTTTGGCAGGCAATTCTTTGATGCAATACAAAATCCCAACACGTTTGGATGTGGGACAACTGCGTGTGGAATTTGAAAGCAGTTATGAGCCAACAGGGCCTTTTGGTGCAAAATCCATTGGCGAAATTGTTATCAATACACCTTCTCCCGCCATTGCACATGCGGTGTATAACGCAACAGGTGTGCGGGTGACAGAATTGCCCATTACACCAGAAAAAATTGTGATGGGTATGCAACAAAAATGAAAATTTGTTGGATATTGTTGGCAGCAGGCAGTGGCAAACGATTTGGTGAAAATAAATTGCTGTATCCATTCCAAGGAAAGCCATTGTATTGTCATGGATATACACAGATAAAGTCTGCTGTACAACAACGACAAGAAACACTTATTGTGGTTACGGCACACAGGCAAATTGCAGAGGCGGTACAAAAAGAAGGTGTTATTGTGGCTTGGAACAATACACCACAGGAAGGCATTGTTTCTTCTATAAAATGTGGGTTGTCTGCCGCAAAAGGTATACAAAATGATATGGCGTATTTGTTTTGTGTGGCAGACCAGCCTTTTTTGACAACATCTGTGTTGCTTGCTTTTGCAGATGGTTTTTTGCAATCAGGGAAAGATATGGGTTGCATGACGTATGGTACACAATGGGGCAATCCAGCAATATTTTGTGGGAATATGGCAAAAAAACTTTTGGATTTAAACGGAGACAAAGGTGGCAAACAACTGTTGCGAAAGAATCCAGAATGTGTTTTTATGTATGTATGTTCCACAAATAAAATATTATATGATATTGATACAAAAGAAGATTTGAAGCATATCTGAAAAGGATATGCTATTTTTTATAAAAAAGTGGTATTTGCTTTGCTTGACATTGTTTTGAGAAAAGCGTATACTGCTATTGGATATAAAACTGATATAGACCCATAATTTGGTTGGGTGTTTCTACTGTGGTTACCGTAAATTTCCCTCACTATGAGTTTTTGTTCCATTCATTTTTTATTTGTGAATGGGATAAAATAAAAGGGATTTGACGGTATTTTTTTATGGAAAAAAGGAGGATATGTCATGATGAAAACAGAAAATTTTGTTTGCAAAGGTGATATTTGTTATAGTGAAGATTTACAAACATTGCATACTATGCAAAATGGATATTTGGTATGTGAAAATGGTGTTTGTGCAGGCGTTTTTCAAGAACTGCCAGAAAAATATCATGATTTTTCTGTTTTGGATTATACAGGAAAATTGATATTGCCCGGTTTTACAGATTTACATGTCCATGCACCACAACATCGTTTTCGTGCATTGGGCATGGATTTGGAATTGTTGGAATGGTTGGAAACACACACATTTCCACAAGAAGCAAAATACAAAGATACTGTATATGCAAAACAAAATTATGTGAATTTTGTAGAAGAAATGAAAAAAGGCCCCAATACAAGAGCTTGTGTATTTGGTACCATACATGGTGCGTCCACAGAAATTTTGATGGAACTTTTAGAAAATGCAGGTTTGTGTGCAATGGTTGGAAAAGTGAATATGGATAGAAACAGCCCCGATTATTTAAGAGAAGAAAGTGCAGAAATTTCTGCAAAAGATACCATTGCATTTTTGGAAGATGTGAAACAAAAATATCCCCATGTAACCCCCATACTGACACCCAGATTTTTGCCAACTTGCAGTGATGCACTATTGACAAAATTGGGAGATATACAAAAAAAATACAAAATCCCTGTACAATCCCATTTGTCTGAAAATGTATCAGAAGTGGAATGGGTGAAAGAATTGTTCCCAGCTTCTAGTTGTTATGGTGATGCATATGATCGTTTTGGTTTGTTTGGTGGGGAAAATTGTAAAACCATTATGGCACATTGTGTGTTGAGTGGGGAAGAAGAAATTGCTTTGATGAAAAAGCGTGGTGTTTTTGTGGCACATTGCCCAGAGTCAAACAGCAATTTGCTTTCCGGTATTGCTCCCATACGCCGTTATTTGGACGAAGGGATTTCTGTTGGATTGGGTAGTGATATTGCAGGCGGTACACGCTGTTCTATTTTTTATGCTATGGCAGAAGCTGTGCGTATGTCAAAAATGCGTTGGCGTTTGGTGGACAAAAATCTTGCACCTTTGACTGTGCCAGAGGTGTTTTATTTGGCAACTGTGGGTGGTGGTTCATTTTTTGGCAAAGTAGGTAAATTTGAAACGGGATATGCATTTGATGCATTTGTGTTAGATGACAGCAGATATGACAACAAAGGGGAATACAGTATTGCACAACGTTTGGAAAGAGCGGTATATTTGAGTAATGATGATGAAGTGTTGCACAAATTTGTCGCAGGCAGACAGCTGTTTTAACACACCGTGAGCAAGAAATCCCCCACTTCTATAAGTGGGGGATGAATTGC
>CAJMNV010000059.1 GCA_905214825.1 uncultured bacterium | reverse complement strand
GATAAACAAACCATATTGGCAGAAAATGAAAAAGATGTTGCAGCAGCAGTGGCAGCAGGTATCAAAGGGGCGTTTATTGATAGATTGACATTGAATGAAAAACGTTTAGAAGAAATGGCAAATGGTTTGCGGGAAGTGGCAACATTGGTAGACCCTGTTGGCAAATTGCATTCTATCAATACATTAGAAAATGGGCTTGTGATCAAACAAATGTCTGTGCCTATGGGTGTTATTGGGATTATATTTGAAGCAAGACCCAATGTTACCGCAGATGCATTTGGTTTGTGTTTTAAAGCAGGAAGTGCGGTACTTTTGAGAGGTGGTAAAGAAGCCATTGCCACAAATAAAGCCATTGTTGCGATATTCCAAAATGTATTGGCAGAAATGGATTTGCCAAAAGCGGTAGTGCAGATTGTGCAAGATACTTCCAGAGAAAGTGCAAACGAAATGATGCGTTTGCAAGACTATTTGGATTTACTCATTCCAAGAGGCGGTGCAGGATTGATACAAACGGTTGTACAAAATAGTACTGTACCTGTGATACAGACAGGTGTGGGAAATTGTCATATTTATGTAGACGAAAGTGCAGATTTGGAAAAAGCAATTCCCATTGTACTGAATGCCAAAACACAGCGTCCGGGGGTTTGTAATGCTTGTGAAAGCCTTTTGATACATGAAAGCTTGCAAGATAGCTTTTTGCCTATGATTGGGGAAGCGTTGCAACAAAAACAAGTCGAAATCAGAGGTGATGCAACGGTTTGTGAAAAAGTGGCAGGTGCTGTGCAGGCAACACCACAAGATTGGGAAACAGAATATGCAGATTATATCATTTCTGCAAAAGTGGTGAAAAATGTTGATGAAGCTATCGCACATATCCGTAAATATTCCACAGGCCATTCCGAAGCCATTGTGACAGAAAACAAAGAACATGCAGAACGCTTTTTGCAACAAGTGGATGCGGCAGCAGTATATGTCAATGCGTCCACAAGATTTACAGATGGTGGACAATTTGGACTGGGGGCAGAAATTGGTATCAGCACACAAAAATTGCACGCAAGAGGCCCTATGGGGTTAGAAGCATTGACCACAACAAAGTATATGATATATGGTGATGGGCAAATCCGTATTTAAACAACAAAAAAAGTCTTTCTACAAAGAAAGACTTTTTTATATAGAAAATTAGATTGCACGAGTCACTTTATTTGCACGCAAACATCTTGTGCAAATGTAGATAGATTTTACGTTGCCGTTATTTTCTACGATTTTGATTTTTTTCACGTTGGGTTTCCATTTTCTGTTCGCACGTCTACTAACCTGACTACGGTTAATGCTAATTCTATGACCTCTGATTTGGCCTTTTTCACAAATTTCACATCTAGCCATTGCTCGCACCTCCTTAACTGCTTGTATGTGACATAACAAAGTTATTCTAGCAGAAAACTTTCTGTTTTGCAAGAAAAATCAATTTTTTTTTCAATATTTTTTTGGTGATGGAAAGAAAATGCACTTTCGTTTGATAAAATGAAAGAAAAGTAAGAAAAATTTAAGAATTTTATAATAAAACACAAAAAAAACAATGTTATACTGAACCAAATCAATCAAAAAAGGAGGAATTGCATTGCGTAAAACAACATTGTTTGCGATATTGCTTTGTTTGGGGTGTGCAAGTGCCACATATGCAGCACAAAAACAAGTCGTTATCACACTGGACGAAAAACCTGTGACATTGAAACAAGAAGTTGTGTATGAAAATGACCGCATGATGTTGCCTGTCAGAGATATGGCAAATGTTTTGCATGCAAATATTACTTATGATACAGATACCAGAACAGCGATTGTGGAAAAAAGAATGGCAACCGTTTGGGATACCAACCAACAACCGTTGGTTTGGAAGGTTTCCATGGGATTGGACAGCGAATATTTGAAATTGCTGGATCGGCATGAACTTTTGTTAGATGCAAAACCTTTGATTGTCAAGGATAGAGCCTATCTGCCTTTTCGTGCATTGGCGGAAGCTATGAATTTGGAGGTTGTTTGGCATACAGATGGAAATACAGATTATGTGGATTTGAAATCTACCCATTTACCAAATGTGCAGTTGACACAAAAAGATGAATTTGACAGAGAAAACATGAGCATTTTATTGGAATGGCAAAACAATGAAACAGAAGGGTTCTATGCAACAGAAGGTTTTGCATTGGAAAAGTGGAATGGAAAAACATGGGAGATTGTTGCACCAGATGAGCCATTCACACCAAATACCGACACTTATGGCATTCCAACAGGCGGCCCCACAGATGGCAAAAGAGAAAAGAAATTAACATTGTGGCAGTGGGAAAAATCTATGCCACGTGGCAAATATCGTGTGGTTGTGCCATATCACTATGAACAAGGTGACGGAGAACAAAAAGACTTTTTCACATTGGACAGCAGTCCTGCATTTGAAAAAGGTACACAAACCACTTATGTAGCATATTGTGAATTTTTGGTGAAATGATAAAAAACAACAAAGAGGCGTATGCTTTGAAAAAAATCAATGCATACACCTCTTTTTATTTGATGGATGCAAAAAAACGGAAAGAGTTGTATTTTCAAATGTTTTGCGGTATCATAGGACATAAGAATTTTAATAAATGATGGAACAAAAGAATGATAAAGGAGATATAATATTATGTTGGATATTTGCTTGCTGGGTACAGGCGGTATGATGCCTATGCCAAGTCGTTTTTTGACAGCCATGCTGGCAAGACTCAACGGGCATATGCTATTGATAGATTGTGGAGAAGGTACACAAGTGACAATGAAAACATTGGGCTGGGGTTTCAAAGCCATTGATGTTATTTGTTTTACACATTTTCATGCAGACCATATTTCTGGGTTACCGGGGTTGTTGCTGACTATTGGTAATGCTGGTAGAACAGAGCCTTTGACATTGGTGGGGCCTATGGGTCTGCGTCATATTGTGGAAGGTTTGCGACGGATTGCACCAGAATTGCCTTTTTCCATAGAATATGTGGAATTAGACAAAGATACACAATCCCCAGTGCAGTTGGGTGATTTTTTGATTTCCTATTGCCCTGTGGAACATATGGTAAAATGTTTTGCTTATCGCATTGATGTCAAACGACAAGGCAAATTTGATGCAAAAAAAGCAGAGGCATTGGGATTGCCAAAACCTTTGTGGGGCAAACTGCAGAAAGAAGGCGTTGCAGAATATGCAGGACAAACATATACCGCAGATATGGTTTTGGGAGAAGAACGTGCAGGCATTGCCATGGCATATTGCACAGACAGCCGTCCGGTTGACCGTTTGATACCATTTGTAAAAGATGTGCAGTTATTTATTTGTGAGGGTATGTATGGCGAAGAAGATAAAAAACAAAAAGCCATAGAACATAAACATATGTTGTTTTCAGAAGCAGCAACATTGGCAAAAGAAGCAAATGCACAAGAATTATGGCTGACACATTTCAGCCCAGCTTTGCATGACCCTGAAGAATATTTACAAAATGCAATAGATATATTCCCCAATACCATATTGGGTGAAGAACGAAAATGGACAACATTGTATTTTCCAAAGGAAGGTTAATTTATGGAACAAACAAAACAAAAAGATATATTGATATTGGCAATCGAAAGCTCTTGTGACGAAACAGCGGCAGCAGTTGTCAGAAATGGGAGAGAAGTGCTTTCCAATGTTATATCATCACAAATTGATTTGCATACATTGTATGGTGGTGTTGTGCCAGAAATTGCGTCCAGAAAACACATGGAAGCCATTGATGGTGTGATTACGCAGGCATTACAACAAGCAGATATGACATTGTCTGATGTGGACGCCATTGGTGTCACATATGGACCTGGGCTTGTGGGGGCATTGCTTGTGGGGTTGGCAGAAGCAAAAGCATTAGCATTTGCTGTAAATAAGCCTTTGATTGGCGTACATCATATTGAGGGACATATTTGTGCCAATTATATTGAAAACAAAGATTTTGCACCACCTTATATGACATTGGTGGTATCGGGTGGACATTCGCATTTGGTGTATGTGTCTGATTATGGCAAATATGAAATTATTGGTAGAACACGTGACGATGCCGCAGGGGAAGCATATGACAAAGTGGCAAGAGCCATTGGCATGGGGTATCCGGGAGGCCCCAAAATTGATGCTGCCGCAAAAAAAGGAAATCCAAATGCTGTGAAATTTCCAAGGGTATTTTTGGAAGAAGATAGTTATGATTTTAGTTTTAGTGGTTTGAAATCTGCTGTACTGAATTATGTCAATAAACAAAAAATGATGGAACAACCCATTGTGCCAGAAGATATTGCCGCAAGTTTTCAACAAGCGGTGGTGGAAGTATTGGTGACAAAAACCATAAAAGCAGCAAAAGAAAAAGGAGTTTCCAAAATTGCACTGGCAGGCGGTGTGGCATCAAATTCTTGTTTGCGAGAACATATGCAAATTGCTTGTGAAACAGAAGGTTTTATACTCAGTATTCCATCTCCCATACTTTGCACAGACAATGCAGCAATGATTGGTTGTGCCGCCTATTATGAATATTTAGCAGGCGTGAGAGATGGTTTGGATTTGAATGCAAGTCCAAGTTTGAAATTGGGAGAAAGATAACATATAAAAACCAAAGGAGGCTATCACAATGGCAGGTATATTGAGCAGATTTAAAACAATTATGGAAGCAAATATCAATGCATTACTAGATAAAGCGGAAGACCCAGTGAAAATGGCTGACCAACTAGCAAGGGATTTGGAAAAAGACTTAGGCGAAGTCAAAGCAGAAACCGTTTCTATCATGGCAGAAGAAAAACGCACAAAACGTGCATATGATGATTGTTTGGCAGAAGTAGAAAAAATGCAAAAATATGCAGAAAAAGCCATTATGCAGGGCAATGATAATGATGCCAGAACATTTTTGTCTGAAAAATCTGCAAAAACAACACAAGCAGAAACATTGAAGGCCAGCTGGAATTTGGCAGCAGCAAATGCAACAAAAATGAGAGAAATGCATGATAAATTGACAGAACAGCTCAGACAGGTGCAAGAACGCAAAGCAGCAATTCGTGCGAAAGCAGCAATGGTAAAATCACAAGAAAAAGCAAATAGCATGAAAACCGATTTAGGCGGCAACAGTTTGTCTGCATTTGATGCCTTGGAAGAAAAATTGAACAGGAAACTGGACGAAGCCGAAGCAATGGCAGAATTGAACACAAAACAAGACAGTATAACAGATTTGATGGCAAAATATGATGACAATACCAAAACACAAAATAGTGCAGTAGATGATGAATTGGCAGCTTTGAAAGCAAAATTGGGCAAGTGATGGGGTGAGAAAACATGGGTTTGTTTGGAAATCAATTTCAAAACGTTGTGGAATGGCAAGAATATGATGATAGTTTGATATTCCATAAATGGCACAATGATGAAATCAAAAAAGGTAGTCGTTTGGTTATTCGTCCCGCACAAGATGCCATATTTTTGTTTAATGGAAAAATAGAAGGTATTTTTACTGATGAAGGCAGTTATGATATTGAAAGCCAGATTATACCGTTTTTAAGCACATTAAAAGGGTTTCGATTTGGATTCAATAGTGGTATGCGTGCAGAAGTGCTTTTTGTCAACACAAAAGAATTGACCATCAAATGGGGCACAAAAAATGCAATCCATATCCCATATGAAGGTTTACCGGGGGGATTGCCAATTCGTGCATTTGGCACTTTTCAAATCAAAGTGGCAGATTATGTGCGATTGATTGATACGGTTGCAGGTATTAAAGATACATTTTCTGTGGAAGATGTCAAAACAAGAATGTTGAGTGTATTAGACCAGATTTTGATGAAATGGATATTAAAAGAAGGCAAAGATATGTTCCATTTGCAAGCGAGTGCATATGAAATTGCAAAAGGTATGCAAGAAGATTTGGATATGGAATTGTACAAAATCGGTATCACCACAACAGGGATACAAATTGCCAGTTTCAGCTATCCGCAGGAAATACAGGAAAAAATTACAAACGCAGCTGGTTATCATATGGTTGGTGATATGGGTAGATACCAACAAGGAAAATTGTCTGATGGCTTAGATAAAGGAAATGACGCAGGCAATATGGCAAATATGGGCTTTGGTATGGCAACAGGTATGCAGATGGCACAGCAAATGATGCAACAAATGCCAAAACCGACACAACCACAAAATCAGGGTAGACATTGCACATCTTGTGGTGCATCTGTTGGAGACACTGATAAATTTTGCAGTGGTTGTGGACAAAAATTGGCAACCACAGCATTTTGTCCGTCTTGTGGTGGCAAAGTAGGGACAGATGATAAATTTTGCAGTAGCTGTGGACAAAAATTGTAATACATAAAACAATATATATAAAAGAGGCGTATTCCAGAGAAAACGCCTCTTGATTATTTTATTTTAAAATATCTTGTAAAAAGCTTTCAGCTTCAAATGTTGCACCCAATCCCAAATAATCAGATATGGTTTGCCCCAAATCCGCAAAAGATTTGCGTACACCCAAGTCAACGCCTGCTTTGACATTTTTGCCATATACCAAAAGCGGCACATATTCACGGGAATGGTCTGTGCTGGGGGTTGTGGGATCACAACCGTGGTCTGCAGTGATAAACAAAATATCATCATCATGCATAGATGCCATGATTTCAGGCAATTTGCCGTCAAAATATTCCAAAGCACTTGCATACCCTTCAATATCATTGCGGTGTCCATAAATCATATCTGTGTCTACCAAATTGGTGAACAAAATACCTTCAAAATCTTCTTTGGTATATAATATGGTTTTTTCGATACCATCTGCATTGTTTGTGGTGTGGTCTGTGCGTGTCATGCCACGATGTTCAAAAATGTCTTCGATTTTACCAATCGCAGTCACATTAAACCCTTTTTCTTTTGCCAAATCCAATATGGTTGTGCCTGTGGGTTCCAAAGAAAAGTCTTTTCTGTTTTTGGTACGAGTATAATTACCACTTTCGCCAACAAAAGGTCTGGCAATAACACGAGCAACACCATAGTCGCCTGTCAGCAATTTTCTGGCTGTTTCGCAGATTTCATACAGTTTTGGAACAGGAATAACATCTTCATGTGCGGCAATTTGGAATACACTGTCCGCAGAAGTATAAATGATTGGGTATCCTGTTTTGACATGTTCATCACCCAAGTCTTGTATGATAACTGTTCCAGATGCAGCATAGTTGCCCAATGTTTTTGTGCCAATGGCTTGTTCAAATTTGTCCATAATTTCTTTAGGGAAACCGGTTTCTGTGAATGTGGGAAAAGGTTTTGCTGTGATGACACCTGCCATTTCCCAATGTCCTGTTGTTGTGTCTTTGCCAATGGATTTTTCAGCCATTTTGCAATATGCACCTTTTGGCTGTTCCACTTTGCCAAGCAATGCAATATCTTCACCTTGTATATTGCCAAGCCCTAAAGCAGCCATATTTGGCAAACTGGTTTGTGGTCTTGCTTTTTTGATATTTACCAATGTGTTACTGCCAACATCGCCGAAATCAGCGGCATCTGGCAGCTCACCAATACCAACACTATCTAATACAACAATAATCGCTCTTTTCATAATCATCTATCCTTTCTAATAATTTCATACACCAAAGGTGGCAGTGGTGCAGGCTCTTGGGATATGGTAAATGCTGTTTCCAAAATTTTTGCCGCAGAACGACATTTTTCGTCTGTACTGCTGTAAAGCACTGCCAAAGGTTCGCCTTTTTCTATTGTTTCCCCAAGTCGTTTTTGCATGACAATACCTGCACCAAAATCCAAAGGTTGTGTTTTGTATGCTCTGCCTGCACCTGTCTCTTGTGAAGCACGACCGATTTTTGCGGTGTTCATATGTGTGATGTACCCACTTTGTGACGCTGTGACGGTGTATCTGCAAGGGGAAAGCGGCAACAAAACAGGTTGTTCAATGATATTGGAGTTGCCACCTTGTTGCAAAAGCAATTCTCTGAATTTTTCTAACCCTTTTCCATTTTTTATTTGTTGCAAAAGCAATGCTTTTCCTTCTTCTTCTGTTTGTACACGTTTGGCAAGCAAAAGCATATTTGCCCCCAACAACAAAGATACTTCCAATAAATCACCATTGACATTGCCTTTTAATACTTCTATGGCTTCCATGACTTCCAGACTGTTGCCAATATACATACCAAGCGGTTGTTCCATACCACTGATGATTGCGGTAACATCTCTGCCAACATGCGTGCCCATTTCCACCATAATATTTGCCAATGCTTTGGCTTCTTCTTTTGTTTTCATAAAAGCCCCATTGCCACATTTGACGTCCAATACAATGCCATTTGCCCCAGCGGCAATTTTTTTTGACATAATGCTTGCCGCAATGAGTGGCAAACTGTCTACAGTTCCTGTGACATCTCGCAAAGCGTATAGCTTTTTGTCCGCAGGTGTGAGGTTGTCTGTTTGCCCCATCAATACCAAATTGCTTTTTTGTGCAAATGCAATGGCTTGTTGTTCGCTAATGTTTACACAAAAATTGGGAATTGATTCCAGTTTGTCAATCGTACCACCAGAAAATCCCAAACCACGTCCACTCATTTTGACAACAGGTACACCCATAGAAGCCACCAAAGGGGCTAATATCAGTGTGGTGGTGTCTGCCACACCGCCTGTACTGTGTTTATCCACTTTATAACCGGAAACTTCATGCAAATCAAATAATTTGCCGGAGTTTGCCATTTCCATGGTCAAATATGCCGTTTCCTGTGTCTGCATACCATTGAGAAAAATTGCCATCAATAATGCAGAAATTTGATAATCTGGAATACTACCATCTGTGACCCCTTGGATAAAATATGCAATTTCTTGTTCTGTGAGTGTTTGTTTTTCTCTTTTTTTGATGATAATGTCTTGAAAATTCATGCAAATCACTCCTTATTTTTGTGTTATGGGATATTTTTTCAGTAAATATATGGTGCTGATGACATCAAATACAGGCAAAAATTGCAACAAGAAATGCCAGCCTGATGGTGTCAATCCTTGTTTTTTTAAACATTTGATGTAACAAACACCAACACAACCACTTTGTATGACAAAAAGGCAAGTGATGGTGATAGGAATAGGAACCAAAAAAATCAAAATCCCACGAGAAGCACCAACCAATGTAAACCAAACAAAAAAACTATACATAAAATTTAAAATATAAAATGGGATTGTAGCCAATTTGCAAAGCGTAAAGCCTTTTTTTATTTTTTCTGTGTTATGTTGCCCATATGTTTTCACAGCCATACCAACATACACCCAACCAAGAATTTGTACCACACCAACCATAAAGAAATAAAGCCAAAATTCTGTTATGCTGACAGCATTCCAGCTTCCTTGCAATACAATATGAATGGGTATGAAAATGCTGAGTATCAAATGTAAATATATACCAATAACAAAAAGTTTTGCTGTTTTCAATATAAATCCCACCTTTTTACTCAATTATATCATAGAATGATGGCGTTGACGATATATTTTTGATTGTAGGACAAAGAAAAAGGGTGTATGATAAATATAATTTGAATGGAAAGAGGGAGAATATTATGGAATACAAACAAATCATACAGGCTTATTTTAGTCCTTGTGGTACAACACAAAAAGCAGTTTGTAGCGTGGGGCAGGCTTGGAGATGTGTGTCAAAAAAAGAAATCGATATGACACCATTTGCATTGGCAGAACAAAGTTATACGATGACAGAACAAGAAATTTTGATTGTGGGTGTGCCTGCATTTGGCGGCAGAGTGCCAGAAACAGCCGTAAAACGCTTGCAAAAACTGCACGGAAATCATACACCTGCCATTGCCGTTGTAACATTTGGCAACAGAGCATTTGATGATACTTTGCTGGAATTGCAGAATATTTTGCAAAAACAGGGATTTGTGGTGGTGTCAGGCATTGGTGCTGTGACAGAACATTCTATTATGCATTGTTTTGGAAAAGACCGCCCAACAACAGAGGATTGCAAACAATTATGTGCATTTGGGGAACAAATCAAAACAAAAATGGAAAAATCCATACAGCCAACAACAAAAATACCAGGAAATCACCCATATATCACATATTATAGTACAGGTCTTGTGCCTGTTTGTGATGATGTTTGTAAAGGTTGCGGCATTTGTGCTGACCACTGTCCAACAGGGGCAATTCCAAAAGAAAAGCCAAATACCACAGACAAACAAAAATGTATTTCTTGTATGGGATGTATTGCCATCTGTCCAGAAAAAGCAAGAAGTATTCCTGCACCAGTGTTGGATATGCTGATAGAGCGTTTGGGAGCTGCTTGTTCCACAAGAAAAGAAAACACTTTATATTTGTAATCAAAAAAATAACTGTATTATATAGGTATTCTGAAATTGGAGTTTGAAAGGAAGAGTTTGAAATGAATGTTGTTTATCAATTTCAATCAACCATTCCATATAGTTTGCATGATATGAGAACAAGCAAGGTAGAAATAATTGGGAAAAATATCAGATTTTATTTTGATGAAGGTTATGTCGAAACAAAAGAAAATTTTTCACAAGTTGCAGGCAATATTTTGATAGAAAATGTGGATTTTGATTTTTCATATATCCATTTTTTAAGTGACAATGGAGCTTATGGGGACTTCATCGGAAAAAAGATGGAAATTCCAAAGTTTATGAAAGATTATAATCATTTTTCATTTGAAATTGTAGATGAAACATATGGATACCATACCATTGTTTATGCAGGCTACTTATCACTTCCCAACAAAGAACATCTGATTGATATGTCGATTTCTCTTTATTACACAGGCAATATTATTTATGAAGTAACGGATTAAAATTTGATTTATCACAATTTGTCCATTTGAAAAAATGATAAGGCAAGCAGAAGTTTTGTTTGTTCTGCTTGCCTTTTTTGTGTTCTTGTTTTTCATATCAGATATGTAGTTCTGTGGTCAAATCGCCTTGATGTGCACAAAGAAATGCCACCAAATCCGCAGGAGGTAAGATGAGTTGTTGCCCCCGCAAACCTGCACTAACAGCAATGGTATCATAAAGCATGGCTGTTTCATCTATCCATGTAGGATATTTCTTTTTCATACCAACTGGAGAACAACCACCTCGTATATAACCTGTCAAATTGAGTAATTCTTTTACGTGTGTCATTTCTACTTTTTTGTTTTTGGATAATATAGCTGCTTTTTTCAAATCCAATTCACGGTCAACGGGGATACAACAAACAAAAATCCCTGTTTTGTCCCCACGCACAACCAATGTTTTGAATACCTGTTCTGGTGGCATACCAATGGCTTTTGCGGCATGTAAGCCGGAATGTTCTGTGTCTTCATAAGTATAGCTTGCTGTTTGATAAGCAATGCCTGCTTTTTCAAGCAATCGCATAGCATTTGTTTTTGTCATGGAAATATCGCCTCGTTTTCGCTTAATCGTCTAATATCAAAAATCCATAATCTGCCCCTGTTCTTTTGGCAATGAAATTTTTTGCTTCGTAGTCACTGTTGACATGGGTGATTTGCCATGCACCTTCTATGTAATATGCTACATAT
>CAJMNV010000058.1 GCA_905214825.1 uncultured bacterium | reverse complement strand
CTTTCTTGATTTCCATAACAGAAACTCCTTTCCGATTTTGCTTTTTCTTTTATGATACGCCATATTGCATTGTTTTTCAAGCAACAAAAATAAAAACCAAAAGAACATATTTGCAAATACATTCTCTTGGTTTTTTGATATTTACGAACGGAAACTATACAAATTTTTCCAAGCATCGGGTATTTTTTCCACTTCTTGTGTTTCAATCATTTCAGAAAGTCTGGTATCCACATATTCCGACTGCACCTGATTGCGATATATTTGTTCTGCTAATTGATAGACCTCTTCATCGGTGGGTGACACAATATCCATCACTTTCAAAACAAAGTACTTATCTCCTGTTTTGATACCATTTGTAATTTGTCCTTTTTCCAAATCCTCTGTAATACCAAATGTCATTTTTAAATAATTTTGATATAATGTCATTTCACCTGTTTTATTATTTTGTTTTGCTTCAATGTCCACATCATATTCTGCAAACAATGTTTCAAAGTCTTCGCCTGCTTTTGCTTTGTTTGCAACTTCTTCTGCAGTTTGTGCATCATCTACCATAATGCTTTGCAATCTAATCTGTGTGTAATCGTTGCGTATGGTATCTGCATATTCTGTTTGATATTTTTTCATATCTTGTTCAGAAACCTCACATTCTTCTGCCAATGTCTCATACACCACAGAATATAAATAGGACTCCTCCATCAAGGCTTGCATTTTCTTTTCATTGACACCCATTTTTTGTAAAACTTGTTGTGGTGTTTGTTCCAAAAAATCCGTTGCAGCTTGATATGCCTCTTGTTTTTGTGCTTCTGATAATACCACATCATTTTCTTTTGCATACTGACTGGCTGCCACAACACTTTGAATGGTTGTGAATGCACGTTCTTGCACCAATTCTTCCCCTGTCATACCGTCAAAATCTATATTCCAAACATCATCTCCGGCAGTAGACACAAAATTTTGTGTTGTGGTATATAAATACACCATATATTCTGACTTCATCACTTCTTTTCCATCTATCTTGGCAATGACTTCATCAGAAAAAGAATTTCCACAACCAGAAAACGCAAAAACCAAAGCAAAAAGCAAACAAAATATGATTTTATATCTTTTTTTCATGTTTTATCACAACTTTCTTTTGATATGTTATTGGCATATCACTCTGTTTTGTATTGCTTTTACAATTCTTTTTTATTATACACATTTTTTGATAAAAAAACTATGCTTTCAATTCCTGTAACAAATTTTTAATATAAGAAACGCCTTTTTGCATTTCATCTTTTTTCATTTTTACTGTCACATAAGGCGATACACCTGCCGTAAACAAATATCGTCCTTTGTTTTTTATAATACATTGTGTCAGCTTTTGTGGGTATAATGGTGCATCAGAACGAAATTCCACAACAATATTGCTACCTTTTTGTTGTATGGCACAAATGCCCAAAGCATGTGCTTCTGCTTTCAAAAGAACCAGTTCCAACAAATTTTGTACACTTTTTGGCAAATCCCCATATCTGTCTTCCAATTCCTCTTGTATATCATAATATTCTTCCAATGTTTGAATGGTTGCAATTTTTTTATACAAATCCATACGTTGTGCTTGATTGCGAATATAAAAATCGGGCAAATATGCATTCACCTGCAAATCCACAGTGGTCTCAAATGTTTCTGCAACAGGTTCTCCTTTGATATTTTGCACTTCTTCTTCCAACAAACGACAGTACATATCATATCCCACAGTTTCCATATGCCCATGCTGTTCTGCTCCCAGCAAACTGCCTGCACCACGAATTTCCAAATCACGCATTGCCACTTTAAAACCAGATCCAAACTCTGTAAACTCCCGAATGGTTTGCAATCTTTTTTCAGCAGTTTCTTTGAGCATTTTATCTCTTTTGTACATCAAATACGCATAAGCGGTTCGGCTACTTCTGCCCACACGTCCACGCAACTGATATAATTGGGAAAGCCCCATACGGTCAGCCTCTTGTATGATAATGGTATTCACATTTGAAATATCCATACCCGTTTCAATGATTGTCGTACATACCAAAACATCAATATCACCTGCAATAAAATCTTGCATGATATTTTCCAATTCTCTTTCAGACATTTGTCCATGTGCAAATGAAACATTGGCTTCCGGTGCCAGTTTTTGCACACGAAATGCCTCTTCTGCGATACTTTCCACACGATTATACAAATAAAACACCTGTCCATTACGGCTCAATTCTCTTTGTATTGCCTCTCTGACAAATTCCTGATTATTTTCCATCACGTAAGTTTGTATCGGACGGCGTTCTTGTGGTGGTTCTTCCAACAAACTCATATCACGAATACCCGCAAGGCTCATGTGCAATGTGCGTGGAATGGGTGTTGCTGTCAATGTCAGTACATCTACATTTTCTCGCAATGCTTTCAATTTTTCTTTATGTGCCACACCAAAACGTTGTTCTTCGTCCACAATGACAAGCCCCAAATCTTTGAATTTCACATCTTTTGACAATATTCGATGTGTCCCAATGACAATATCCGAAAAACCTTTTTCCAATGCTTGCAAGCTTTGTTTTTGCTGTTTGGGTGTCCGAAAACGAGAAAGCAATTCAATTTTCACAGGATACTCTGCCATTCTTTGCACAAATGTGTTGTAATGTTGTTGTGCAAGTATTGTGGTTGGAACCAGATAAGCAACTTGTTTTCCCTCTTGTGCTGCTTTGAAAGCCGCACGAATGGCAGCTTCTGTTTTGCCATATCCCACAGCGCCACACACTAGCCTATCCATCACTGTTTCACTTTCCATATCTTTTTTCACATCTGCAATGGCACGCAGTTGGTCATCAGTTTCTTCATATGGAAATGCTTCTTCAAATTCTTTTTGCCAAATGGTATCTTTGTTGTATACAAAGCCTTTTGCTGCTGCTCTTTTGGCATAAAGTGCCACCAAATCTTCTGCCAATATCTTGACAGCACTTCTTGCCTTTGCTTTTGCCTTTGCCCAATCTTGCCCACCCAATTTGTTTAATTTTGGAGCTGCACCACCTGCACCAATATATTTTTGTATCATATCCATTTGACTGACAGGCACAAACAAACTGCCACCATCTCGATATGATATTTTCATATAATCTTTTTGCACACCTTCTACCGATATTTTTTCCAAACCTCTAAACACACCAATACCATGATTGTCATGTACCACATAATCCCCAATGTGCAAATCAGAAAAACTTTGTATCGCAACACCATTATTCTTTCTTTTTTTACGTTTTTGTTCTTTTGTTTTCCCAAATATCTCACTATCCGAAAATATTGCAAAACGTATCAAATCATATTGAAAACCTTTTGTCAATGCACCTTTTGTGACACAAATTTGTCCTTTTTGTATCTCTTTTTCCAAATTTTCCGCATATACTGCTGGCAACTCCATATTTTGCAATTCTGTTGCCATACGTTGTGCTTTTGTTCCAGTGCCTGCCAATATCACAACACGGTATCCTTGTGATTTCAAATTGGACAATTCCTCACAAAATAAATCCGCACGTTTTTGAAAAGATGGTGTTGTTCTCACAACAAAATCCATCTGTTCTTGTGGTGTAAAATGTGGTGTTTTTGCCGAAAGACCTGCCAAAAGCACTTGTGCAAAATCTTTTGCTTGTATCAAAATATCTTCATAATCAAATAAAATACGACTTTGTGTTGGTAGCAAAAATCCTTGTGCAATACGACCTTTCATACTTTCTTCATACTCTTGTTGCAATGTATCCATATGCTCCGCCAAACGTTGTGGTTCATCAAAACATAATATGGTATCTTTTGGCAAATAAGAAAGTAAACTGACTGTATCATCATAAAAATAGGAAATAAAACTGCCTACAGATGGAAATGTATATTCTGTTTGTAATCGTTCTATATTTTCGCCAATATGCTCTTTCAAACGTTCTACGCCATTTTCTATATCAGATTGCATCATCTGTTGCATTGCCTTTTCATAGTCTTTTCGGATACATTCCGCTGCTTGCAATGCACAATCTTTGTCATACACCAATTCTCGCATAGGAAACACAGTTACTTGTTTCAATTTATCCACAGAACGTTGGCTTTGTGCATCCATACTGCGTATACTATCAATTTCATCGTCCCAAAATTCAATACGCACTGCATCATCTGCTGTCAAAGGGTATATGTCCAATATACCACCACGCAAGGCAAACTGCCCATGACTTTCTGCCAATTCTGCCCTTTCATATCCCATGTATACCAGTTGTTCCACCAATGTTTTCAAATCATATGTTTGCCCTGTTTGCAAATGCAATAAAAAAGAAGAAAACACCTCTTTTTTTGGGTACCTGTCAAGCAAAGCCTCCATAGATGCCACAATACAGCTACATTCCCCTGCAAGCAGTTTTTCCAAAACCAAAAAACGCTGTCTATTCATCTCCATACTATGCACATCAGCACTATAAAACAAAATATCTTTTGCAGGATAATACATACAATCTTTGATAAAAAACTGCATATCCTCCCAAATTTCTTTTGCTCGTATTTCGCTATATGTCAATAGCAACAATGGGCGTTTTGTATGACATTGCAATCCATATAATAAATGATTTTTTTGCACATCAATGACACCTGTTGCAAACACAGGTGTGTGATTTTCTTTGATTTGTTGTAATAATATTTGATAGCTTTTCAATTCCAAAAGTGGCTCTGTCAAGCTTTTCATGCTTCCACCTCTTTTTGTTGTTTTGACCTTTGCAGTTTTTGGCGTTGGTTCATGCGGTTCATAGCATCTTGCATACCTTTGGATAATATCCATTCCACAGCTTCTGTCGCTTTATCCATACCATTTTCCATCAAAGGCAAATCATTCGGCTCAAATTTTGCCAGCACATAATCTGCCAAATCCCAACCATTTGGCTTTTCACCAATACCCACTTTGATTCTGCCAAAAACATCTGTCCCCATTAACTGTATGATATTGCGAATACCATTATGTCCGCCATGACTACCTTTTTCACGCAATCGAATTTGTCCCATAGGCAAAGAAGTATCATCATAAATCACAACAAAACGTTCTTGTGGCACTTTATAAAAATTGACAATCTCTCGCACACTTTCGCCACTCAAATTCATAAATGTTTGTGGTTTTACCAAAAGCACTTTTTTATTTTTTATCGTACCACTGCCCACAAATGCTTTATATTGAAATTTTGTCATTGGAATTTGATATTTTTCTGCTAATTTATCAATCACCAAAAACCCAACATTATGTTTTGTTTGTTCATATTGTTTTCCAGGATTCCCCAAGCCCACCACAACAAATATTTCTTGTCCTTTTTCTTGATTTTTAAACCGTTCAAACAACCCCATGTTGCTCACTCCTTTTTTGCACACAACACAAAGCCCTAATGTTGTACAATTAGAGCTTTTATTCATTATTTTATTCTTTTGCAAAAGTATATCACACTTCGGTAACATCGTCAAAACAACATATTCTATAAAATACACGATATTTTACATTTTCTGGCAAAAAATAAAAGACTTTTTGCCTAAGCAAAAAGCCTTTTATCCATTATGTATGAAATTATTTTACTTCGTTTACCAATTCTGCACCAGCCAAGAATGCTTTTGCATTGTCCAAAGTTACTTGTGCCATTGCATTCAATGCTTCTTCTGTCAAGAATGCTTGGTGACCAGAGATAACAACTTTGTCGCTGTTCAACAGTCTCATCAATGTAGGGTCTTTATCTACAATATCGCTTCTGTCTTCGAAGAAATATTCATGTTCTTTTTCACAAACGTCCATACCAACGCCACGGAATTTACCAGCTTCGATTGCATCTGCCAATGCTGCGGAATCAACCAAACCACCACGTGCAACGTTTACAAAGATAACGCCATCTTTCATTTTTGCGATTGCTTCTTTGTTAATCATATGTCTTGTTTCAGGCATCAGAGGGCAATGGATAGAAATCACATCGGAACGAGCATACAATTCATCCAAACTTACATATTCTACGTCCAAATTAGGGTTAGGGAATGCATCATATGCAACGATGTTCATGCCGAAACCTTTCAGGTTGTTAATCATGCATTGACCGATTTTACCAGTACCAATAACCCCAGCTGTTCTGCCAACCAATGCAATACCATCCAAGCCTGCAATATCAAAGTTGAATTTTGTTGTTCTTTCATAAGACAGATGTGTTTTTCTGTTTACAGCCATCAACAAAGCGATACCATGTTCAGCTACGGATTCAGGAGAATAACCAGGTACTCTCAAAACAGGCAGACCGCATTCTTTTGCAACAGCCAAATCTACACTGTCGAAACCTGCACAACGCAGCAACAATACTTTAATACCCAAATCTTTCAATTCACGAATCACTTCTGCGGGAACTTCATCATTTACAAAAGAGCAAGTTGCATCATGACCTTTTGCCAAATGTGCAGTTGCAGGTGTCAATCTTTCTTTGAAGAATGTGATTTCATAACCATATTCTTTTGCCATGGGAGCAAAAGAGCTTTCCCAGTAAGATTTTGTGTCAAAAAATGCAATTTTCATTTCAAAGTCCTCCTAAAATAATTGATTATAGTAGAAAATAGATAGCAAACTAGTTTAGACAACCGTGATAATATAGAAAATATTGCCACATCTCTTTGTCTTACTTTTAACAATATAATTCATTTCACCTATTTTGTCAACATACTTTTCTATAAATTATTAATTTTGCTACATATTTTTTCCTTGTGTATACAAAAAATACCATGTTTTTTACCATAAAAATACTATTTTTTTTGTGTATTTTTTTATACATACTTTTTTCACACAAACCGTTTTTGGTGACAAAAAATTGTTTGTAATGCATTTTTTGTATTTACATCATACAAAACTGCCATATAAACAAGCATATTCTTTTTGATATGTATTATGACAAAAAAATTTTAAAAAACAAAACAATAAAAAACAGGAGAATTCTCTCATTTTGAAAGAATTCTCCTATCATTGTTTTTTATGAATCTGCTGTATCAAAAAGCAGTTCTTTTTTATTCAAATAATTGAGAAATGGAAGCCCCTTCGTGTATAAATTTGATTGCATTTGCAAACAATTCGTCCACAGAAACGGTTGTAATTTTGCTGATTTGTTTTTCTTCTGGCAATGCAATGGTATCCAATATCAATAATTCTGTGATTGCAGAATCTTCGATACGTTTGATTGCAGGACCACTCAATACTGCATGGGTACAGCAAGCATCTACTTCGATTGCTCCTCTTTCTTTGAGTGCATTTGCCGCATTTGTAATCGTACCAGCAGTATCAATCATATCATCAATCAAAATAACTTTTTTCCCTTTTACATCACCAATGATGTTCATGATTTCGCTCACATTTGCTTTTGGTCTACGTTTGACAATGATTGCCAAAGGAATGTTCAATTTTTCTGCAAATGCTCTTGTTCTGGTTACACTACCCAAGTCAGGAGAAACTGCAACAAAATTTTGCAAGTCATCACCATATTTTTGTTCATAGAAATTTGTCAACAGAGGGCTGCCAACCAAATTATCCACAGGAATATCAAAAAAGCCTTGAATTTGTGCACAATGCAAATCCATTGTCAACACACGGTTTGCACCTGCACTGGTCAATATATTTGCAACCAATTTTGCACTGATGGGGTCTCTTGCTCTTGCTTTTCTGTCCTGTCTTGCATAACCATAGTATGGTATTACAGCAGTAATTCTGCCCGCTGACGCACGTTTCATGGCATCAATCATAATCAACAATTCCATCAGGTTATCATTCACAGGATAAGATGTGGATTGAATGATAAAAACATCTGCACCACGAATGGTTTCATTGATTTTTACGGAAATTTCGCCGTCACTAAATTTTTGTACTTCCGCATCGCCCAATGTCAAACCCATTTTGTTTGCAATAGATTGTGCCAATGCACGATTGGAATTACAGGCAAAAACTTTGATATTTTTACCAGTTGAATAAATCATGTTGTATCCCCCTACATTTTCTCTTGATTGTATTTAATTTGATAGCATTTATTTGATAGCATTTGCTATGCTTCTATGTTACACCGAAGTTGACAATATTTCAACACAAATCGACAGATTTTATGATTTCTTTGGATTTCTTTTTGATTTCCAGCCTGTGATAATGGTTTGTCTTTCTCTTGCCACTGCCAAAACATCTTCTGGCACATCTTTTGTAATGGTAGAACCTGCAGCAATATATGCATTTTTTTCCACACAAACAGGTGCCACCAAGTTTACATTACAACCCACAAACACACCATCACCAATCACAGTTCTGTGTTTTTTCTCGCCATCATAATTTACCATAATACTGCCACAGCCAAAATTGATTTTTTCGCCTGCATCGGTATCTCCCACATAAGACAAGTGTGGAATTTTTGTACCATCACCAATATTGGAATTTTTCACTTCCACAAAATCGCCCACTTTCACATGATTACCAATATGACAATTTGGACGAATATAAGCAAAAGGTCCCACAGTGGTATCATTGCCAATGGAAGACTCCAATCCCGTAGAACTTTGGAATTTCACGCCATCGCCCAACACCATATCTGTCAATCTGGAATTCGGACCAATTTCACAATCTTCTCCAATCACAGTATGCCCCTCTAGCACACAACCAGGCAACAATATCGTATCTTTTCCAATTTTGACATCACAACCAATATAAGTATGTGCAGGGTCTACCATTGTGACACCGTTTTCCATATATGCTTGATTGATACGCATTTGCATAATTTTGGTTGCCTCTGCCAGTTGCACACGAGAATTCACACCAAAAAATTCTTTTTCATCTGCCGCCATATATGCACCAACATTTTTACCATCTGCAAGCAGTATTTCCAAACAATCTGGTAAATAGTATTCTCCTTGTGCATTGTCATTGTTCAGCTTACCCAAAGCCTGTTTCAAATCTGCACCGCAAAATACATAAATCCCTGTATTGATTTCTTTGACTGCTTTTTCTGTGGCATTTGCATCTTTTTGTTCCACACTCTTAACAAAATCGCCTGTGGCATTGCGGATAATTCTACCATATCCTGTTGGATTATCCACCATAGCAGAAACCACTGTCACACTATTTTTCTGTGTTTTGTGATATGCAATCACTTCTTTGAGCGTATCTGCTGTCACAAGTGGTGTATCGCCATATAATATCAAAATATCTTTGTTATCCTCAATAAAATCCCCTGCCATTTTCACAGCATGCCCTGTGCCTTTGCGCTCTGTTTGCCAAGCAAAGCAAACACCCTCTTGTGAAATTTTTGCTTCTACCTGTTCTCCTTGGTGTCCGATAATCACACAAGTTTGTTCTGCGCCACACGCCTTTGCGGTATCTATGACATAACCAACCATTGGTTTTTGCAATATCTCATGCAATACTTTTGACTTTTTCGACTTCATACGTGTACCTTCTCCTGCCGCCAGTACAATCGCTTTGAGTTGTTCCATATGCTGCTCCTTTCTGTAATATCCTATACGTTTGCTTTTCAAACTTTTTTTATTTTCTCATTTTTGCATAAAAATTGCAATATGCCGTTTTCACAAAATATTGTATACAAAATCCCTATGCTTCGGACAAAACGAAAACTTTTATACAAAAATAACGGCAATGCTTCAAGGTATCAAAAACCAAAATCCATTGCCGTTTTGATATGATTATAATTTTGTGCCTTTTTTCAAAATAATGGGTTCTTTTTCTGATTTTCCAATCACTTGCTGTCCGTCGGAAATTTCCACATCTTTATCCAATATGGCATTTTCCACCAAGCAATTTTTCCCAATACGCACACCTTCCATCAATATGCTGTTTCGCACAACAGAATTTTCTGCTGTATAAACTTTTCGAAACACCACACAATGTTCCACTATTCCATTAAATATTGTACCACTGCCTACAATGCTATCTCTCACATCGGCTCCTGCATTATATTTTGCGGGAGGTTCATCTTTTGGTTTTGTATCAATATAGGGGTATTGATTGACAAACACATCACGCACATCTTTTTTCAAAAAATCCATATTGATTTGGAAATAATCTGCAATACCAGTGGAAATGGTGTTCCAATACCCATCAAATGCATAGCCATATATTTTCAATTTTTGGCTATATGGAATGATAATATCTTTTACCAAACTATATCCGCCTTGTGGCACAACCTCTTGCAACAAAGAAATCAACAATGTTCTGGCAATTACATACACACCCAATGATGCACAGCTGGATTGTGCTTGTTGTGGTTTTTCTTCAAAACCAAGCAAACGATTTTCCGTATCCATTTGCAAAATACCAAAATGTCTTAAATCTTTGTTCTCCATATTTTGATAAATCACAGTGATGTCTGCCCCTTTTTCCACATGATACCGCACAACTTCACGATAATCCATTTTATACACAGAATCTCCCGATGTAATCACAACATAATCTTCATTGCTACGCAAAAGATACGGCATATTTTGATAAATAGAGTCTGCAGTTCCACGAAACCAGTCACTCCCTTTGCTGCTTGTATATGGTGTGAATACAAACAAACCACCTTGTTTTCTACCAAAATCCCACCACTTGGAAGAAGTTAAGTGGTCACGCAAAGAACGGGAGTTATATTGTGTCAATACAGCCACTTTCCCAATGCCACTGCTTGACATATTGCTCAATGTAAAATCAATGGCACGATAGCAACTACCTATGGGCAATGCTGCGGATGCTCTTTGTTCTGTCAACACGCCCAAACGCCCGTCATTGTTGCCGCCTGCCAATATAATACCGATTGCTTTCATCAATATCCCCCCTCCCGAATGACCACTTTTCCACTTTCCAACCAGCCGTTCGGATAATCATCTTTTACTGTATTGCCATACACCACACAATTTTTCCCAATCACAACATCGGATGGCACTTGTGTTCTGCCACCTACCACACTAATACCTGTGCTGTAAATGTTTGGTTTTACTTCATTTGGTATATTTTCGCCAACCCCCATTTGCACATTATCACCAATCACTGCTTTTTCATCAATGATACATCTGTCAATCATGGTATTGACACCAATCACACTACCTCCCATAATAATGGAATCTCGTATCACAGCCCCTTCTTTTACCACAACATTTGGACCTAAAACAGAATGATACACTTCCCCATAAATCTCACTACCATCTGTAATCAAAGATTCTTTGACTTTTGCAGTTGGTGCAATATATTGTGGTGGTTGATGGTCGCTATTGGTATAAATTTTCCAGAAATCTTCATATATATTAAACTCTGGCAATGCCTTAATCAATTCCATATTGGATTCCCAATAAGACTCTATCGTGCCGACATCTTTCCAATATCCAGAAAAACGATATGCATATAATGTTTGTCCTTCTTCCAACATTTTTGGAATGATATGTTGTCCAAAATCGCTGTCAGGGTGGATATTGTTATCTTCAATCAACGCTTCCCGTAATCTGCTCCATGTGAAAATATAAATCCCCATAGAGGCAAGATTGCTTTTGGGATTTTTTGGCTTTTCTTCAAATTCATAAATTTTATCACCTTCTTTGGTATTCATAATACCAAAACGGCTTGCTTCTTCCATCGGCACTTCTAAAACAGCAATCGTTGCTGCTGCTTCTTTTTCTTTATGAAAACGCAACATTTTGGAATAATCCATTTTATAAATATGGTCACCTGATAATATCAATACATATTCCGGATCATTGCTATCGATAAAATCAATATTCTGATATATAGCGTTTGCAGTTCCCA
>CAJMNV010000057.1 GCA_905214825.1 uncultured bacterium | reverse complement strand
CAAGTTGTATGTCTGCCTCTTTCCATTTATCCGCAAGCACACAGCTATTGGTACAACAATATGCCAAAAAAATATAGTCATAATTATCTTCTGAAAAAGTGAAATTTTGGGTTGCTTCAACTGTTTCTTTGAGATATTTTTTTATTGCATCATAAACAAACAGTTTTTTCAAGGATTGCAGATGATTTTGTTTTTGAAAAGAAAGTGGATAAGACTTTCTTTTCCATGACAAAATGAGCAAACATTCAAAATAGCCATATTCATTTACCGTTTTTTCAAGAAAACTCAAATCAATGACATCATTGGTACGCAAAATGAAATTTCTTGCCAACTGTATGGAGGCTTCGTCTATCTCATAACAACTAATGCCATAATGATAATGCAATAACGCAATGAGAAAGCGAATACGATATTCTTCGCCAACAACTTTATTATTTTCAATTTCCAAGCCAATATTTTGCAAATATGTTTGACAATTTTTTCTGATACGATAAGCAGTTGATTTGGAAAGGAAATTCTCATCTATAAAAGTAGAAAATGGTTGCTGGGTATCATTGGTAATCAAAAATTTTAAGCAACGCAATATATCAGAGTCATTATAAATACCATGTAGTAATTTGAGCATATTGATGTCCTCAGAAACACAAAGCGACACGATATGATGCGTTTTTTTGATGATTGCCAGTCCATCAAAATTTTGATTACATTCATCTATTAAACAATTTATACCTGTAATATCCATGTGGAGTGTTTGGCATATTTCTTTGATTTCTATAAATTTTGATTCTTGCAAAATATGATAAAATTGCAACTTTTTTTGTATGGTATGTTCTAAAAAAGTATCTAGCATAAATGTTGCTCCTACATAAATTTTTTTGTATGTATATTTCGTATCGTACCAAAAAATTAAAATGTGATATCTTTTTATTATACCATAAAATAATTACAATATTTTCCCAATTTTTGAAATTTATTTTTTATTTTTTGGGAAAAAGAAATGAAAGTTTTTTGGTATTATAAAAAATAATATCAGTTTTTGAAAAATTTTCAACAAAATAATCAAAAGCACAATACAACATAATAAAGAGAGGTTTTTTGGTATGAGGGATTTTAATGTGAAAAATAAGCTTCTGTTAGGATTTGGTATTATCATTAGTTTTACATTTATCATTACGTTGATTTCGGTGTTAAGTATGATGAGGTTGAAAGGTCAAACAGATATTTTAACTAAACAAACAATCGTCAATACAGAGTATGTTTGGGAAATGCGTAGAAATTTGTTGTCTGAAAGTAGATATACAACAATGGCACTTTTGGAAAATACGCAACAAAATATTGATGAATATTTGAAAAAAGCACAAGAAGATGTGAATAATAATATTCATATTTTGGAGCAATACAAAAGTAATGCTGAGGTTGACCTGTCTAAAATAGAAGTAGTAGAAGATATTATGGAGCAAGAAAAGGCAATTAGAACAAAACTTTATCAAGTGATGCAATCCAAGGAACCAGATGCTTTGGAGCGTGGGTATTACATATTTGAACAAGAGTTGCAACCATTGCTTTATGAACAAGGTGTAAAGTTAAAAGAAATCAAGGAAGAGCAAATACAATTATCAAACGAACAAATTGATACTGTCAATAAGGTATATTATGGTACTTTGATTATTGTTGGTGTTGTGATGTTGTTTGTGCTGATAACGAGTGTGGCAGTTGCAAACAAGCTGTTGAAAGCCATTTTGACACCATTGCATGAAATAGAAAATGCAACCAATGCACTTGCACAAGGTGATTTTAGTGTGAATATTTCCTATGAAAGCAAAGATGAATTCGGAAAAACGTGTAAAAGTATACAAGCAAGTTTTGTAGAATTAAAAAGAATTATAAACAATACCACATATATGTTCAGAGAAATGGCAGACGGAAATTTTGCGGTTGACACTCATATGAATTTCCCTGGTGAAATGCAAGAAATTGAAGATGCTGGTGCAGATTTGATACAGAAAATGAATATATTCTTCTCTGAAATCAAAGCTTCTTCCAATCAAATCACTGCTGGGGCGGAACAAGTGGCAAGCGGTTCACAGGCATTGGCACAAGGGGCTACGGAACAGGCAAGCAGCATAAAAGAACTTTCTGCATCTATTACAGAAGTTTCTGAAAATGTTGCTACCAATGCAGAAAATGCAAAAAAAGCAAACATGCTGGCAACAACATCTGGCGAAGTGGCAGAGGCTACATTGCAAGATATGAAAGAAATGCTTTCTGCAATGAATGAAATTTCAATATCTGCAGAAAATATTGAAAAAGTTATAAAAGTCATTGATGATATTACATTCCAAACCAATATTTTATCACTCAATGCAGCTGTGGAAGCAGCAAGAGCAGGTGTTGCAGGAAAGGGATTTGCAGTGGTGGCAGATGAAGTGGGAAATCTTGCACAAAAATCATTAGACTCTTCAAAGGAGATTACAAGTTTGATTGAAAGTGCCATTGCATCTGTGAATGCAGGGGAAAGAATTGCCAAAAAGACAAGTCAGGCATTCTATGAATTGACAGAAAAAATCAGTGATGTCATTTCTACAGTGAATGAAATTGCAGTTGCTTCACAAGAGCAATCCGAAAGCATCAAACAAGTGACCATAGGCGTTGACAAAATTTCTTGTGTCGTACAGACAAATTCTGCAACCAGTGAAGAAAGTGCGGCAGCAAGTGAAGAACTTTCTGGACAGGCAAATATACTTGATACATTGGTGGGCCAGTTCAAACTGGGTACAGAAGACCATACATATATTCCAACAGATATGCAAGCAAATCAACCAAAACAGAATATGCTACAACAAAACTTTGGAGAATTTGATAAATATTAAAATCAAAAATAGGAGAATGCTTTGAAAATCAAAGTATTCTCCTTATTTGCTTATCATACAAATGTTTTTTCATATATGGTTACAGTATTTTTGCTGCTGGTTTTGGATTGGTATATTGCTGTATCGGTAGTTTTATACAAATCATTTTGCGTTAATTTTGAAAATGCTACACCGATGTTACAAGTGATAGAAATTTCTGCTATTTTATACGAATATTTTCAAGGAACATTTTTCAAAATGGCGTTTGGTTTCTCTGTTACAAAGTGAATTGTCATAAATATGAAAAATTCATCACAACCAAAACGAGATACACAATCGCTTTGTCCAAATAGTTGTGTTCATGCATTGGCAACAGTATATAAGCAGTTAATGTTTAAGCATGTTGTTTAATTTTTGGAAGTTATCCAAGTCCAGCAAAATCATTTTTTGTATTATGACAACTTGACATTTAATTTTTACAGATATACTATGAAAAAATATAAAAGGGGGAATAAAGTGTGTTGTGGAAAAAAAGAAATATGTTTTTGAAATTTGGTTTTTTCACAATATTATTGTGTATTGTTTCTGGATGTGATAATGCACCCAAAACACAAGAAGTCAAAAATGAAATTGAAATACAAACCTCTATGCAAAATGATGCAAAAAAGTTGATAAAAGTTTGCAGTGATATTTATGATAAAGCGACAAAAGAAAATCAATTACATAATTTGGAAGCTGTTGTCAAACAGTTGGGAGAAAAGGGATATACAGCCATTGACAGCAAAAATCAAATAGATATGACAAATACACAACAGGTGTTTGCATTTTGCAAAAGTGTGGACGATGAAAAAGAAGCAACATTGAAAATTGTGGAAGTGAAAGATTTTGATGGATTTGTTTTATATCATTTGCAAACAAAAAATGGCAATGTAGCTGTGTATAAAAGTGGTTATGCATATGAAAATGGCAATATCCGAAATACATTTGAAATAAATTATATGGCAAAAAATTGGCAATATACAGAAGATGGATATATTCTGTTTTCTGGAAATGCATATGTGGAAGCGTTATATTTATTGACCTTGCAAGATATGCAAGAAGATATTGCATTTCGTGTAGAGCCATTAGATGAAAAATGCAGAGCATACAACAGAAAGTATATTTTGCCAATCGGTTATGCACAAAATAATATGTTTCTTGTGGATTGGAATGAACATGATTTTGGTGCATTGGATTTTTATGATTTGTATGATATTTTATATTACAATATGCATGGGACATATGTACCTTATGTTCCAGATAAAAATTTGAATGTGGGAGCAGTGTATCAAATACCAAAGCATGCATTTGAAAGTGTCATTATGCAATATTTTGCCATTGACAGCCAAACATTACAATATAAGACAACATATGATACAACAAGTGAAAGTTATACATATAAACCAAGGGGATTTTATGAAGTGGAATATCCTGCATATCCATATCCAGAGGTGGTAGCGTACCAAGAACAGGATGATGGTACCATAACGCTGACGATAAATGTAGTGTTTCCGCATGGGGGCACTTCCAAAATGTATGTCCATGATGTTGTGGTGCGTCCTTTGGAAAATGGGGGCGTGCAATATGTATCAAATCATATCATAGATACAGAAAATCATCAAAATGCAACATGGTATACACCAAGATTGACAGATGCACAGTGGGAAGAAACATACAAAAACCAACTATGATAAAAAGACATATCTATAACAAAATGGTATGGTGTGTCAATAAAACGTATGTTATAATGGTACGAAAATATATCAAAAATAAAGGAGATATGCATGAAAAAAATCATAACATTTTGTATGGCAATGCTTTTCTTGACAGCGTGCGGCAGTCAAAAACAACAATCCGAAAATGGTGCAACCAATGACAATGATATTTTGTATACCAATTTGGCGGATACTGTATCACAAAAAGAAGTGACAGATATTTTACAAAATTATGGTGTGACAAAAGAACAAACAGACATATTACTTTCTTGGGCAGATGATTTTAACGAACGTGTGACAGCATACACATTACCAGAAGGTTTTCAGAAAATGGGGAAAAATGGTGTTCAGTATGATGACTTGGTTGTTTCATATAAAGAATTGGCAGATGGAGAGATTGTGCCAGAAGCAAATTGTCGATTGACAAGCTATTTGCTGATGAAAAATATGATACAAACAAATGGCAAACAGTTGGAAAATGATACGTTTTTGATGTTTGATATAGAAGCGATTGATATGTATCCGCAATTTCAATGTAATGCACAAGAAAGAAGTGATTTTATTACATTGTTTCACTGGATACCTGTAGATGGTACAACCACTTTGGAAGAACATAAAGAAAGAATGCAAACTGCTTGGGCAGATAGAGAGATAAAAATCAATGGAGATGGGATTTCATTGATTAACGTTTATATACATTCCACATTTGAAAATGTGCGTTTTGTGGGGCATACAGGAGTACTTGTGCAAATGCAAGATGGTTTGTTGTTTGTTGAAAAGTATGGCCCCTTGTTCCCGTTCCAAGCAACCAAATTCCAAAATCGGGAAGCATTAAAAAATTACTTGCAAAACAGACCGGATTTATATGGCGATGAGACAGAATTGAAACCGATTATCATGGAAAATGATACATTTCTTTGAACTGTGAAAAATGTGTTTTTATGCTAAAAAGCACATGAAAATATGGTGTGGAAAACTTGATTTGTGATATTGTATTGTTTATAATAAAAACAATTATATGAAAATAAATTTGATTTTTACATTTTTTATTTATAAAAATACACAAATGATGAATATCAAAAAGTAGATGCATGATTGGTATATCATAATGTCAGTGTGCAACAATTTCCAAAAAATAAAAGTATGCAATAGAGAATAAAAGAGGTTGAACATGAAATTTATATGGGAATTTTTTGAAGAACTGGACGAGATGGTCTATGTATCGGATATACAAACAAATAGTTTGGTTTATATGAACGCGTATTTGCGAAATTCTTTGGGATACCATTCTCATGCGACGAAAATAAAAAACAAATGCCTTGTTCTTTTTGTACAAATCACAAATTGGAAGTGGGAAAATTTGTATCATGGGAGCATAAAAACCCTGTATTGCATAAAAATTTTTTGGTTAAAGATACTTTGGTGGTCTATGATGATAAACAATATCGTGTGGAAATTGCCATTGATATGAATACAGAAATTGCCTCCAATACGTCCTATTATTATGCACGTAGTGAAACAATATTAAACGAATGTTTACAGCAAATATTTTCTACAACAGACCCTGATAAATCCATTGAAAATATACTTTATTATATGGGTAAAACTTTTTGTTGCGACCGTACTTATATCTTTGAGCTAGAAGAAAATAACTTGATAAGCAATACTTATGAATGGTGTGAAAAAGGTGTTGTACCACAAAAGGATATGCTGCAACATGAGAGACAAGATGGTATAGATTGGTGGATACAGCTGTTTCAACAAAATAAAGTGGTTGTGATTGAAAATTTGGAAGATATTCGTACAAAATATCCTGTGTCATATGCGATATTGAAACCACAAGATATTTCCACACTGGCAGTAGGTCCCATACATATGGAAGAACAGATTTTGGGCTTTATTGGTGTGGATAATCCAAATGAGGATATGTTGGAACTGATGGCACCATTGTTAAATATTATTGGGTATTTTGTTGCGTCGTTGTTGAAACGACGGGATTTATTAAGAAGATTGAACAATTTGAGTTTTCATGACCCCTTGACAGGGGCATTTAACCGCAATGCAATGTCAGAACATCACGTCAATCGATTACAAATGCTGTCTGTGGGGGTAATATATTGTGACATTACAGGATTGAAACACACCAATGACACCATTGGACATGATGCAGGCGACCAGATGATTCAACATTGTTATCAACTTATTCGGGAAATATTGTGCACAGATTGGATTTATCGTACAGGTGGCGATGAGTTTGTATCTGTGCACCCAAATTGCAGTGAGGCGGATTTTCAAAAAAGTGTGCAGGAATTGCGTAGTCGTATACAAGAGGACAAATATCATATTGCAGTAGGGTATACTTGGTCAAACCAGCAGCCGTTAAATTTGGAAACGCTGATTGCAAAAGCCGATAAAGTCATGTATCAAGACAAACGGAAATATTACACACAAAATTATATGATTAGAGACCGTAGAGTACCCATAGAACACATAGAACAGCCCCAAATAAAACAAGAAGAAATCAAAACACCGTTTGCACAGTTTTTGAAAACGATATATCATGATGTAGAATCATTGTTTCAATCCATGGCACAACAAAATTCCTCCAGCTATTTTTATTTTGGAGATATGCAAAGGAATTTGTTTTATATATCGGATAATATGCGGCAGGAATTTGGTTTTGAAAGCAATATTGTGCCAAGCTTGATACGTGTGTGGGCACAGCATATCAGTACTCCAAAATTTAAAGAATTATATCGAAAAGAATTAAATGATATGATACAAAAAAAGCGTACCATTCATGATTTGCGTTATCAAGTACGCAATACAGCAGGAAAAAATATATGGGTGCGTTGTTATGCTATTTTGAAATGGAATGAAGATAAAAGCAAGCCTCTCTTTCTTTCTGGACGCATTACATACCAAGATGATGAATTTGTGGTTGACCCTGTGACCAATTTTCCAAGAGTGTCTGAGGTGTTTCATGGATTGAATGAGATAGAAAAAAGGGAAAAACAAACACTTGTCATTGGGTTTAGTATCAATCATATCACAGAAATCAATAATACCAGAGGTCGTTCTTATGCAGACCGTTTGTTGAAAAATATTGCAGATAGTTTGATGAACCATCTTTCAGACAAAATGTTTTTTTATCGTTTGGAGGGTATGCAGTGTATGGCTTTAGTGGATACACAGTGCCAAGAAAGCGAACAAGAGTTGATACAGCAAATTCGTGATATCATTCAAAATTGTTATAAAGCAATGAGCATTTCTATGCATCGTGTTTGCTCTTTTGCATTGGTAAAATATCCATCTCCCACCATTACATCAGAAAATTTTTTAGAACATATTGTTTCACTCATTCGTGTGGCAAAACAGGAAGTCAACAGACCTTATGTGGATGATTCCGCAACCAGCATACATCGTATGAAACAAATGTCAAATATGGCAATAAAATTGAGCCAAGATGTGTTGCATGGTATGGAACATTTCCGTGTGGTCATTCAGCCTACGGTTTCTGCAAAAGATGGTCGTATCATTGGCGGCGAAATACTGTTGCGTTGGCATTTTGAAGGGGAAGATATTTCTCCTGCCATTTTCATTCCAATGCTGGAAAAAGAAAATGTGATACATATTGTTGGAAGATGGGTATTTGAGCAAGCAGTGCGTAGTTGTGTGCGTATGATGACATATATCCCCAATTTTTGTTTGGCATTTAATGTGAGTGCGTATCAGCTGGCAGATGAAGCATTTACAGATATTATGCAAAAAACATTGCAAAAATATCGCTTGCAAGGTAAACACTTGATTGTAGAAATGACAGAAAGTTGTTTGGATGAACAACCGGAAACATTGACATATTTTATGGATATGTGTAAAAAAATGGGTATACAGATTGCATTGGATGATTTTGGTAGTGGATATTCTTCATTGAGAATGTTGTTGCGGTATCCATGTGATGTGATAAAAATTGACCATTCGCTGTTGCTGGAAGTTACAAAATCAGAAGAAAAATTGCAGTTTATACGCAGTATTGTATATGCGTGTCATCAATTTGGAAAAATGGTTTGTATGGAAGGTGTGGAAAATGCAGAACAAAATATCATGATAAAAAATACAGGGTGTGACATGATACAAGGGTATCACTATTATCGCCCAATGGAATTGTCTGCATTTTATCGTCTGTTAAGCAAAATGTAATTCAAAATCAAAAGTGTATATATAAAAAAAGTGGCATTGTTTACACAATGCCACTTTTTGTGATTATGCAGATGTTACATTACCATCTTTGTCTACATGGAAAGACTTTGTGATGGGTTGATCTGTATTTGTAATAATCGCTTCAAATACATAATCCCCTTCTGCTAATTTTGTTTTTACGATAGAAACAGAATGTTCTTCCGGTTTCTGAGGATCTTCCATAGCAACAGCGATTTTTCTGAAACCTTCAATAATTTCGTTATTTCCTGTAATTTTTACAGTGCTATTGTCGAATAACTGAAGACCAGTATCATTTTTGTTCATGGTAACAGTCAATACATGCCCTTCTCCAGGAGGCACCATTTGTTCTTGTACAGAACCGGTAATACTTACGATTTGATACTCACCTGGTTTGGGTGGTTCTGGTGCTTCTGGTTTGGGTGTTACAGCATTTGGTATTGGTTCATAGTCAAATGTAAAGGAGCGGTTGCCCAATGTATCTTCCCCAAAGAAACAGAAATACAAACCTTCTGTTGCATCAGTTGCTTTGTCTGAGAAATCAATATCAAAAGAATATGTACCAGCAGCAGAAAATTCTTTGATGTCATGTTTAGCATCTAATATTTTTTGAGGATTTTTTGGTGTGCTACCATTTGCATCAAAATCACTGCCTTTTAATACTGTCCAATACATCTTACCAGCTTCGTTTGTTTTGAATATGACACTTGCTTTTCTGTCTTCAAAACGCACGATATCAGATTTGCGTACAGTAATCGTAGGGGCACTCAAATCGGAAGAAAATTTCTTTGTAGCAGTTGTATTATCATCAAAAGTAATGGTCAATGTAAAGTTTGTGTCATCAATGACATGCCCTGCTTTGATGAATACTTCATAATTTTGTTTGTCAGTACTTTTGATAGTACCCAAAGAAATATCGCCTTTTGGACAAGACAATTTAAAGTTTTTGCTTGTCAGTTGTGTAGTTGTGGGTTCACTCAACTGTACTTTCAAATAAATGTGTTCGCCAAGGAAATCTGGATTTTCCATACGATGAGATGTAATGTTGTTAATGGTAATTGCCCCACTTGGTGGTGTTTGTCCAGGTTCACCTGCAATTTTTAAAGATTTTACAGATGTCACTTTTTCATCAATACCTTTTGCCACATAGTACATGGTGTAGGCAGTGTGTTCTTTCAATTCGGTAATCTGGAATGTATTACCATTGAGTTTCATTTCTTTTTGCACACCGTTTTTCATAATTTCTTCTGCGGTGGGTTCATCATTTGCAGCAACTTGCAAACGATTGATTTCTTCTGGTTTGAGCATATAGTAGAATGTTCCTGCAATATCGGATTTATAGGAAAATTCTGCTGTGGTTGCTGTGGTACGTGTCATATCTTGGTCACTGATGGCAGGACAATCATATTTGCTTTCAAAATCATAAGTGAGTAATGTACCATCATCTAATGTCAATCCTAACTGATAAGTATTGTCATCATAGTAAGCGGTTTTCAAATCATACACAACGTTATTGGTTGTTTCTACGCTTAAAATGGTCATATTTTTGCCAGCACCTGTGCAAATGATTGAAAATTGGTCTTTTGTCAATTTTTTTTCAGATGGACGGTTTAATGTCATACGCACTAAGCCGTTTTCCACAGATTCCACTTTTGCAATCGCCAATTTTTCAGGTTTGGAAGGACGATGACTACCACCACCACCGCCGCCACCGGAACTGGAAGAACCAGAGTTGCTGGATTCATTTTTGGAAGGTTTGTTTGTTGTAGAGGAGTTGCCTGCTGACACATTTTGTCCACCTGCTGTGATATTGGAAGTGCCTTCTGCTGCGGATACATTGGTACCATTGGTGTTTACAGTAATGTTGTTTGCATTTGCTTTTACATCGCTGACTTTCCCTTCGCCAGATACTTTTGCACCATCGGCTTGAATTTGTATGGTATTGATTGTTGCATCTTTTGCAACGGATACATTAGCATTTTTTGCATTATCTGCAACTTCTACGTTTTTGATAACACTTTGTCCAGTCAATGACACAGATGCATCAGATGCAGTCACAGAAATGGTATCAATTTTTGCATCTTGTGCGGTTAATGTTGCAGAGCCAGCAACGGTTACACTTGGTACATCACCGGTTACAACAGCTTCGGCTGCTTTTTCGCCAACAGTGATATTGCCAACTTTTGCGTCGTTTTCTATGGCAATACGAACTGGGGCACTATCACGCTCCATTACAACAGCCCCCAGTACAGAATTTCCTGTGACATGAATGGAATTTGCCCCGCCACCACGAATGAGTGTGCGTCCTTTTACAGTTACATTTTCCAATGTGACATCGCCATCTTTTATCCCTTCGGATAAAATCAAATCACCATCAATGACAGCGTCTTTCAAAGCAACATCTTGTGTGTTGATAACCACTGTACCATTTGCAGATTCTGAAAAACTGCCTGCTGTGGCATAATATCCACTCAACAAACGGTTCAATATGGTGACAACTTCTGCACGTGTGATAGATGCAGTGGGACGGAATGCATTTTTGCCGTCGATGTATCCTTTTTGCATGAAAGCACCAACACTTCCTTTTGCCCAATCAGAAATGCTGTCTGCATCAGGTACAGAAATACTGTCCGCAGATGCTTGCACGTCAAAAGCTCTTGCCATCATAGCAACGGCTTCTTGTCTGGATATGGGGTCTGTTGGACGCACTTTGCCGTTTGCACCATACATCACACCTGCACGTCCAGCTTTTAGTATAGCATCTGTGTAGAATGCTTGTTGCAAGTCGCTAAACGTATTATCTGCTTGTTGCTGATATTTCATCACATTGTTTAAAATAACAGCCATTTCACCTCGTGTGATGGTATCATTGGGACGGAAATTACCTGCATACCCATTCACAATTTGATAACTGCTCATGCGTGTAATCGCATTTTGTGCCCAGTGACCGTTTGTATCCTGGAAAGCCGTACTCGCAGCTTGTACGGTTGATGTGCCTATCAACAACATGGTACATAAGCTTGCTGTTGTTGATAAAGCAAATTTGTTTACTTTCATTTTTTTCCCTTCTTTCTCTCCATTAACAAAAGTTTACAAATATATACTTTATCATACAATTATACATGATTTCTAAATAATTGTATAGGAATCATACTTTTTTTTTTTTTTTTTTTTTTTTTTTTTTATTTTTTTATTTATTTTTTTTATTTTTTTTTTGTTTTTTTTTTTTATATTTTTTATTTTTTTTTTTTATTTTTTT
>CAJMNV010000056.1 GCA_905214825.1 uncultured bacterium | reverse complement strand
ATCCGAAGCCGTCCCCGATTGGAACCGGGTTCGGATTATCATTATCTGGTGCGCCAAAAGGGATTCGAACCCCCGGCCTTCCCCTTAGGAGGGGGACGCTCTATCCAACTGAGCTATTGGCGCGTATATCAAATGAAATTGTAAATAGTGAGGATTGAACAACCGCTTAGGAGGCGAACGCTCTATCCTGCTGAGCTACGAAGACATTTCTCAATATTGTTATTTTACCATGTTGTAGCATCACGTCAAGAAGCATTTGAAAAAATTTTTATCAAAAAATTTGAAATAACATGTCTGTATTTTCCTAGATACGCACTAGGATTTCTTTTGACATCGTTTGTATACCAATGGTATAATACAAACAAACAGTTTTTGAAGGAATGAGGAAAAATGGGTTTGATTACCATAGAATATTGCAAAACAGAACATCACATAACAATCATAGGCATACAAGGCAGAACCGCCATATTACACATTCCCCAAACCATAGAAGGATTGCCTGTAACAGAAATTGCTGATTTTGCCTTTGCCATAAAAGAAGAAGTGGCACAAACCACACCAAAACCAACACAAATACAACTACAATGTGTTACACAACAACGCACAAAACCCGCAGACACACAAACAGGAGAACCATTGCAAGAAGTTTATTTGCCTGATACCATTACCAAAATCGGTGCGTATGCATTTGGTGGTTGCAGTGCGTTAACCATCATACATTTGCCGGAACATCTGGATACGCTTTCTGATCATATATTTTCCGGTTGCACTTCTCTGGAAAACATTACGTTACCAGAAACGCTAAAAATCATAGCAGGTTATGCATTTTATGACTGCCGCAATCTTAAAAAATTGGTACTTCCAGAAACCGTAACACAAATCGGCAAATATGCTTGTTATAATTGTCGTACATTGGAAACAATCAACATTCCAAAAGCCACAGAAAATTTAGGTACAGGATTATTTTTGAACTGTGACAAACTCAAATACATCTCTTTTGGACGTTGTCGCCATATTGCAGATTTGATTGCAGTATTAAATCACGAATTGCATCTGACCATAGAATTTGATGATAACCAAAAAGCAAAATTGTTGATACCCGATTTTCAATATGAATATATTGAAGATACACCTGCCCGCCAATTTCATCAAGTCAATTATGGCACAGGACATTTATTTCGCCAATGCATTGGCAATTCCGATATTGACTTTCGACGGTTTGACGAACTTTTTTATTTGACAAAACGAGAAGATGGTGCTTTTATGGTACTGTTTTTGAGTGTATATCGTTTGGAATATCCCTATCGTTTGCAAGAAAATCGCAGACAAGCCTATTTGCAATATTTGCAAGAACATTTTTCATGGGCATTTGGCTATTACACACAGAAAAATGATTTGCACACCATACGATTATTTGCACAATGGGGATTGGTTACCGCAGAAAATATAGAAAACCTTTTACAAATTTCTGCAAAATACAAACGCACAGAAATTACAAGTTATGTACTGGACTATCAACAAAAATACCTAAAACCAAAACAAAAATCATTCGATTTGTAACCGAAAGGAGGGAAACAATATGAATGAAACGCATCAAAAATTGATTGCCATTGGTACAAACATTTTAACTGCAGCACGCAACGAATTATATGTATCTATGCGATTTTTAGACATTGCACTGAGCAAACTGCAATATGAAATGAACTTATCTTCATTATATGTGGGTACTGATGGCGAAAAAATACTTTTTAATCCTCGTTATTTGATACAACGTTATTTATCTGACCATATTTTGGTCAATCGTGTGTATTTGCACATGATACTGCATTGTTTATTTCGTCACCCTTTTCGACTGGGCGAGCGTGACGAAGAATACTGGCATTTGGCTTGTGACATTGCAGTAGAGTCTATGATAGATGCATTGCCTTACAAATCCGTTGCATTGGTGGTATCTGATTTACGCAACGAATGGTATGAAAAATTACATAAAGAATTGAAAGTGCTTTCTGCGGAAGGCATTTATGAAGTATTACAAAAACAACAACTTACTTTGCAAGAATTCGGCAAGTTGCAACTGGAATTTTGGGTGGACGACCATGTATTTTGGGAACACAAAAAAGAAGAGGACAACCAAAATCAAGATGACAAAAACAACCAAGACCAATCAGAAAACCAAAATGACCAACAAGAACAACAACGCCGCCAAGAATTAGAACAACAATGGCAAGAAATCAGTGCAAAAATGCAAACAAACCTAGAAACATTTTCACAAGAGGCAGGCGAAGAAACTGGTGATTTGCTTCAAAATTTGCAGATAGAAAATAGAGAACGATATGACTATCATGCATTTTTGCAAAAATTTGTAACTCTCAAAGAGGACATACAAGTCGATGACGACAGCTATGATTATATTTTTTACACATATGGTTTGCAATTATATGGCAATATGCCACTGATTGAAGCATTAGAATACAAAGAAGTCAAAAAAATTGAAGAATTGGTGATTGCCATAGACACATCAGAATCTTGTGAAGGCGATACCATAAAGCAATTTTTGGAACAAACATATGCTATATTGATGCAAAATGAAAGTTTCTTTCATAAATTCCATATTCGTATATTGCAATGTGATGTCAAAATATTAGAGGACAAAAAAATCACATCACAACAAGAATTACAAGCATATATGGACAATTTCACATTAAAAGGCAACGGAGGTACAGACTTCCGCCCTGTATTTTCTTATGTGGAAGAATTGATTGCAAAAAAAACATTTCAAAATCTAAAAGGTTTATTATATTTTACAGATGGTTGGGGCACATTTCCCAAACGTCGTCCACCATATGAAACCGCATTTTTATTTTTGGACGACGGCACATACAACGAAAGAGAAGTACCCCCTTGGGCAATGAAAGTGATATTTGGCAAAGAAGATTTACACATCAAAGAACGTAAGGAGTAAAACAATATGAATATCAAACGTGCAAAAGAAGAAATCATAAACGCCATAAAAGCGTATTTAGCAAAAGACGATTTGGGACAATATCGTATTCCTGTAGTACGACAACGCCCTTTATTTTTGATGGGGGCACCTGGTATCGGCAAAACCGCCATCATGGAACAAGTGGCAAGAGAATGTGGCATTGGACTTGTGGCATACAGCATCACACATCACACTAGACAAAGTGCCATTGGCTTGCCATTTATCAGTCATAAAGAATATGGTGGAAAAGAGTATGCTGTAACAGAATATACCATGAGCGAAATCATCGCCGCTGTGTATAACAAAATAGAAGAAACCGGATTACAAGAAGGAATTTTGTTCATAGACGAAATCAACTGTGTGTCTGAAACACTGGCACCTGCCATGTTGCAATTTTTGCAGGCAAAAACATTCGGCAGCCACAAAGTCCCCGAAGGCTGGGTGATTGTTGCAGCGGGTAACCCGCCAGAATACAACAAGTCTGTCAGAGAGTTTGACGTAGTAACATTGGACAGGGTGAAAAAAATAGAAGTAGAACCCGACTTTGCAACATGGAAAGCATATGCTTGGAAACAAGGGTTACATAGTGCAATATTGTCTTATTTGGAAATCAAAAAAAATCATTTCTATACAGTAGAAACCACTGTGGACGGCAAACGTTTTGTCACAGCCAGAGGTTGGGAAGATTTATCCAACATACTGCAAGTATATGAAACATTAGACATCACCGCAGATGAATTGACCATATATCAGTACTTGCAACACAAAAAAATCGCAAAAGATTTTGCAAATTATTTGGATTTGTACCGCAAATACCGCAACGATTATCATATCGATGATATATTGGCAGGCAAATACACAACTTCCGCAGTACAAAAATTGCAAGAAGCACCATTTGATGAGCGTTTGAGTGTAATGGGACTTTTGTTGAGCCGTTTGACAGAATATTTTACAAATGCATATCAAACAGATTTATATACTGTTACATTGCATAGCTGTTTGAAAGAATTAAAAGAACGTTACGAAAGTGCATATTGTGCTGAAACACCATGGGAAACATTGAATGTTGCATTGCTTGCGGAAAAACAAGAAGCATTTACACGCAATCAAAAAGCAGGACTTTTTGACAAAATACAAGAAAAAACAGAACTTTTGGTATTGCAAACATTAGAAAATGACACAAAAGAAGCAAAACAAAACAATTTGCATGAAAAAATAGAGGTTTTTGATTTTATCAAACAAAGATTTTCCACCATTATACAGCAACGGGAAGATGCCATTGCAACTGCTTCTGCTGCATTAGATTGTGCATTTGGTTTCTTGGAAGAAACATTTGGTGCTGGGCAGGAAATGGTAATATTTATCACAGAATTGACAAACAACTATTATAGCGTAAAATTTATCAGCGAAAACGGTAGTGATACATATTATCGTTACAACAAAGAATTGTTGTTTGAAGAAAAACAACAATCCATATTACAAGATATTGAAAAAGCAAAAGCAGAACTGAATTTATTATTCTAATGATAAAAGAGGATATATAGATGAATAAAAAACAGCATGATTATGAGCAAGCATTTTCTATGGCTTGTGAAAAATTTGAAGAACTATGCCCCATAGAGCAACAGCCAAAATGGCTGAAATATTGTATGTCACTCTATTTTCAAAAAAATCAAAACAACAATTTTGTTGTCAAATTTTTTCTAACACCGAAACCAATATTGGGGCCAAATGATGATTGGGTGTATCCAAATGATGGTACTTCTCCTTTATGGGTTCACACAGACCCACAAACAAATGAAAAACGTATTGTCATCTGTGGTGGTGCACCTGCGGTATCTGAGATTTTTTTTGCTGTGGAAATTGATACCCATAAAAATGTGATAACATTACAAAAATATATTCCCCCCAACACATTAGATGGTAACCAATACCAAATCAACGAACGACATATCATTGCATAAAAAATCAAAAAGGAGCGAAACCGCTCCTTTTTTGATTATTTTGTATCGTTTTTATCTGTTTGTTGTTGTTCATCCTCATCGTCTTCCCATTCAGAAGGATCAACATCACCAAATGCAGACTTCAAGAAACTTTCTGCATCATCAATTTGTTCCATTTGCTGTTGTACAGAATGCATAACTGCTTCTACGTTTTGTGCGTATTTTTCAATCATAGGGTCGTTTTCTATGATTTCATTTTCTGCTTGTTCATCTTGTTCTTTTTTTGCTTCATCAGCGTCCAATTCCTGCTCATCTTCGTCGTCCCAGTATATTTCTTTTTCCTGTTCTTCTTTTTGGTTTTTCATTTTTTCTTTATATGTTTTGAAATCTTCTTTCAACTCATGTGCCTTTTCTGTCATACGAAATACTGCACTTCTGACAACGGGTTGCATTTCATCTGCTTTATCAGCAACTTTTGTTGCAACTTCTTTTACTTTTGGTTGTAATTGTTCTGCTTTTTCTCCCATGGTTTTTGCCACATTGCCCAATATATCTCCCGCTTTTTCCAATGCATTGCCTACAGCTTTTCCAATGCCGTCTTTTTCCAATCCCATACCATTTTGCAAAACAGTCAACAAGCGTTCTGCTTCATCTACGGTAATCAGTCCTTTTTCCAACATACTCAATATTGCCAAACGTTCCTCTTTCATGTAATATGCCTCCTTATTTGTCTGGTTTGCAGTACTTTTTGTTACAATATAATCCTTTGGTCTTTGTTGTGTTTGTCCATATGCATATAATATTGCCTGCACAATACGTTTTGATGCGTTACCGTCACCAAAAGGATTTTTGGCTTGTGCCATTTGTTGATATGTTGTACCATCTGTCAAAAGTGTTTTTGTCATGGTGTATATGGTTTGTTGTTCTGTACCTGCCAATTTTAATGTGCCTGCTTCCACACCTTCTGGACGTTCTGTCACATTACGCAATACCAAAACAGGCTTGCCCATAGATGGCACTTCTTCTTGCAAACCGCCACTGTCTGTCAAAACCAAATAACAACGACACATCAAATTATGCATATCTTTCAAATCCAAAGGTTCTGTCAAATGAATACGCGGGTGGTTGCCCAATATACGCTGGACAGGTTCTATCACTGCGGGGTTTTTATGCACTGCATATACCACTTCTACATCTTCAAATTCGTCTACAATCTGCTTGACTGCATGACAAATATTTTCCAAAGGTTCTCCCAAATTTTCACGGCGGTGTGCTGTCATTGCAATGACACGTTTTTGTGCAAAATCAATGGTGTTCAAAACAGATTCATGAAATGTATATGTTTCTTCTATGGTATGTGCCAATGCGTCAATAACGGTATTGCCTGTCACAAATATACTTTCCGGGGCAATATTTTCTTTTAACAAATGTTCTTTTGCAAGTGCAGTTGGAGCAAAATGCAAGTCTGTCAATGTACCTGTCAAACAACGGTTCATTTCTTCTGGGAAAGGCTGATATTTGTCATACGTACGTAATCCCGCTTCCACATGACCAACTTTCACTTGATTGTAATACGCTGCCAATGCACCTGCAAATGTTGTGGAAGTGTCACCATGCACCAATACAATATCTGGTTTTTCTTCTGCAATGACTGTCTCCAAACCTGTTAAGGCACGTGTGGTAATGCCTGCCAATGTCTGACGGCTTTGCATAATATTTAAATCATGTTTTGGGTGCAAATCGAATATTTCCAATACTTGGTCGAGCATTTCTCTATGCTGTGCAGTCACACAAACAATGCTTTCTATCTCTTCGGTTTGCTCCAATTCTTTTACCAAAGGTGCCATTTTGATGGCTTCCGGACGTGTACCGAATACACTCATCACTTTGATTTTATTCATATATGGTTGCTCCTTGTTTTGATTTATTTTATGGTATTTTTTAATGTGCCAATCCCTTCGATTTCACAAGTGACCACATCACCTGACTTCAAAAATTTGGGTGGGTCAAATCCCATACCAACGCCTGCAGGTGTTCCCATCGCAATGATTGTGCCTGCCTGCAATGTCATACCTTGGGAAAGTTGGCTGATAACTTTTGGAATGTTGTTTATCATCAAAGAAGTATTGCTATCTTGTCGCAATTCTCCATTGACATAACTGCGAATGGCAAGTGTGGGCGGATTTTGGAATGCATCTTTTGTGACAATACATGGCCCGATGGGTGTAAAATCATCTAAACTTTTGCCAAAATACCATTGTTTATGTGCTGTTTGTAAATTTCTTGCACTGATGTCATTGAGTATGGTATATCCAAACACAAAATCAAATGCTTCTGTTTCACTGACATTTTTCGCCTCTTTGCCAATCACCACTGCAAGCTCTACTTCATAATCCAAGCCGTCTACAATATCAAAATGTCCATCAATTTCTCCATTCGGTGGCACGGCTTTATTGACTCTTTTTGAAAAATAGATAGGTTGTGGGCGTTCTCCGCCAAATGCTTCATCACTGAAACGTGCCGCTTCTTCTGCATGGGCATAGTAATTGATACCCAGACAAATCACATCTTGTTTTGGACAAACGATGGGAGAAAGTATGTGTACATCTGCAATCGAAAACCCTTCCATCAATTCTACATTGCGTGTGAGTTTTTCCAATTTTTTTACGGTAAGCTCTTTTATAAATTCTGTCATATCTTGTGCTGTACAACCCAAATACTGTACAGGTACTACTTGTGTACCATCTTTTTTTAAAATACCAACAGCCGTTTGACAGCCTTGTGCATAAGTCACAACTTTCATAAAACCATTCCTCCTTTATGCCAAGCGATATATTGTTTCTTTCTCTGGTATCATCATATCACAAAACATTTGTTTCGCAAAGTCAAAAACAATGTTTTTTGCCTTGTATATTCATGTATGCAATACATTATGCATATTCATTCTAATTTTACACATAAAATTAGCTAAATATTGTGATTTCTTTTTCATTTTATTTATAAATATACACAATTTTATAATTTTTGTGCATTTTATACTTGCAATCTTTTGGGAATTGCTGTATGATTCTCTTATAAATATTCACAGATATACATAGAAAACACTCGTTTACATAAGGGAGGATTTTTGTTATGAAAGAAAAAATTGTATTGGCGTATTCCGGCGGTTTGGATACTTCCGTTATCATTCCTTGGTTGAAAGAAAATTATGACGCAGAAGTGATTGCTGTTTGTGGAGATGTTGGGCAAGGCAAAGAAACAGAAGGTCTGGAACAAAAAGCATTGCAAACCGGTGCAAGCAAATTATATCTTGCAGATTTGACAGAAGAATTCATCACAGATGCCATTTATCCTTGCCTCAAAGCAAATGCTGTATATGAACACAAATATTTGTTGGGTACTTCTATGGCACGTCCCATCATCGCAAAAAAACTGGTAGAAATTGCAAAACAAGAAGGAGCAACCGCAATTTGTCATGGGGCAACAGGAAAAGGCAACGACCAAGTACGTTTTGAATTGACAATCAAAGCATTGGCACCCGAATTGAAAATCATTGCACCTTGGCGTTTGGATACATGGGGTATGGAAAGTCGTGAAGACGAATTGGCATATTTGGAAGCACATGGCATTCCATTTGCAGCAAAAAAAGAAGACTCTTACAGTCGTGACCGCAATATCTGGCATTTGAGCCACGAAGGTTTGGAATTAGAAGACCCTGCAAACGAACCCAATTACAAACATCTGTTACAAATGGGTGTGACACCAGAAGATGCACCTGACACACCGGAATATATCACATTAGATTTTGAAAAAGGTATCCCTGTGGCTGTCAATGGCGAAAAACTTTCTCCTGTGGCATTACTGACAAAGCTGAATGAAATTGGCGGCAAAAATGGTATTGGTATCACAGATATTTGCGAAAACCGTGTGGTTGGTATGAAATCCCGTGGCGTATACGAAACCCCCGGTGGCAGCATATTATATTATGCACATCGTGAACTGGAATATCTTTGCACTGACAAAAAGACACAAGCATACAATGAAATTGCAAGCAACAAATTTACAGAATTGGTATACAGCGGAGAATGGTACACACCTTTGCGTGAAGCATTGAGTGCATATTTTGATAAAGTAAACGAAACTGTAACAGGTACTGTAAAACTGAAATTATACAAAGGCAACATCACACCCGCAGGGGCTACATCTCCTTACAGCTTGTACAACGAATCTATGGCAAGTTTCACAACCGGAGAACTGTACAACCACAAAGACGCTGATGGTTTCATCAATTTATTTGGATTGCCTTTGAAAGTGCGTGCAATGATGATGCAAAACAATGAAAAATAAACTGCTTTTCAGAAAGGACGATTACGATGCAAAAACTTTGGGGTGGGCGTTTTACAAAATCCACTGACAGTTTCACAGACCATTTTCATTCTTCCATTGGTTTTGATAGTCGTATGTATCACGAGGACATCACAGGCAGTATTGCCCACGCAACCATGCTTGGCAAACAAGGTATTATTCCAAAAGAAGAGGCTGATTTGATTTGCAAGACATTGAATGAAATACTTTGCGATATTGAAACAGGTACTGTCACATTTGATGAAAAAGCCGAAGATATTCATATGAACATAGAAACCATACTCATCAGCCGTATTGGTGATGTAGGTAAAAAGCTACATACCGGCAGAAGCCGCAATGACCAAGTTGCATTGGATACTCGTATGTATGCCAAAAAAGAAATCCAAGATATACAACAGTTGCTCAAAACACTGCTTGTCACACTCAACGATTTGGCAGAACAACACACAGAAACTATATTGCCTGGATATACCCATTTACAACGGGCACAACCTGTCACATTGGCACATCATATTTTGGCATATGTGGAAATGTTCAAACGGGATAACGAAAGACTACACGATGCTTTCAAACGTACCGATGTATTGCCCTTGGGCAGTGGTGCATTGGCAACCACAACATACCCCCTAGACAGAGTATTCGTTGCAGAACAATTAGGTTTTTCTGCAATTTCTGCAAATAGTATGGATGCCGTTTCTGACAGAGATTTCTGCATAGAATTGGTATATTGTCTTTCTATGTTGATGATGCATTTGAGCCGTTTTTGTGAAGAAGTCATATTGTGGAGCAGTCACGAATTTCGTTTTGTAGAATTAGATGATGCATATGCAACTGGTTCCAGCATTATGCCACAGAAAAAAAACCCAGATATGGCAGAACTCATTCGTGGAAAAACAGGGCGTGTATACGGACATTTGATGGGGCTTTTGACTACAATGAAAGGGTTGCCGTTGGCATACAACAAAGATATGCAAGAGGACAAAGAGGCATTGTTTGATGCTGTGGATACCATCAAAATGTGTTTGCCGGTATTCACAAATATGATGGCAACCGCAACGTTCCGCAAAGAACAAATGTTATCTGCCACAAAATGCGGTTTCACAAATGCCACAGATGCCGCAGATTGGCTGGTCAAACAAGGCATGCCATTCCGTGATGCCCATGCTGTCATTGGACAGTTGGTGCTGTATTGCATAGAACACAATACCAGTCTGGATGACTTATCCTTGGAGGAATATCAAGCCATTTCTCCTATATTCACAGAAAATGTATATGATGCCATTGGTGTACAACAATGTGTGCAAGCAAGAAATGTATGGGGTGGTCCTGCAACAGAAGTCACACAAAAAGCCATTGCACAAAACAAAATATATTTTGAAAAAGAACTATAAAAAACAAACCCAAGAGAAAAAATTTTCTCTTGGGTTTTACTTTATGTATCCTCCAACAACACAGCTGCCAAAACTTCTGCCAAAGGTTCCATAGCATTTCTTGCTTCTTGTTTTGTATTGGTTTGTGCCCCCACTTCAATGAGTGTAGAGCGAGGTTTCATATGCAAACTAAAACGATATGCATTCAAATAAATACGTCTTGAAAAATTTGGAAATCTTGCATTTGCCTGCATTTGCATTTGCAAACTGAATGCCAAATTGTCCTCTATATAAGGGTTGGAAAGCCCAGGGGCCGGAATGGGGCGACCATCTTGGTTCAAACGGCAAAGCCCATTGAAAAACATGACTTGTGCACAATCCTTACCATTCACATTTGTGACCAATTTTGTACCTTCTGCCACACCGTCCCGATGCATATCAATACAAACTTTGATAGAAGGATTTTCTTCTAATATTTGCCGAATGGGCGGTTCCATACGCTCATAAGCACCTGTAATCTTCCCTTTTCCATTGACAACATCATATACCCCGTCATGATGTAATACAGATATGCCATATTTTGTTTCCAATATTTCTTTGAGATGCTCTCCCACACCCCAGATACCCTCATCTAGACCTTTTGACATATCACTATCTGCAAATGCCTCTGACGCATGGGTATGGAATATCAAAACTTGTGGTTCTTTGCTCTCTTTGTCTATGGTGAAATCTTTTGTCAATGCTTTTTGTGTGTCAATATCCTCTGGCAAAAATACAGTACGGCTATCCACCACATAATAATTTTTTTTGAGATACGCAAAATTTTGTATATTCTGCAATTCCTGCTCTGCAATTTTGACATCTACCACATCTTCTTTTTGTTGTTCAAATGTAATATCTTCCATGCTTAACAAGCCTTTTTCCTTTTTTTGTTGTGCTGTATCCGATTCCGAAACGGCTTCCACAGTTTCCGATTGTGGCAACTGGACCTCTTGTACTTGTCCGGGCAATATTTCTTGCAAGGCAAACACCGCACCACCCATGGGCCAAAGTACAGGCAAAGCCGCCACAAACACCAACACACCCAATAAATTGCGGCGTAATATGCGTGCTTGTTTTTGTTTTTTTCCCATTGTGCTGCCTCCTTTCGGTCTGCAATTATGATATGCTGCAAAACCAAAAAAAAGAACACAACAATTATATTAAAACAAATTCAAAACTTCTTTGCGATTGACAATACTCAGATATTCTCCCATACAACACCCCATTACAACCACTTTACAAGTGAAAAAAGACCATTTTCCTGCTTGATACTCTGCCACAACACCTGACAAAAAATCATTGACCAACTGTTTGCTTTGCTCTGCCTGATTTTTTGGAAACAATGAAACAAATGTCTCCAAAGTGCCACTAAATGCCAATTCTTTTGGCAACACAACACCACCTGTGAGCAATATGCTTTGCAGTTGTTTTTCAGAAAGCAAATGCCCTGCACTGCCGCCTGCATCAAGCCATTGTGTTTGGGCCTGTTTGTCGTTACCCAAACAAACCAATATTTTTTGATTTTGATTGCGTAATGTTTCCAATGCTTTTTGTAACATATTTGTTTTCCTCCTTATTTCATGTGAACTACCCATCACCCAAAGGTAATGGGCTTCTAAAAGGTGCTTACACACC
>CAJMNV010000055.1 GCA_905214825.1 uncultured bacterium | reverse complement strand
CCTCCTTGAAATTCTTTTTCAATTATTGCTGCAATGCCACATACTGTACCACCTGCTTGTTCTACCAAATTGGAAAGTCCTGCGGCTGCTTCACCATGTGCCAAGAAATCATCAATAATCAATACTTTGTCATTTGCATTTAAGTAATTTTTGGAAACGCGAGCAATGGAAACAGTTCCTTTTGTAAAAGATTTGACTTCTGCCCCATAATATGTCTCTGTCATGGTGCTAGGTTGTGTTTTTTTTGCAAACACAACAGGCACCAAATCAAAATACATTGCGGTGACTGCTGCAACCCCGATACCAGAGGATTCTATAGTCAATATTTTATTGATACCCAAATGACCAAAACGACGATGGATTTCTTTTCCCAATGCCATAAACAAACCAATGTCTAATTGATGGTTGAGAAATGAGTCCACTTTGACAATTTCTGTACCAATTTCTATACCATCTTTTAATATTCTTTGTTTCAACAACTCCATAATAAGACTCCCTCTTATAATTCTAAATCACAATTCCCCAAATTTAATACTTATCATTATACGGTGGTATTTTTGCAATGTAAATAGCTCTTTTTTATAATGCACTTTTTTTGTGAAATTAGAATAAAAGCTTGTAAAAAAACCATATTTTTCAGACAGTTTCCATAAAGTAGATGTAAAATAAAATGCAAACATGGAAATTTTAGAAAACAAATCGTTTTGTTATGACAAACAATTTTAAATAAATGTAGGAAAATAAGATTTTTTGGCGAATATAAGAATAAAAACAGGTATATGAGAGGTGTGGCAAATGGCTTTTTTAGATAAATTGGGAGAATTTGCAAAAAATGCAGCAGACAAAGCCAATGATGGTTTGGAAATCAATCGTATCAATAGTGATATTACAGTACAAAAAGGCAATATCAGTGCATATCAAAGGGAATTGGGGTTGTATTATTGGGAAAAATTTGTTGCAGGAGAACCATTAGAGCAACCAGCGATGGATATTTGTCAAAAAATTATTTTGGCAAAAAAAAATATTGCATCATTAGAATCAGAAATTGAAAAAATAAAAATAAATAGACAAATAGAAAAAGAAGAACGTGCACAACAGAAAAAAGCAGAAAAAGAACAACAAAAATTAGCAGAGTGGTCGGAACAAGAAGAAACACCAGCATTTTGTCAAAACTGTGGTATGGCATTGACAAAGGGACAAAAGTTTTGTGGTAATTGTGGCAATATTGTCATAAAATAAAATGGAAAACATAATATAATATAGCAATTTCTTCGAGAATGGGAAAATCTCTACCGGCGGTGACAGCCCGCAAGCCAAAAAGGCAGATTTGTTGCAATTACAAAGCCGACAGACAGTCTGGATGGGAGAAGAAAGCAATACCAAACATTTTTTTGCAGTATGGTGTTGATTTTCGGCTGTCTATTGCTCGAAAAAATGCAAATATAAGACACCGAAATGGTGTCTTTTTTTGTAACAACAAGGAGGCGTATATCTATGGAACAGACAAAACAAAATCCTTTGGCAACAGAACCGATTGGAAAATTATTGTTGCAGTTTTCTGTCCCTACGGTGATGACATTGTTGGTAAACTGTTTGTACAATATTGTTGATCAGATATTTGTGGGGCATGCAGTGGGGATACATGGTGTGGCGGCAACGAATATTGCTTTTCCCATGATTACCATATCCGCAGCACTGGCTTTGATGTTGGGAGATGGTTGTGCAGCCAATATCAGTCTTTGTTTGGGCAAAAAAGAACAACAACAAGCAGAAAAAATATTGGGAAACAGCTTTTCATTGTTGTTGCTTTTTGGCATTGGTCTGGCGATTGTGGTATGGGTGTTTTGTACATCATTGGCAGTATTGTTTGGTGCGTCTGAAAAAGTGCTTGGGCTTTCGACAATGTATATGCGGATATTGGCATTGGGTTTGCCATTTCAAATGGCAAATATGACATTTACGGCAATCATTCGTGCAGATGGCAATCCAAAATATGCCATGAAAAGTATGATGATGGGGGCGGTAATCAATTTGGTGTTAGACCCTGTGCTGATATTTGGTTTTGATATGGGGATAATTGGTGCGGCGATTGCCACAATTATTGGGCAAATAGTGGCAGGCGGTATTTGTTTTGCATATATACGCAAATTTCAAAACATTACATTTGCAAAACAAAATATGAGATTATCATGGGATACTTGCAAAAGCATTTTTTGTTTGGGATTTCCGAGCTTGTGTATGCATACTGCAACTGCATTGACACAAATTGTCATGAATCATTTGATGAGAAATTATGGAGCAGTTACAAAATATGGCAGTGAAATGGCATTATCTGGATATGGCATGATGATGAAAACGTATCAAGTGGCACACGCCATGTTTGTGGGTGTGGCTTCTGGTACACAACCCATCAATGGTTTTAATTTTGGTGCAAAACAATACACTCGTGTGATGCAAACATTTCGTGTTGCGATTGTTGTATCATTTGTGATTTCTGGTGTATGGTTTTTGATATTTCATTTCTGCGGAGGTATGATTGGTAGTTGGTTTGTAAAAAATGATCCATTGTATCAAGAATTTTCTGCATATTGTTTTCGATTATATATGATGGGGTTTTTTGTGTATGGTTTGCCACAAGTGACAGCCTCTTTTTTTCAAGCCATTGGAAAACCTGCAAAAGCATTGGCAACTGCATTGTCCAGACAGATTGTTTTTTTGATACCATTGGCGATATTGTTTTCTGCAAAATATGGTTTGACTGGAGCATTGGCGGCAGCTCCGATTGCGGATATTTTGGCTTGTGTCACTGCATTGGCATGGATTGCACAGGAATATCATATTTGGCGAAAAAATGGATTTTTCACATCAAAACATTGACATAAAAGACAAGGTCTTTTGGATAATATGAATATAAATCATGGTATTTGAGGTGTGTTATTTTGAAAGAGATTTTGAAAAAGGCCAAAAAATGTCCGTTTTATGTTGCATTATTTGCACTTTGTTTTGTGGGGGGCAGAATAGCCGCATGGCTTGATGCGGATGTGCCTGTTACAGCCACGCCAACAACCGCAAAACTTGCGATTATCATTGATGATTTTGGATATGGTGGAGAAGGTACAGCGGAAATGCTGGCGTTGGATATTCCGCTTACAGCGGCAATTATGCCATTTTCTTCGCAAAGTGCAGAAGATGCACAAAATGCCGTCAATGCAGGAAAAGAAGTCATCATACATATGCCTATGGAGTCATTGACTGGAAAAAAAGAATGGGTAGGGGATAAAGGTATTTTTTGTAATATGGACGAACGAAGTATACAACAATGTATCAAAGAAGCATTTACCATTGTGCCACAAGCGGTAGGTATGAACAACCATATGGGGTCTGCGGTGATGGAAAATGAGGAAGTGTTATCTATGGTGTTAGATACCATCAAACAAAACCATGGTGTTTTTATAGATAGTGTGACAACATCAAATTCAAAATGTGCCACATTGGCAGAACAAAAAGACATTACATATCTGAAACGAGATGTTTTTTTAGATAGCACAGATAGTGTGGCACAAATCGAAAAACAACTGCGACAGGCCGCAGAAATTGCCAAAAAGAATGGTCGTGCCATTGCCATTGGGCATGTAGGCCCTGAGGGTGGTATGGTGACTGTGCAAGCATTGCAAAATTTGAAAGAGCCTTTGCAAAAAGAGGGAGTTTGTTTTGTGAAGGTGTCAGAATTGGCAGAAAGTCATTGAATTTTGTTTTACAATGTATGGAAAAAATGTGCTATACTGATATTGTGCCTTTGTCTTTTTGGCAAGGGCATTTTTAGGAGGGAAAAAGAAAAGTATATGGCATATTGGAATTCAAGAGGATTAAGAGGTAGTGCATTAGAAGAACGTATCAATTTTACAAATGAACAATATCGCAGAAAAGGATTGGCTTTGTTGCAAAAAATACCAACACCGATTACACCTGTCAAAGTGGATAACAAAAAACATACCATCACATTGGCATATTTTGACCAAAACAGTACTGTGGATTATATGGGAGTGGTACAAGGGATACCGGTTTGCTTTGATGCCAAAGAAACAGCACAAAAGCATTTGCCTTTGCAAAATATACATGCCCATCAGTTGGCATTTATGGAAGATTTTCAAAAACAACAAGGGATTGCTTTTTTGTTGGTGTATTTTTCATCATTGGGAGAGTATTATTTTCTGCCTTTGGAAACACTGCAAACATATTGGCAGGCGGCAAAAAATGGCGGAAGAAAGTCTATTCCTTATACTACATTTGACAAAAAATATGAAATCAAACAACAAAGCAATGGCATTTTACATTATTTGGAAGCCATTGCTTGCTATTTAGAAGAACAGGAGGGGAAATCATGCTGAAACAGTCCTTAGTCATGCATACATTGGAGGCAGCACTGCAAACGGGGGCAGATTTTGCCGAAGTGTATGCAGAACGCACAAAACGCAATCGTTTGGAAACGGTAAATGGTGTTGTGGAAACTGCATTTGGTGGCATGGATTATGGCGTTGGTATTCGTTTGCTTTTTGGAAACCGTGTGTTGTATGGCTATACAAACGATGTCACAGAACAAAGTTTGATACAAACAGCACGTACATTGGCAGCAGCACAAAAAGGTACACAACTACAAAAATTACAACCGTGCCAAGTATACACATATCAAAACAGAAATCCCATACAAATATTACCCAACCATGTAGAAAAAAGAAAAAAAGCAGAACGCCTTTTTGCGGCATCTGCGGCGGCATCTGCATATGATAGCCGTATCACACAAACAAAAGCCTCTTTTTTGGACGTAACACAAGAAATATTGGTAGCAAATACAGAGGGCATATGGGCAGAAGATTGTCGTATACGCAGTCGCTTTTCCATAGAAGCGGTGGCATCATCTGCGTCTGAAAAACAAAGCGGGCACTTGGGGCCAGGCGGGGCTGTGGGGTTTGAACTATTTTCACAAATAGATGCAGAACAAACAGCAAAAGAAGCAGCACGCATTGCTGTAACAATGCTGGGGGCGAGGCATTGTCCTGCTGGTAAAATGCCTGTTGTGATAGAAAATGGTTTTGGTGGTGTCATATTCCATGAGGCTTGCGGACATGGTTTGGAAGCAACTGCTGTTGCAAAAAATGCATCTGTGTTTGCGGGCAAATTGGGTGAACAGATTGCTTCTCCATTGGTAACAGCCATTGATGATGGCACAATACCCAATGCTTGGGGTTCTGCAAATATTGATGATGAAGGTACACCAACCAGAAAAAATATACTCATTGAAAATGGCATTTTAAAATCTTATTTGATTGACCGCATGAATGGAAAACGTATGGGTATGGCAACCACAGGTTCTGCCAGAAGACAAAATTATCGTTATGCCCCCACAAGCCGTATGACAAATACATTTTTGGCAGCAGGGGATACTTCTGTACAGCAAATGATAAAAGATACAGATTTTGGGCTATATGCCAAACAAATGGGTGGTGGCAGTGTAGACCCTGCAACAGGTTCTTTTAATTTTGCAGTTTTGGAAGGTTATTTGATACGAAACGGAGAAATTTGTGAGCCTGTCAGAGGGGCAACGCTCATTGGTAAAGGGGCAGAAGTGTTGATGGATATTGACAGAGTAGGCAACAACTTGAAACGAGCACAAGGTATGTGCGGCAGTATCAGTGGTTCTATTCCAACTGACGTGGGACAACCTGCCATTCGTGTCAAAGAAATGACAGTTGGCGGAAGGGGGTAATTGCATGAAATGGGAGGATATACAAAAACAAGTCATACAACAGGCTTTGGGTATGGGATTTTCCGACTGTGAAATGCATTATGAAAAAACAGAAGCGTTTGAAGTCATGGTGATGGAAGGCGAAGTCAACAATTATGAAAACAGCAGTACACAAGGTATTGCATTTCGTGGCAATTTTGAAAACAAAACCGGTTATGCCTATACCGAACAACTCACAGAAGAAGGTTTGACGGATTTGTTGCATACAGCAAAAGAAAATGCACAACTGCTGTGTGAAACACAAAAAGAAACATTGTATCCACCAGAATTACAATATCCAACATTGCAATGCGAAAATGAAATGTTGGAGCGATTGACACCGGAAGAAAAGATTTTGGCAGCCAAAAAAATGGAAACTGCTGCAATGCATACAAAATTACCCATTGCATCTATTGATTATTGTGTGTTTGGCACATATCACAATCAAACAGCCATTGCAAACAGTTTTGGATTGTCATTATCATTTTGTAGAAATGGTGCAACGGCTTATGTCAGTGCTATTGCAAAAAATGGTGATGAAGTAAAAACGGGTTCTGATTTTTGGAAAGGCAATGATTGGAAAACATTTGACCCAACCCAAACAGGGAAAAGTGCCGCAGAGCGTGCAGCATCCCATTTGGGGGCGAAAACAATCCCAAGTGGAAAGTATGATGTTGTATTAGATAAGGCGGTTATGGCATCATTTTTGGGCGTATACAATGAAGTGTTTTATGCAGAACAAGTGCAAAAAGGTTTTTCACTGCTCAAAGACAAAGTTGGAAAGAAAATAGCAGCTGGTTGTGTGACATTGCATGATAACCCACTTTTGGAAAATGGTTATGTTTCCACACCTTTTGATAGTGAAGGTGTTGCTTGTTATGATAAAGTTGTGATACAAAATGGCATATTGCAAACATATTTGTACAATCGCAAAGCAGCACAAAAAGACGGTGTGTCTTCCACAGGAAATGGATTCAAAGCAGGATTACAGGCACCTGTCAAAACAGCAGCAACCAATTTTTATATGGAAAAAGGCACAAAATCACAAGAAATGTTGTTACAAGATATGGAAAATGGGCTGTTGATTACCGATATTTCAGGTTTGCATGCAGGGGCAAATACCATATCGGGTGATTTTTCACTTTTGGCAGAGGGTTTTTGCGTAGAAAATGGCAAAAAATCTTATCCGGTAGAACAAATCACCATTGCAGGAAATTTTTATAAGTTGTTGGAACAAATACAAGAAGTCGGCAATGATTTGTTTTTTGCACAAAGCGGTAAAGGTTCGCCTTCTGTGCGTGTGACAAAAATGGATATTGCAGGAGAATAAAGATAAAAAATTATGGTGGGAGTATACTTTGCAAAAGTAAAGTATGCTCCTTTTTTATTGGTATATTTTTGCTTTGTTTGCGACACACTATGCCAAAAGGGCAGGTGAAAAAAATCATGCAGATAACAAAAAGTTTGACAGAAAATATCTATTATATGAAACAACGATTTGCAGATTGCGGCGATATTATATTTCGTGAATTTTGTGCAGTTGATGGAAAATGGCGGTTGTGTCTGATTTATGTAGACAATATGGTCAGTACACCAGCGGTTGAAGAAGTCATATTGACTAATATTATGAACCGTTGCGACAATATGGAAGCAGAAGGCAGATTGCAAGCACTGATGGATAGTGTCATTGCAAACAAAGATGTACAGGTTGTACAAGATTTGGAAAAAGTGGTACAAGGAGTATTGGTAGGAGATACTTTGATTTTTATGGACGGCAGTCCGTTTGCTTTGCAGGCCTCCACAAAGGGTTATCCAAACAGAGGGGTAGGACAGGCAGAAACAGAAGTTGTGGTACAAGGGCCAAAAGATGCATTTACAGAAGTTTTGGCAACCAATTTGGTTTTAATTCGGCGGCGTATTCGAGATACCCGTTTGAAAGTTATTCGCAACCAATGTGGAAGCAGAGGCAAAACAGATATTGCATTATTATATTTTTCGGATTTGGTCAGACCGGAAATATTGGAACAGGTCAAAACGCAAATAGAGCAGATACAAACAAATGCCATATTGGATAGTGGCGTATTGGAGCAATTTTTAGAAAAACGTAAGTTTTCCCCATTTCCACAATTACAAATGACAGAACGCCCAGATAAAGCAGTTGCGGCATTGTTGGAGGGGCGTGTGGTGGTTGTGGTGGATAACAGCCCATTTGTGATATTGTTACCCACAACATTGAATGTTTTTTTCCAAGCGGCAGAAGATTATTATGACCGATTTGAAATCATGAGCTTTATTCGGTTTATGCGGTATGTTGCGGCATTTGTGGCAGTAGCGTTGCCGGGGCTTTATATTGCGTTGGGTGTATACCACCCAGAATTGTTGCCCACATCATTGGCTTTGAAAATTGCAGAAACCAGACAAAGTATCCCGTTTTCTGTGGTGGGAGAAGTGGTGTTGATGGAGTTGGCTTTTGAACTGCTCCGAGAAGCGGGTATTCGTTTGCCATCTCCTGTGAGTTCCACAATCGGCATTGTTGGTGGTATCATTATTGGTTCAGCAGCAGTGGATGCGGGCTTGGTTAGTCCTGCGGTTGTGATTGTGTCGGCATTGACGGGGATTTGTACATTTGTGATACCCAATATTTCTGTGGTTTCAGGATTGCGATTGAGTAAATATGTGGTGATTTTTTTGGCAGCAACATTGGGCTTATTTGGATTTTGGACAGGTGTGTTGTTGATTTTGGTGCATTTGTCAGAACTGTCATCTTATGGTATTCCGTATTTGTACCCTTTTTGTTCTGCATCGGCAAATAATTATCGGGATTTGAAAGACAGCTTGTTTCGTATGCCGTTGCAATGGTTGAAACAAAAAATGTCTATATTCAGCAAAAAGGGAGGCGAACATTGATGTTTTCGGATAATCATAAAATATCTATCAGACAGTTGCAAGCAATGCTTTTGCTTTGTTGTTTTGGTACGGCTTCTTTGTTTTTGCCTGCGGAATTGGCAGCAGATGCACAAAAAAGCTGTTGGATTGTGATGGGAATTGGTGGTTTGATTGCAACATTGTTTTCATTGGTATTGACGCAACTGTATGCAAGACAACCAAGCTGGACAGCGATGGAATGGAGCAGAAATACATTCGGCAACACATTCGGGACGATACTTTCTGTGGGATTTATTTTGAAATTGGCGGTAGATGGTATGTTGGAATTGCGAATATTTACAGAGATATTGCAAAGGATAATGTTACCACATACGCCCAGTTGGCTGATGGTTTTGGTGTTATTGCTTTTGGCAACATTTGGTGTTGCAAGAGGAATAGAAGGACAGGCAAGAATCGCAGAAATACTCTTTTTCTTTGTATTTCCGCCGTTTTTGATATTATTGTTGGCGGTAGGGGTTTCTGTCAAAGAGGCATATTTTTTGCCTGTGACACTCCCCGATTTGACACAAATACGAAAAGGTGCGGCAGTGGTACAACCGTTGTTCCAAGCAATGTTATTTTTGCTTTTTGTTTCTCCGTTTTTGCAAAAACCAAAACAAGCAAAAAAAAGTGTTGCATTGTCATTGCTTTTTGTCACAGTATTGTTGATGATTGTGATATTTTTATGTTTGAGCATTTATGGTGTAGAAGCATTGTCCAAAAAAATGTTCCCAACATTGCAAATGGTGGAATGTATTGGGTTTTCGGGTATATTTTTGAATAGAAAAGATATATTGTTGCTTTGGTTTTGGACGGTATCGGTATTTATCTATATATCTGGTGTGTTGTTTTTTGGCAGTATCAGTACAGAACGATTGTTTTGTAAAGGAGAACGCAAACGGCGGTATTGGTTGTTCCTGTGGGTTCCATTGCTTTTTTTGGGGGCAATGTTTCCAAAAGATATGGCAAGTGCTTATGCATTTCGGAATTTTGTACAGCCTTTTGTCAGTGCTGTATATTTGGGAATTTTTCCAATTTGTTTTTTGTGTAAAAGCATATGGAAAGAAAGGAGAAAATCATCATGAGAAAAAATTTTGTATTGCTTTTGTTGATTTTGCCTTTTTGTTTGACAGGGTGCTGGGACGGCAAAGACCCAGAAGACAGGTCATATGTCATCACATTGGGTGTTGACCGCACAGAGAATGGTATGTTGTTTACATTTGCACCTGCAAAAACCACACAAGCAGAGGCAACGGTGTATGCTATGGAAGCCGATACATTGACAAAAGCCGTTGCACTGGCAGACAGCCATAGTTCCAGAGAGGTCTATTTGGGGCAGTTAAAAACCGTTGTATTTGGCAAATCGTTATTGGAAGATGCAGACGCTTTTGCAAGCATTGCAGAGGAATTGTTGCGGGGGATTACGGTTTCTGAAAAAGTGATGGTTTTGGCGACAGAACAAGATGCAAAAAATTGTGTCAATGCCATTACAGAAGTGGATAACTCCACAGGGTTATTTTTATGGGATTTTTATAAAAATACAGCGAATGAAGTGGCTGTGACAAGAGCCATGGATTTGGATACCATGCAGACAGATTTGCAGATACAAAAAGGCAGTATGATATTGCCACGCATCACAGCAACACAAAAAGGGCTTTCTTTGGGTGGTGGGATTGCTCTGCACAATGCACAATATCTGTTTGCATTATCAGACGACATGGAGCAATACGCACTTTTATTATCGGAAGAAGGTACAGGGGCTGTAATAGAGGGAAAATATGGAAAAGCGACCATTCCTTTTGAAATCAGAAAAAATAAAGTTCATTATGATTATGCATTGCGTGATGGCAATATTGTTTGTGATATGTCGTTCCAATTATTTGGCGGCATTACAGGGAGCAATGACAAAACCATGATGGAAGAAAAAAACAGAACAGAAGTGCAAAATTTGTTTGCAAACATCATAAAAATAAATTTGGAAAATACAATAAAAACAGTACAACAAAAAACAGATGGTGATGTATTTGGTTTGTGGGCAAGATTGCAAAGAGAATGTCCCAATTTGTATGACGATAAAAAAAGCTGGCAGGATATGGAAATTTCTGTGAATTGTCAGGTGATTTTGGAGGACACAGGGCGTATTCGTTGATGTTTGGATATGATATATTATGGATATACTCTTTGTATCACATAGAAAGAGGCGATACAAATGCAGTATTTACCATTATGGAAATATAAAATATGTCATATTTGGAAAAAAGAAAAAAAATATATATGGATTGCTTTTATGATGGGAATTGCTTGTTGTGTTTGGTATGGCATGTCACAAACAAAAAGTTATGCTGCACAAATACAACAAGGTGTTTCTGCAAAAGTTGTGCGGTTTCATGTTTTGGCAAACAGTGATGATGACAAAGACCAAGCATTAAAATTAGACGTGCGAGATAAGGTGTTGGCAGTGTTTGGAGAAAAATTGGCAAAATGTCAATCCAAAGCCGAAACATTGACATTGCTACAAAACAGTAAAACAGAAATTTGCCGCATTGCCACAGAAGAAGTACAACGACAAGGTTACGATTATGCGGTATCTGTTTGTTTGGTACAAGAACAATTCCCACAAAAACAATATGGTGATTTGGTATTTCCAGCAGGTATGTATGATGCATTGCGTATCGAAATTGGTGTAGCAGAGGGGCATAATTGGTGGTGTGTGTTGTATCCGCAGATGTGTTATGTAGATGCGGCTTGGAGCCACCCTACACAAGAAAGTCATATCCGTTTGGAAAATGCATTGACAAAAGAAGAATTTTTGGTGATTTCTGCTATGGAGCAACAGAAAACAATGCCAAAAATCAAATTGAAAGTGGTGGAATTATGGCAAAATGCGGCATCATAAAAAAGGAGGAGCATACATGAAACAAAAAAAAAGTATTGTTTGTTTTTGTATGGCATTTTTGTGCTGTTTTGGTCTTTGGTGCTTTGGAGAAACAAACCAGCCACAACTGCAAACAATTCCTGTTATTAAACTGGTATCATGGGGGACAAGAGGTGGTTTGGTCAGACAAACACAAGAAAAATTGAAGGAGTTGGGATATTATACAGGTACACCGGATGGGGTGTTTGGTACAAGAACGTATGAGGCAATTCGACGTTTTCAAGCAGATAATGGATTGAAAGTCGATGGTATTGCAGGCATAGATACATTGCAGGCATTGGGTATTTCTGTGGGTACAGGAACCAGCGGCGTGGGTGAAACAGAAACCAGTGATTATGATGATGATATTTATTTGCTGGCATCTATTATACATGGAGAAGCAAGAGGAGAACCCTATGAAGGACAGGTGGCAGTGGGAGCGGTTGTGTTGAACCGTGTGGCAAGCCCGAATTTTCCAAATAGCATTGAAGAAGTGATATATCAGCCTGGGGCATTTGATGCAGTCCAAGATAAACAGTTTTATCTGACACCCAATGAAACTGCACTGCAAGCGGCAAAAGATGCCCTCAATGGCTGGGATCCAACAAATGGGGCATTATATTATTGGAATCCGGCAACAGCAACCAGCAGATGGATTTGGAGTGTGCCCATTACCAAAACAATCGGGCGTCATGTGTTTGGTACGAAATAAAAAAAGAGGTGTATGTTTTGAAAAAACAAAAATTAGAACTCTTTTTTATTTTGTTTGATTATGGAATGAATATAAAATTTTTTATTACCATA
>CAJMNV010000054.1 GCA_905214825.1 uncultured bacterium | reverse complement strand
TTTGCTGCTGTATTTGTTTTTGTTTTTGCTGCATCTGGTTTCTGCGTTCCATTTGTTGTTGCTGTTGTTGCTGTATCTGATTTTTATGTTCTACCTGTTGCAACAGTTGTATTTGTCGCTGTTTTTCCAACATTTGGTTTTTACGTTCCATTTGTTGTCGTTGTTGCTCTGCCTGCATCTGTCGTTGTTTTTCTGCTTGTTTATATTCTTCATAGTGCCTTGTCTGTCTAGGGCCTTTTGGACTTTGCTTATATTGTGGCAAAACAGTCTGTTGCTGTTTGCGTCCATAATCTATTTTATTTTCTGACATGGTGATGACTTCTCCTAAAAAGATTTCCGTTCTTTTCCAAACCTATAATTGATTTATTATATCAAATCTAACACATTGTGACAATGTTTGCCCTTTATTTGACAAACTCTTTTTATTATACACGATTTCCCCCATAAAAAAAGCGATTTTTTTCTTAAAATTACGACTTTTCTATCATCAGTTTCTTTACTTTTTTTATAAAATCTCGTATAATACCGAAATTATAAACAATATTTTTGACAAAACATAAATATGTAAATATATGTAAATAAGGAGGTTTTTCTTTGTTTTTTGAACAATGTAAACAAAAAATGATGCAGTGTCGCTATTTTCAAAAACAACGTTATATTCTATTGTTTTTGTTTTGTAGTGCATCGCTTGCCACATTTCTTTCACTTTATATTCCAACCACAAATCGTTCCGAAGTTGCACATATATTCTTTTCGCAACCTTCGCTGATATTATGGAACTTTTTTCCAGCTTTTTTGGCTGTGTGTGTTGTTTATCTCATTTCTGCAAGAGCTGTTTTTTCAGCATTTTTTGTCAATGGGATATGGATATTATTTTCAGTAGCAGATAAAATCAAAATATCTTTGCGACAAGAACCACTTTTGCCCACAGATTTGACATTGGTAAAAGAAGTATTTTCTATCATAAAAACATTCCCATTTTTTCGCATTTTATTGATTGTTTTTGGTATTTTGCTTTTATTGGTTTTATTTGTGTTGTCTTTTTTATGCAGTCAAAATGCGGTACCATCTTGGAAACAAAGAGGCATTGCGTTATTACCATTGGTTGTGTTTGGTGGTATCTGCAATCAAGCTGTTTATGACAACAAAGATTTGTATGATACTTACGCTATCATTGAAAATCCATATTTTCAAGTCAATCAATACAACAGCCGTGGATTGGTGTATTCTTTTTTCCATCAATTAAACATCAGCCACATAGACCCACCCAAGCAATATCAAAAATCAAAATACGATGCCATATATAATGCAAAAACAACACAGATACAAACAAAACCACATATTGTCATGATTATGGGTGAAGCCTATTCTGATTTGAGCGAAAACGAACATATTTCTTTTGATGGTCATATTGACCCTATGGCACATTTTAAAGAACTTTGTGCAGACAAAAATGCTGTCAGTGGGCACATCATAGTACCCAATTATGGTGGCGGTACTTCCAACACAGAATATGACACATTGACTGGGCTGCCCACAAAATTTTTACATACACCATTGCCATCTTATCATTTTATACATCATGATATTGATGCTTTGCCTCGTCGTCTTTCAAAAATCGGCTATGATACTGTTTCCATACATCCAGGATATGCTTGGTTTTACAATCGACAAAATGTATTTTCGCATATGGGATTTGAAACCAGCTATTTCTTGGAAGACTCTTTCGACCCTGAAACACAAAGTATAGGTGGTTATATCAATGAAGAGGCTACATTTGATAAACTCATATCTGTGTTAGAAGAACACATTGCTTCTTCCGAAAACCCGTTGTTTTCTTTTACCACAACCATACAAAACCATGGGCCATATGAACATAAATTTGGTCCATTGGAACAAAATTTTGACACAGATATTGCATTGACCGCAGAAGAAAGCGATTTATTGACACAATATTTCCATGGTATTGCAGATAGTGATGCACAATTAAAACGTTTGACAGATTATGCCCAAAATAGTGAAGAACCAATCATTGTGATTTATTTTGGTGACCATTTGCCAGGGTTTACAAATGGTATGACATTTTTTGATATTTTGGATTATCCCATCAATGCAAATGGCACACCACAAGAACAGCTTGCAATGTACGAAACACCATTTTTGATATGGGCGAATGACAGTGCCGCAGAAATTTGTAACTTCCAACAGCAAAAAGAAGCAGCAAATTTGCCAGAAAACGGCATCATCAGCTCTTTTTATCTGGGTGCTTTGGCAACAGAGCTTGCAGGTATGGACGGACTTTCTCCACTGTATACACATATAAATGAAATGCGGAAACAATACCCTGTATTGTCCAACCAATACCATGTAGACATTGATGGCAATTATACAACCGAATTGCCCGCAGATATATCAGAGAAATTAAATTTCTTAAAAGGCTGGCAATATTATATTTTATTTGACAAAAAATAAAAATAAAGAGAAATGCTGATTTCAGCATTTCTCTTTATTTTTGTAAATATATTATAGGCATAATAAGTAAGGGGCTTATTTTAAGTTGTCAATCACTTCGGAAGAAACATACAACACGCCATCTTTCAGTTGTGCAGGCATACTTGCTTTCATTGCCATGTCGCCTTCCACCACATATGTTGCACTACCGATTGTAATTTCAGAGATTTGACCATCTTTTTCCAATACAACAGGTTCTGCTTTGCCTTTCCATATTACTTTGTAGCCTTTTGCCATTGCTGCATCACGCAATACAACGCTTTTTGCTTCTGTTTTTACTTTTGCTACTTGTGCTTCTGCTGGTGCTTCTTCTACAACAGCTTCTTTTTCTTCCAACAACAATACCAAAGAAGGAGATGTCTGTGCAGGGATACTTCTTGTTGTTGCATCATAAAATACCACTGCATTTTTACCTTTGATGTCTTCTGCACCCAAAATCATTTTTGTACCCAATGTTGTCAATACTTTTGTTTCTTTTTCCACATTCAGTTGCAGTTTTTCTTTTTCATTTACCAATTCATTATTGAACATACCCACACAAACATTGCCTTTGTCCGCATTTGCAACCACCGCTGTCACATTGCCCAAGTAAGGGGGTAAGCTCATACCCATAGGACTCATGGCATCATATACAACGCTTACTTGCATATCTTTTGTCAATTTGTCCGCAGTAATGACTTCATTTGTTACTCTGTCTACAATCATGGTTGTAGCAGATACCACGAAACGTAATCCGCCATTTTGATTTTCGATTGTCACAACTTTGTTGCCATCTTCTGTATTTTCAATTTCTGTCACTTTGCCTGTGTTTGTGATGTAACCAGTTTCAACTTCTGCTTGTGCATTTTCTGTTTGTTCCACAGACACATCTTGATTTGTTGTTGTATTTGTTGTTGCTTTTTCTGTTCCTGCTGCATAAGCTGCTGTGCTACCTACCACTGCCAGAGCCAAAGCCATTGCGATTGTTTTATTCATATTTTTTTTCATATTCATGACCTCCTAAAAATCATATCTTTTCAAATATACATTTATTTTTTATTTTCTTTGTTGTTTGTTGCTTATGTTGTATCAGACGAGGCACATTTCAAAAAGTTCCATATTTTTTTAAAAAATTTTTTATTTTTTTTGGAAACAATGAAAAACCCTTTGTTTTCAACCCTTTTTTCATAAATACTTTTTTTCAAACCATGGCTTTTTTCCATGTTTTATGATACAGTCGTAACAAAAGGAGTGATATATTTGGAAGCAACTTTTGTAAAACACACATTCCCACCTATATATGATAAAAACAGTCGTTTGTTGTTATTGGGTACTGTACCATCTGTCAAATCCAGAGAAACCGATTTTTATTATGGACACCCACAAAATCGTTTTTGGAAAGTGCTTTCCGCCGTATGTAAAGCACCACTTCCACAAACAAAGCAACAAAAAATAGATTTTTTATTACAGCAACACATTGCCATTTATGATGTTGTAGACAGTTGTAACATCATCGGCAGCAGTGACAGCAGCATCAAAGATGTCACCCCTGTGAACTTACAACCCATATTACAAACCACAGGCGATATACCCATATTTGCAAATGGAGCCACTGCCGAAAAACTATACAAAAAATATCTATACCCCATTACAAACCGCCCTATTGTCAAATTGCCTTCCACAAGCCCCGCCAACGCTACATGGCATTTTGCAGATTTGGTTTTGTTTTGGAGCGATGCATTAAAAATCTTACAAAATTAGTAGGAATTTTCAAAAATATGTTGACAGCATAAATAGAAACTGTTACAATAAACAAAATTGCATAAATTCTTATCAAGAGTGGTTGAGGGACAGGGCCCTATGACACCCAGCAACCGGCGGTTACGCATCGGTGCTAATTCCCCCGCATTTTTTGCGGAAGATGAGTTCTACAATAAAAAAGCCCTGCGGCTTTTTTTTTATGCAATATCATGAAAAAATGAAGAATCGTAAAAGGAGGCTATTATTTTTATGAGCAGAAGATTATTCACATCTGAGTCCGTAACAGAAGGACATCCCGATAAAATCTGTGACCAGATTTCAGATGCAATATTAGATACCATATTGGCAAAAGACCCCAAAGCAAGAGTTGCATGCGAAACCGCAACCACAACAGGTGTCATATTTGTCATGGGTGAAATCACAACAAACACTTATGTTGATGTGGAAACCATCGTTAGAAATACACTCAACCAAATCGGTTACAATAGAGCAAAATATGGTTTTGACTGCGAAACTTGCTCTGTCATCACCTCCATCCATGGACAATCCCCTGACATTGCAATGGGTGTAGACAAAGCATTGGAAAACAAAACTGGAGAAGATGACAGCGAGTTTGACACTGGTGCAGGTGATCAAGGTATGATGTTTGGTTTTGCTTGTGACGAAACAGAAGAATTGATGCCATTGCCCATTTCTTTGGCACACAAATTGACAAAACGTTTGGCAGAAGTACGCAAAAACGGCACATTGTCTTATCTGCGTCCTGATGGCAAAGCACAGGTAACCGTGGAATACATTGACGACAAACCTGCAAGAATTGATACCGTTGTTGTTTCCACACAACATGACCCCGAAGCCACACAAGACCAAATCCGCAAAGATGTCATCGAACAAGTGATACAAAAAGTTATCGCTCCTGAATTGCTGGACGAAAACACAAAATATTATATCAACCCCACAGGACGTTTTGTGATTGGCGGCCCACAAGGTGATAGCGGCTTGACAGGCAGAAAAATCATCGTTGACACATATGGTGGTTATGCAGCACATGGCGGCGGTGCATTCAGTGGCAAAGACCCCACAAAAGTAGACCGTTCTGCTTGCTATGCTGCAAGATATGTTGCAAAAAATATTGTTGCAAGTGGCATTGCCAAAAAATGTGAAGTACAGCTGGCATATGCCATTGGTGTTGCAAAACCTGTTTCCATATTGGTAAACACATACGGCACAGGTAAAATATCTGACGAAGAAATCACTGCATTGGTACAGAAAAACTTTGACTTGCGTCCTGCGGCAATCATCAAAAATTTCGATTTGACAAGACCCATTTACAAACAAGTAGCGGCTTATGGGCATTTTGGCAGAACCGATTTGGATTTGCCTTGGGAAAAAACAGACAAAACAGACGTATTCAAAAAATAATCAAAAAATCATCAAAAAATACAAACATAAAAAAGGCAAGCAAAATACTTGCCTTTTTTATGTTTTGATAAATATATATTTATCTTTTTCATAATATTGGGCAAACACATTCCCATTCCCATGTCTAAGGAATGATTTGGATTGAAATTGGCAATCGGAAAAACCATCATGCACAAGAATGGAAAAAGAAACACACCTATCATAACAGCTTTTTATGATTTTTGATTTTTTCTGTATATACCATTCTCCATAACATCTCTTTTCCAATTTTCATATGCTTGGTTGTATACATTTGCTTGCAGAAATCAAAATATGGTCTTTTATTTCTTTTCATACACATTGATATTATCAATCGGTATTTCTTGTTTTTCTCTACCATACAACACCACATCTTTTGCCCCCTCTGGTATCACCAAAGCAAAGGGGTTCCATGCATCCACAGGTATGATTGTGGTATGTCCTGCTTGATTTGTCACATACATCTCTTTGACTTGTTCGGTATTCATAGAAAACAACACCATACCTTTTTCTTGAAACGCATACCCTTCTACACCATTTTCTATGTATGTGGAGCTATCACTTTTTATCAGTTGATACCCTCCTTTGATACCACCATTTTTGAGATACAACAAAAACCTATGTGCTTGTGTATTTTCATCATAAAACAATAATGCTCCCATACGTTCATCTACTTGTTTTGCACACTGCCAATTCTCACCAATTTGATATGTTTTCCTTGCACTCTCCTCCAAATCTCCTTTTGCGATATTGTCATCACTGCTAAAAAATGAAACCGCACAAACCAAAAGACCAATCGCAATCATACGCATAGCCAATGGATTTCTTTTTCGTTTTTTCATACTACAACACCCTTTTCTTACATTTTCCTTTATAATGTTTCAAAAAACTTTAATAAAATTGAAAAACTCTTTTTATCAAATTATGATATGATAATTGTACCAAAAAGACAATATACAGGAGGTTTTACCCATGATTTTTTATTTTTCTGGTAGCGGGAACTCCTACGCTGCCGCAAAAAAAATTGCCGATGCTACAAATGACACATTGGTCAATATTGCCGATGCCATGTATCATCAAAAATTTGCCTATATATTACAAACAGGGGAAAAACTTGGTTTTGTATTTCCTGTATATGCATGGGCACCCCCGAAAATTGTAGAACAATTTATACAACATTTGGAATTATACCATGATAAACAAACATATATTTATGCTGTCTGCACTTGTGGGCAATCCATCGGCGAAACCATGTATATATTTGATGCCGCTTTGCGAGCAAAAAGATTAAAGCTTTGCAGTGGCTTTTCTGTGGTTATGCCTGATAACTATGCTGTATTATGCAAAGCCCCTTCTTTACAAGAACAACAGCAAATGCTTTCACAAGCAGATACTGTCATTGGTTGGAGCATTCGTTCTATATTATTGGAACGCCGCAACTTTTATCGTATTACAAAAGGAAAATACAGTCGTTTGTTAAGCAATGTGGTAAATCCGCTATTTTTAAGATTTGCCACAAAAACAAAGCCTTTCCATGCCACAAAAGATTGTATTGGTTGTGGTATCTGCGAAAAAGTCTGCAATGCACATTGTATCGCAATGCGAAACAACACCCCCCATTGGACAAATCCAAAATGTCATATGTGTATGGCTTGTTTGCAACACTGCCCCACATCTGCCATACAATATGGCAGAAAAACCATCAAAAAAGGGCGTTATTTACACCCAATCTATCAAAAGCACAAGGAGTGATAACCATGAGAAAATCTATCGCTTTTATTTTGGCATTTCTCACCATATTTGGTACAAACACCATAGCAAATGCCGCATTGAAACAAAGCAAATCTGATACATTTGAAAAAAGCAGTACCGCTTATTTCCAAACATTTGCACAACATCAAACATATGGTACACCAACAACGAATATTGTATATGATACACCCTTTTCTTATGCATTACAATATCCACAAACACAACAACCCATCATAGACCAAAAAATTGCACAAACCATTTCAAAAATCAAAATGGATTTTGAAAATAAATATGCAGCATTTGCAAAACAAATTTCAAGCCAAAGAACACCACACAAACAAACAGCTGCACTACTACTAAGCTATGAAAGTTATATCAATACAGATGGTATTGCAACCATGGCTTTTCAACAAACACAACATGCTGTCAACCAGAATGCTGTACCAACTACATGGCATACCATAGCATTTGACACTGCAAACGGAAACAGTATAGCTGCATCTCATATTTTTCGTGAAAATTACAGAGAAAAAGCATCTGATTATGCCATAAAATACTTTACACAAAACAAAACATATGCTCCTGCATTATTTGGGGATTATCGTACTGTTTTGGCCCCCAACAGTGATATATATAACCGTTTTGCACTCACAAAAGACAGTGTGATATTCTACATCAATAAATACGAAATATTACCAGCGGCATTTGGTGCCATTCGTTTGGAAATTCCAAAATCAGAATTATATGGGGCATTTTTGACAGACCCTATTATCATACCCGCACAAAAACTGACACCTGCAAAAGTCGTAAAAAAAGCAGAATTGATACAAGATATTGCAACCACAAACAAACCAGAAACAAACAAACCAGAAACAAACAAACCAGAAACCTCCAAACGTGTCATAGACCCTAAAAAGCCTATGATTGCATTAACATTTGATGATGGGCCTTCTCCCAAAGCAACCAATACTATATTGGACACTTTGGAAGAATATGGTGTTGTTGCCACATTCTTTGATGTTGGGTATCGTGTGGAACAATATCCAGACGTCGTCAAAAGAGAAGCTGCACTGGGAAACGAAGTTGCCAGTCACTCTTATGACCATAAAAACTTTGCAAAACTGACACCGCAACAAATACAAGAAGATGTCAAAAAAGTCAATGTCGCATTCCAAAAAACTGGTGTTACACCAACATTGTTCCGTCCACCTTATGGCAGTACAAACAGTACCGTTTCCAAAAATATCCCATTACCCATTGTCACATGGTCTGTGGATACTTTGGACTGGAAAACCAGAAACACACAAAGCATACTGCAAGAAATTAAAAAAGAAGGAAATCTTGATGGAAAAGTCATATTGATGCATGGTATTTATGACACCACTGCTGATGCCGTAGAAAAATTGGTACCTGAACTATTGGAACAAGGTTATCAAATTGTTACTGTATCCGAATTGCTCCAATATCGCCATCAAGAAACACCTATTGCTGGAAAATTATACGGTTTTTCCTATTTTCAATAATACAAAAAAGAGAAATTCTTGATTTTCAAGAATTTCTCTTTTTCATTGTCCTGTATTTTGCAACGCTCTTTGATGTTCTTTCTTCATACAAGCAAATGTTTCTTCACTGATGATATGCTCCATACGACAAGCATCTTCTAATGCAGTTTCTTTGGAAACACCAATACGCATCAACGATGCCGCTATCACACAATGCCGTTCATAGGTCGCTTCTGCAATTTTTTGTCCTGCCTCTGTCAAAACAATACGGCTTTTGTCCTCTACAACAATATAACCTTCTGTTTTCAATTTTTTCATTGCATTGCTCACACTTGGTTTGCTAAAACCCAGTTCTGTTGCAATATCCACTGCACGCACATAACCTGTTTTACGTTGCAACAATAATATGGTTTCTAAATAATTCTCCATAGATTCTCTTATTTTCATAATACCATTCCCCTTTGGTTTTCCCAATATTCATTATTGTATTATATAGTATCATACCATTTTTTTGTTTTCAAGTATACGGTTATGAAGTAACAAATGTATTTTATTTTTCTATATATTTACAATTTTCAAAAATATTACATAACGTATTTATACACTTTTGTATTTTCATAATACGCTTTTCACTCATGATTGTCTTTGCTTATATAAAATACCCAAAACCTCATTTTGATGTAATGACAATGCCAAATACAACAGCTTTCGTCCAAAACAAACTGTTTTATTTTTTATTATGCAATACTTAACTTCTCAAAACACATGGGTAGTGCGTACAGGTCTGGTTATCATGCTTTCCAATTATTTGGAACAAGATACCATCTCACAAGTACTTTCTCGTACTTGTGCCATTACATCAGATTTTTATTATGTGCAAATGGCACAATCATGGCTTTTGGCAACTGCATGGGCAAAGTTCCCCATAGAAATAAACATCCACATACAACAATCTGCATTGTCCATAAATGTACTGCAAAAATTTGTACAAAAATTTTGTGGATATGGGTCTCTTCACAAGCCCAGTCATACCAAAATACCAAATCTTACATTTGTACTATCCTTTTTTATTGTTTTTGTTTTTTCCGAAACACCCCTACAGAGTACACCATTTCTTTTTCTTTTTGTTTTTCTTCATCATACCATATATTATCTTTTTATCTAACATTCCAAAAACATATATTTGCGAAAAAAACTTGCCTATTTTCATAACCTTTGATATGATACAACAAATTCAAACATCAATTTTCATACCATAAGAATGGGAGGAACAACAATGTATATTGGTAATGTAAAATTAGACAACCCCATTTTCTTGGCACCTATGGCAGGTGTCACAGATTTACCGTTTCGTGTGCTTTGTAAAGAAATGGGGTGTGGTTTGGTATATTCCGAAATGGTCAGTGCCAAAGGTATTTTATATGATAACAAAAACACAACAGAATTATTACAAGTAGAACAAGCAGAACGGCCAACTGCCATACAGCTTTTTGGCTCTGACCCCAAAATATTGGGCGAAATGGCAAAAAAAATAGAACCATATCCCTTTGACATCATTGATGTCAATATGGGTTGTCCTGCCCCCAAAATCGTCAAAAATGGTGAAGGCAGTGCCCTTACAAAAACGCCTGCTTTGGTTGGAGAAATCGTAAAATCACTTGTCAAAAGCCAAAGGAAACCTGTGACAATCAAATTCCGCAAAGGATTTGACGACGACCATATCAACGCCTTAGAAATTGCAAAAATTGCTGAAGCAAATGGGGCTGCTGCGGTTGCCATACATGGACGCACTAGAGAACAATATTATAGTGGAAAAGCCGATTGGGACATCATAAGACAAATCAAACAAACCGTTTCTATCCCTGTCATTGGCAATGGCGATGTTTTCACACCACAAGATGCCAAAGCATTATTTGATGAAACCGGTTGTGATGCCATTATGGTTGGTAGAGGTGCACAGGGCAATCCTTGGCTGTTTTCCCGCATTTTACACTATTTCGCAACCGGTGAGATATTACCAGAACCCAATGCCAAAGAAAAAGTTGAAAAAGCATTGCGTCATGCACGTATGCTCATTGATTATAAAGGTGCTTATATTGGTGTCAGAGAAATGCGAAAACATATGGCTTGGTATATGAAAGGCTTGGCAGGTGCTTCTGAATTGCGTGGAAAAATGAATACATTAAACAGCTATGAAGAAATGGAAAAACTGCTTATGGATTACTTACAACAACATGCATAACCAAAAATGAAATCACACAAACAAAAAACCTCTAAACACACATTGTTTAGAGGTTTTTGTTGTTTTTTATTATTTTATTTCGATGTCAACCACTTCATAACCAGCATCTGTCACTGCTTGCACCAATGTTTCATCGCTCAACTCTTTTGACAATGTCACGGTTGCGGATTTATCATCTAAGCTGACAACGGCTTGCACGCCATCCATGTCATTCAACGCTTTTTCCACTCTACCTGTGCAATGGTTGCACATCATACCCTCAATTTTTAATACTTTTTTCATTGTTGTTTCCTCCTTTAATACTTTTTGTTGTGCTGTTGTTTCTATTGTATTTTGTGTTTCTTGCTGTGTCAATTTTGGACGGAATAATTTCAATCGCAATGCATTGCCCACCACAAAAGCAGAACTAAAACTCATTGCAGCCGCCGCAAACATGGGGTTTAATTTCCAGCCCAAAACAGGGAAAAACACACCTGCTGCAAGTGGAATACCACATACATTATAGAAAAATGCCCAAAACAAATTTTGTTTGATATTGCGTATGGTTGCATGGCTCAATTCTATGGCAGTCACGGCATCTTGCAAATCACTTTTCATCAATACAATATCTGCCGACTCCATTGCAACGTCTGTACCTGCACCAATGGCAACCCCAACATCTGCACGCATCAACGCAGGTGCATCGTTGATACCATCTCCTATCATTGCCACCTTTTTACCGCTTTCTTGTAGACGACGCACTTCTTGTTCTTTATCTTGTGGCAACACTTCTGCAATCACTTGTATATTCAATTTATCCGCAATGGCTTGTGCTGTACGACGGTTGTCACCAGTCAACATAACAACATCAATCCCCATACGATGAAATGCATCAACTGCCTGTTTGCTTGTGGGTTTTAATGTATCTGCCAAAGCCAGCAATCCCAAAAGTTTACCATCTTCTGCAAAAAACAATGGTGTTTTTCCTTCATTTGCCAGTTGTATTGCTGTTTCTTCCAAATTTCCCACAACAATATCATTTTGTTGCATCATTTTCAAATTACCTGCAAAAATACGTTTTCCTGCTACATCTGCGGTGATGCCTTGTCCTGCGGTTGCCTGCAAATTTTCTGCTTTATCATACGCAATTTCTTTTTCTTTTGCATATTCTACCACAGCCTCTGCCAATGGATGTTCAGACAACGCTTCCACCGCTGCCGCTTGTTTCAACAAACGATTTCTTAAAACGCCTTTTGCCAATAC
>CAJMNV010000053.1 GCA_905214825.1 uncultured bacterium | reverse complement strand
AGTCATGGATTGTCCAAGAGTCATTTACGGGGGAGCTGTAGAATAGTCAACTTCCGTTGGTCCAGGAAATGTGTTGAAAGATTTGATAACCAGCACAAAATTACCTGTGGTACGTTTGCAACACATTTTCAGACAAGCACAAGAAAGTGCCATCATTATGAATGCACACCGTATCAATCAAGGCGATGACCCTGTGTATAATGCAAATGGTACAGATTTCTTTTTTGTAAAACGCACATATGGCAATGATGTGGTACAAACGATACAAGATTTGGTATTGACACGATTGCCAAAATTTACAGGCTGTGACGGCTTGCAGGATATGCAAATATTAACCCCTACGCGGAAAGGGCTTTTGGGCGTACAAAGTTTGAATACTGTGTTGCAAGCAGCTTTAAACCCACCATCGGAAGAAAGGGTGGAAAAAGAATATCGGCAAATGGTGTTTCGAGAAGGTGACAAAGTCATGCAAATCAAAAATAATTATAACATTGCGTGGCGTATGTACAATGCAATGGGTAAGCGTTGTGAAGAAGGTGTGGGCATTTATAACGGTGATGCTGGCACAATAAAAGAAATTGATGATAGTCAAGAAATTATAAAAGTGGTTTTTGATGACGGGAAAGTTGTGGATTATGATTATTCCCAGTTGGATGAATTGGAATTGGCATATGCAGTCACCATACACAAGTCACAAGGGAGTGAATATCCAGTTGTCATTATTCCGGTGCATAGTGGTCCACCTATGCTTATGACAAGAAATTTGCTGTATACCGCAGTGACAAGGGCAAAAAAATTGGTGGTACTTGTAGGTTTGAAAGAAACCATATCCTCTATGGTCAAAAATGATAGGGAAGTGGGCAGATATACAGGGCTTGCAGAGCGTATTCAACATTTATATGACTTTATACAGCAAAATGGAGCAAACGCATGAAACGAATAAAAACAATGATTTTGGATTTTCTGTTTCCACCACGTTGTGCAATATGTGGTACAGTATTAGATGTGACAAATAAAGAAAGACGGCTTTGTCCTATTTGCAAAGCAGATATTCCATTTATCAAACCAGAACGCTGTCAAATTTGTGGCAGACATATTACAGAAGATTTTGTTTGTCAACGTTGCAAAACAACAGATTTTGCTTTTACAAAAGGTGCAGCCTCATTTCCTTATGCTGTGATGCAAACACCGATTGCAAATTTGAAATTTCATGGTTATCGACATGATGCAGAAAATTTGAGCAGTTTATTTTATGAATACTTTTATCAAAATCAGCCAGACTGGATAACGTGGGCAGATATTTTGACCATTGTACCATTACATGAAAACAAGCAAAAGCAAAGAGGTTTTAATCAAGTGGATTTGCTGTGTCGGGAATTGGTGGAAAAAACAAATATGTGTTATATACCGGATTTGTTACAAAGAATTGTGGACACTGTGCCACAAAGCAGTTTGCAGGCGGAACAAAGAAGGGAAAATATACGCAATGTATTTGTGTTGCAAAAAAATATAGATATTACAGAAAAACATATACTGCTTGTTGATGATATTTTTACAACTGGCAGTACATTGCATGAATGTAGCAAAGCGTTATTGCGTGGCGGTGCGGCAGAAGTGCGGGTATATTGTTTGGCTGTTGTGGAACATGATGTTGAAAAAAACGTTACAAATTCATATAAAAATAAAAGGAAAAGTTAGGCGTTTTTCTGAAATGATAAAAAAATATCGTTTTCCTTTGTCAAAGGATAAAAAAAAGAGTATAATTTTGTACCGTAAATAAGAGGATAGATAGATTTTAATGGGAGATTTGGAATTATGGCACGAATAGGATTTGATAACGAAAAATATTTGCGTATGCAGTCCGAACGCATCAAAGAAAGAATTGGGCAGTTCGGTGGGAAATTGTATTTGGAATTTGGTGGCAAGTTGTTTGATGATTACCATGCAGCTCGTGTACTGCCTGGGTTCAAACCAGACAGCAAAGTGAATATGTTGACACAATTAAAAGAAGATGTAGAAATTGTCATTGTTATCAATGCAAGTGATATTGAAAAAAATAAAGTTCGTGGAGATTTGGGTATCACATATGATATGGACGTATTGCGTTTGATAGATGCTTTTCGTGGATATGGATTGTATGTGGGCAGTGTGGTATTGACACAATTTGGCAGTCAAGAAAGTGCGTTTGCCTATCAGAAAAAATTAGAGGCTTTGGGATTGCGTGTGTATCGGCATTACACCATTCCGGGGTATCCAAGCAATGTGCCTTTGATTGTGAGTGAAGAAGGATACGGAAAAAATGAATATATCGAAACACAGCGTTCATTGGTTGTTGTGACAGCACCTGGACCGGGTAGTGGAAAAATGGCGGTTTGTCTTTCCCAGTTGTATCATGAAAATAAAAGAGGCATCAAAGCAGGGTATGCAAAATTTGAAACATTCCCCATATGGAATATTCCATTACAACACCCTGTCAATTTGGCATATGAAGCAGCAACAGTGGATTTGAATGATATGAATATGATTGATCCATTCCATTTAGAGGCGTATGGAAAAACAACGGTTAATTATAATCGTGATGTGGAAGTGTTCCCTGTGTTGAATGCCATGTTTGAAAAAATATATGGACAATCTCCCTATAAATCCCCAACAGATATGGGTGTCAATATGGTAGGAAATTGTATTGTAGATGATGAAGCTGTCAAAGAGGCTGCACGTAATGAAATCGTACGCAGATATTATAAAGCATTATGTGAGCAGAGAAAAGGCAATGGTGGTGAAGAATGTATCTATAAACTGGAATTGCTGATGAAACAAGCAGGTACAGGTGTGGAACAACGTCCTGTGGTTGCGGCAGCAATACAACGTGCAGAACAAACCAACGCACCAGCAGCAGCAATCGAATTGCCTGATGGCACCATTGTGACAGGAAAGACAAGTTCTTTGTTGGGGGCATCATCTGCTATGCTTTTGAATGCATTGAAAAAGTTGGCAGGTATTGAAAAAGATGTAAAATTGATTGCACCAGAAGTCATAGAACCCATACAACGATTAAAAGTTTGTAATTTGGGCAACCATAACCCAAGATTGCATACAGATGAAATATTGATTGCATTATGTATTTGTGCTGCAACAGACAGTCGAGCAGAACTTGCCATGCAACAACTGGAAAAACTAAAATGTTGTGAAGTGCATTCTTCTGTAATATTGTCTGGTGTGGATGGAAGTGTGTTCCAAAAATTGGGCATCAATTTAACTTGTGAACCAAAATATCAAACAAAAAAATTATTCCATGGTTGATAAAAAATAAATAATTGAAATAAGGAGAATACTTTGAAAAGTCAAAGCATTCTCCTTTTTGATTATAAAAAACGATGTTTGGAAAGTCCGATGGCAGCAAATGGGTTTTGATAAACAATACCAAGCTGATGCAATATTTTTGTGATATTGGACGTTGGGGTAATGGATACTTGCATATTTTCAAACAATATGCCTGTTCGTGTGCCATGTCCACCGAAAAAATCTGTTTCGATATATGCCAATTTTCCATTTTGGCTGTATTTTGACAAAAATGCATGAATGGCAGATGTAAAAAATATCATATTTTCATGGTGCATTGTATTGGGAATGTTGCTTTGTTCTGTAATGTCATCAAATAATGTATCTGATAAAAAAATAAATCCATAATTATCCATTAACATTGTTTGTTTGGCAGTATGCCAGTCGGAAACGATGTTTGATAGAATTTCTGTTTTGCCAATGATGGCTTTGATATGATGCCCCATAATGTACCTCCTTTTTTGGTCGATAAAAAACCGCAAACGAAAATCTGTTTGCGGCAATCAATTTTTAAGAAATAGAAAGCAAATACATTGCAGTTTCATAATCTTGCTTCTTGACATAAATTTTGTATTCAATACAGTGGCTCAAATCCAAGCCATACGTGGCCAATTCTCTACCACCCAATGGAGATGGAGAGGTCATGTATTTGGTTACAATATCATAATGAATGTTGTTGTCTTTGAGTACATTGCGTACTTTTGTCTGTTCTGTCATGTCATAGGTGTCGCAAACTTCTTTACGGTTGAATACAGTAATCATAATGATACCCCTCCCTTTTGCAATACAGAAACAGCTTGTTGTTTGTCTTTTTCATGCACATAAAATACATATTGCATAGGTTGTGTCAACATTTCCTCGGCACCAACAACAGGGAAAAAACCATAACAATCGTTTTGATGTTTTACGGATACGGTGTAAGAAATGCCGTTTTGCTCTAATATTGTCCGCAATTTGTACTGTTCTTCCAATGAAAAGACAGTCAGCAGTTCTGTGCTTTTGAATGACAACATGGCTTTTCCCTCCTTTGTAGTAATATCATAGCATAAAAGTTGTATTTTGAAAAGATAAATTTTTCACAATATGGAAAAAAAACGAAATAATGCAATACAAATCAATATGCTGCCAGAAAACAATGTGGCATATTCTTCTTTGCATTTTGTGGCACTTTGTAAATGATTGCCACAAAATGTACCCAATGATAAAAATAATATCTGTGTGACAGAGGCAAAAAAGGGTAAAAAAAATACAGAAAATCCGCCCACCGAAACACTAATCCCAACGCCACAAGCATCCGCAGAAAGCACAAATCCCAACAGCAATGCTTCTTTTGGTTCTAATATCGCAGAATGGTTTTTATCACAACGGGAAGGCTGTTGCAAAAAGGATAAAAAATCTGTTTTGCTTTCTTTTGGTTTGATACAACACTGCAAACAAAGCCATAAACCAAAACAAAATAAAAATAATGTGGCGATGTATTCTGCCAAATGTACAGGAAATAATGCGGCAAAAAATGAACCAGCCAATAAAAACAAAGTCAATAACAAAAATGTTTCCAATGCGATACAAAAGCGGGACAAAAGAGGGAATTGTATTTGACGCAGACCATATGCAATGCCAGTGCTAAATGCGTCTACGCTCAATGATATGGCAAGCAGTAAACAAAGCAACATGAAAAAACACCTCCTTTTGCCATGATATGCGGTTGTCATGTTTTTGACAGTACCTGCATAGAATGAAACAGAAATGGGACAACCACAGATAAAATACAAAAGGAACGGGTGAGGATATGAATTGGTGGAGTATGAGCAAAGAGCAAACAGCAAAAGCATTGGAAACAGATTTGCAAAATGGATTGCTGACAGAAGAGGCCAAAAGAAGATTGGCGGAATATGGGGAAAATGTATTACAACAAGAACAGAAAAAACAAAGTATTGTTATGCGTTTTTTGGCACAGTTTCATGATTTTATGATATTGCTACTTTTGGGGGCAGCAGGTGTTTCTGTTCTGGTGTCTCGTATGAATGGGGAAACTGATGTTTTAGATGCATTGATTATTGTGGGCATTGTGGTATTGAATGCCATATTGGGTTTGATACAGGAAAACAAAGCAGAAAAAGCATTAGAGGCTTTGCAAAAAATGGCAGCACCACATGCAAAGGTATTGCGAAATGGACAAGCCAAAGAAATTGCAACAACAGAGGTGGTAAAAGGTGATATTTTACTTTTGGAGGCAGGAAATTATATTTGTGCCGATGGACGGATATTGGAAAGTTATAGTTTGAAAACAGAAGAAAGTGCAGTTACAGGGGAAGCAATGGCAGTGGAAAAAGAGGATTACACTTGTTATGATGCAAAAACACCTTTGGGCGACCGCAAAAATATGGTGCTTTCTGGTGGCTATGTACTGTATGGAAAGGGGAAGGTATTGGTCACTGCGACAGGTATGGATACAGAAATGGGGCGGATTGCAAAAATGTTGTCAAATACAAAAAGCAATGAAACACCTTTGCAAAAGAAATTGGAAAAAACAGGAAAGCAATTAGGTATTGGGGCATTGGTTGTGTGTGCGGTGATATTTGTGATGGGGATATTGCAACACAAACCGCCATTTTCTATGTTTATGACAGCGGTAAGTCTGGCTGTGGCAGCAATTCCGGAAGGTTTGCCTGCCATTGTAACGATTGTGCTTGCCATCGGTACACAAAGAATGTCTGAAAAAAATACCATTGTCAGACGATTACCAGCAGTGGAAACATTGGGTGGTGCAACGGTCATTTGTTCTGATAAAACAGGCACATTGACACAAAATAAAATGCAGGTTGTGCAGTTGGCAGATAGTAACTACACAGAAGTCAAAAATAAAACAATCCAAGAAACCATACGACATTTATTTGCACTTTGCAACGATTGCAATATGCGAGATGGCAATTTGACAGGTGAGCCAACAGAAAAAGCATTGGCAGAGTGTGCAGCAGTTGGTGGTATTGATTTTATGGGATTGCGAAAAGAAATGCCTCGTGTGGGAGAAATTCCATTTTCATCAGAACGTAAACGTATGACAACAGTACATAAAACAGAATATGGCTGGATTTCTGTTACAAAGGGGGCACCGGATATTTTATTGGAGCAATGCAGTTTTTGTTTGGATGAGAGTGGAAAAACCCATTTTGATGAGGCAAAAAAAAGCAAAGTGCGTATGATAAACGGAGAAATGGCAGGAAATGCCTTGCGTGTGGTGGCAGTAGCATTTCGACAATGGGATAAGCAACCTCTCATAAAAGCGGATATTTTGGAAAAAGATTTGATATTTGCAGGTATGGCTGGTATGGTAGATCCACCTCGTCCAGCGGTTCGAGAGTCTGTGCGATTGTGCAAAAAAGCAGGTATTCGTCCTGTGATGATTACGGGAGACCATGTGTTGACAGCAAAAGCCATTGCAAAAGAATTGGGTATATATGATGCCAATGATTTGGCAATTACAGGGACAGAATTGGAAAAAATGAATGATGCAACATTGCAAGAAATTGCAAAAGAATGTACAGTGTTTGCACGAGTTGCCCCAGAACATAAAGTTCGTATTGTAAAAGCATATCAAAAAAATGGAAATGTTGTGGCAATGACAGGAGATGGTATCAATGATGCCCCTGCATTAAAAGCGGCAGATATTGGTTGTGCAATGGGCAAAAGCGGTACAGAAGTTGCAAAAGGGGCATCAGATTTGATACTGACAGATGATAACTTTGCAACCATTGTATCAGCAGTCAAAGAAGGTAGGGGCATTTATGACAATATACGAAAAGCCGTGCATTTTTTGCTTTCCAGTAATATTGGTGAAATATTGACAATATTTGCGGCAATGGTTTTGGGGTGGGCAGCACCATTGTTGCCAATACATTTGCTTTGGGTGAATTTGGTGACAGACTCTTTGCCTGCCATAGCACTGGGTATGGAACCCACAGAACGAGATGTTATGGAACGTATGCCAAGAAAAAATGGTGGCAGTTTATTTGATGGTGGTATGGGGGCACAAATTGTATTAGAAGGTATTATGATTGGTATGTTGGCATTGTTGGCATTTGGTATGGGACATATTTATTTTGACAAACAAGGAGAATATGCCATCGGACGTACTATGGCATTTGCTGTGCTTTCGCTTTCGCAGTTGATACATGCCTTTAATATGCGGTCTGAACATTCTTTGAGTCATTTGCCCATTTTTTCTAATTTATGGTTGATGGGGGCATTGGTTGTGGGGATTATTTTGCAAGTGTCTGTGATTATGATACCATTTTTGGCAGGTATATTCAAAGTAGTACCATTAGACAGTGTACAATGGTTGTTGGTTGCAGGTTTATCGATTGCACCATTGCCCATTGTGGAATTGGAAAAAGGATTGCACCAAAGACAAAAGGTAGAATAATAAAAATAGCAATTTTTTTGATAAAAAAGCCTCTTCATAAAGAAAGGGGCTTTTCTCTTGCTTTATTTCATGATATAATCAGAACATTAGGGCAAAATGTCCTTTGTTGAATGATTTGGAAGGTGAATATTGTTTATGGATAAATTGATTGTGCAAGGACAAAAACGCCTAGTTGGTGAAGTGACTATCAGTGGTGCAAAAAATGCGGCGGTGGCAGTCATTCCGGCGGCAATTATGGCAGATGGTGTGAGTGTGTTGGAAAACCTGCCTTGTATTGAAGATGTGGCTTGTCTTTGTCATACTATCGAAAAATTAGGTGGTGTGTGTACTTATACAGACCGTCATACATTAAAAATTGATTGTAACAATGGAATTGATTATCGTGCAAGTTTTGAAGAAGTACAGAAAATCAGAGCATCTTATTATTTTTTGGGAGCATTATTGGCAAGATATAAAAAAGCAGAGGTTGCTTTGCCGGGCGGATGTAACTTTGGTACAAGACCTATTGATTTGCACTTAAAAGGGTTTCGTGCATTGGGGGCTACGGTGGAAGAAAAAAATGGTATGGTGTGTGCATATGCAGATAAATTGGTGGGTACGTCCATTTATATGGACCAAGTCAGTGTGGGAGCAACCATCAATATTATGTTGGCAGCAACCATGGCAGAAGGTGTGACCACCATTGAAAATGCTGCGAAAGAACCACATGTTGTGGATACCGCAAATTATTTGAATATGATGGGGGCAAATATCAAGGGGGCTGGTACAGACATTATTCGTATCAAAGGTGTGGAACAGTTGCATGGGGCACAATATGCCATTATCCCTGACCAGATTGAAGCAGGCACATATATGATTGCAGCAGCAATTACAGGTGGCGATGTTTTGGTGAGAAATATCATACCCAAACATATGGACTCTTTGACAGCAAAATTAGACGAAATGAATGTGACCATTGAAGAACATGATGACTCCATTCGTGTTACCGCAAACCGACCTTTGCGTTGTGCCAATGTCAAAACAATGAGTTATCCCGGTTTTCCGACAGATTTGCAGCCGCAAATGACAACATTGTTGATGGTATGCAATGGCAACAGTGTTATCACAGAAAATGTGTGGGATAATCGGTATCAATACATTGATGAATTGCGTAAAATGGGAGCAAAAGTAAAAATTGAGGGTAGAAAAGCTTGTATCGAAGGCATACCACAGTTGCATGGTGCAGAAGTGAAAGCAACTGATTTGCGTGCAGGGGCAGCGATGATATTGGCAGCATTGGCGGCAGAGGGGGAAAGTGTCATCAATGGTGTAAAATACATCGATAGAGGGTATGAAGATGTTGAACACAAATTCAATGCTTTGGGGGCAGAGATTACCAGAGTAAAACAATAATATCAAATCGTAAGCGGGGTGGTCTTACATAAGAACAAAGGATTTCTTTGACTTTCTTGTGGAAGTCCACTTTTTTACACTTGTTTTGTCATAAAAGAGGAGGTGGGGAATTGGAATTTTATACCATTGCAAGTGGCAGTAGCGGTAACAGCACATACATTGCTTCACAACACACACGCATATTGATTGATGCAGGTGTGAGTGGAAAAAGAATTACACAGAGTTTGGAAAGTTTGGGTTTGCAAGGCGAACAGATAGATGCTTTGTTTATTACCCATGAACATACAGACCATATCAAAGGGGCAGGTGTGTTTTCTCGTAAATTTCATGTACCAATTTATGCAACAGAAGAAACTTGGCGGAATATGGACAACAGCTTGGGCAAAATTGCACCAAACAACAAGCGTTTTGTATATCCTGATGAGATGTGTGTCATCAATGATTTGTGTGTTCGTCCTTTTTCCATTCCGCATGATACACCAAACCCCGTTGGATATAGTATATTTGCAGAAAACAAAAAAATTACAGTGGCAACTGATATTGGGCATGTGACGGAAAATTTGAAAGAAAATATTACAGACAGTAATGTTTTGCTTTTGGAAGCAAATCATGATGAGCAATTGGTGGAACAAGGAAAATATCCTTGGTCGTTGAAACGACGGATATTGGGCGAAAAGGGACATTTGTCAAATAAAAATGCAGGGAAATTGCTGACAGAAATTTTGACAGGAAAAATGCAATATATTTTTTTGGGACATTTGAGTCAAGAAAATAATCGTCCATATTTGGCGTATGAAACCGTGCAAGATATATTTGAACAAAACCAAATCAAATTGGGTGGTAGATTGAAAATGGATATGGCAGCAAAATATTCCAATGGAGTCAAAGTACAGGTATAAAAAAGGGGATAGATATGCGGATTACGATTGTTTGTGTAGGGAAGTTGAAAGAAAAATACTGGAAAGATGCCATAGCGGAATATAGCAAGCGTTTGAGCAGATACCATAAGTTGGACATTATAGAATTGGCAGATGAAAAAACACCAGAAACCATGAGCAAAGCACAAGAGCAAGAAGTCAAGAAAAAAGAAGGCGAAAGGATATTGAAATCCATAAAAGAAGATGCTTTTGTGGTGGTACTTGCTATAGAAGGAAAATCGCTCAATTCTGAGCAGTTGGCAGATTTTATGGAAAAAAAGGCGGTTTCCGGTGTTAGTCATATGGTGTTTGTGATTGGTGGTTCTTTGGGATTGTCAAAAGATGTGATGCAGTGTGCCGATGATGCATTGAGTTTTTCTAAAATGACATTTCCACATCAAATGATGCGTGTGATATTGTTGGAGCAAATTTATCGTGCGGAGCGTATCAATAGAGGAGAACCATATCATAAATAAAAGTTGGTGTATGAAAAAACTTCTCACATAGCATTGTGTGAGAAGTTTTTTTGATATGGTGTTTGTATAGAAGGGCTATCAAAGACTGTCCCAGTAAATTTCATAAATTTTGAAATATGATAGAAAGTGTTTGTGTATCTGTTCATATATATATGATAAACTGGGAAAAATATTTTATGTATGTTCGTCATATCACGATAGAATTTTGATTGCAAACAATATGCGTTTATCATAAAGAGGCATATAAAATAGGGGGCTATCTAAAAAATAAATTTAGATACCACCCCAATGGATTTATGATTTTATTTCAAAAAGTTTTCGCCGATTTGATACACATCGCCTGCACCCACAGTCATAAGTAAATCACCAGGTTGACAATTTGCTTTCAAATATTGTGCAATGGCGGCAAAATCGCCAACATAATGTGCAGATATGCCGTTTTGTGCAATGCGTTGTGCAAGTTGTTGGCTATTAACTGTGCCGTCATCGCTTTCTCTGGCTGCAAATATGTCTGCAACAATGACTTCGTCTGCATCTGTAAAGGATTGGCTGAATTCTTCAAATAAAAAACGTGTGCGAGAATAAGTGTGTGGTTGGAATACACACCATGTTTTGTTGTGTTTGACATTTTGTGCAGCAGCAAGTGCGGCTTTGATTTCTGTGGGGTGGTGGGCATAATCATCAATGACAATGATACCGTCTTTCTCCCCTTTGTATTGAAAACGACGTTGTGTGCCTGTGTAATGCTGCAAACCGTTGATACAATGTTGTGCAGAAATGTCCAAAAATGCAGATGCGGCAATGGCGGCAAGTGCATTTGTGATGTTGTGCTCACCAGGAATATGCAAAGAAATGGTTGCAAAAAATACCCCTTTGTGATATACATCAAAACTATTTTTGCCATCAGATGTATGCATGATATTTTTTGCTGTCCAGTCAGATTGTTCTGACAATCCAAATGTTTCCACAGTACAGTTTAAATTTGCAATTAATTCGTTTTTGTTTTCGATACCATCATAAATGACCAACATACCATTTTTTGGAATACGTTTTGCAAATGCATGAAAAGAACGACGAATATGTTCCAATGACGCAAAATAATCCAAATGGTCACTTTCGACATTCAATATGACACCAACATAGGGGGAAAATTGCAAAAAGCTATCGAAATATTCACAGGCTTCTGCCACAAAATAAGGAGAATTTCCGATTTTTAAATTGCTTTGTATGGTGGGCAATATACCACCAACCGTAATGGTGGGGTCTGTGTGTGCGGCAAGCAATATTTCAGATATCATAGATGTTGTTGTTGTTTTGCCGTGTGTACCGGAAACAGCAACAGATTTTTCATAGTCTGCCATAATTTGCCCCAACAGTTTTGCTCTGTCTATGATTTTGATATTTTTTGCTTTTGCTGTTTTCAATTCGGGATTATCATCATGTATGGCAGCAGTGTATACTACCATGGTAATATCATCGGTAATATTTTCGGCACGATGTCCAAAATTGACATGAATACCAAGTTGTTGCAGATGTTTTGTGACAGCACTTTCTTTGACATCTGTGCCAGATACGACAAATCCTCTATGACAGAGAATTTCTGCAAGCCCTGACATGCTGATGCCGCCAATGCCAATAAAATAAATATGCTCTTTTTGTTTTGTCATGGTTTTACCACCTTCTATTGTTATAATTTTACAGAATATGCATTGTTTTTGGTTTTCATTATAGTACAGCAACAAGGGAATGGCAATTCTTACTGTTGTTTTTTCTATATTTTATACAGTTTTTTTATTTTCTATCACAAAAATATCAGTAATTATGAAATGGTTTCCATCAAAATATTACATACTTTGGAGAAAAATCATAAAAAATCATATTTTAGAGGTGTTTCTTTTGTAAAAGGACTATGGTATAATAAACATATATCTTTGTATGGATACAAGTACAAAGATGATATGATAAGCAAGGGGTTGGTAATGTGCGTAAAAAAGAGATGATTGCAATGCTTTTGGCAGGTGGTCAAGGCAGTCGATTGGGCGTTTTGACACGCAAAGTGGCAAAGCCTGCTGTTACATATGGAGGAAGATACCGTATTATTGATTTTCCATTGAGCAACTGTATCAATTCGGGTGTGGATTCTGTGGGGG
>CAJMNV010000052.1 GCA_905214825.1 uncultured bacterium | reverse complement strand
TCATAAAAGAAAAAGCAAAATCGGAAAGGAGTTTCTGTTATGGAAATCAAGAAAGTGTGGGCAATGTATTTCAGCCCAACCGGTGGTACGGAAAAAGCAGTCAAAACCGTTGCAGAAGAGGTTGCAAAACAGTTGGGAATACCTCTTGAAATTTATGATTTCACATTACCACAAAAAAGAGAATGTGTTGCATGTTTTACAGAAACAGATTTGGTATTTTTGGGGACACCCGTTATCGCAGGACGTGTACCAAATGTGTTATTGCCATATTTGGATACCATTGTGGGCGGCAATGCATATGGTGTGCCAATGGTGTCTTTTGGCAATCGTAATTTTGATGATGCATTGATAGAATTGCGTGATATTATGGAAAAAGATGGTTTTCGCACAGTGGCAGGCGGTGCATTTGTCAGCGAACATTCTTTTTCTTACATATTGTCCGCAGGCAGACCTGACGAAAAAGATTATGCAGTGATGCATGCATTTGCAACAGATTTTGTAAAAAAATGTCATAGTGATTTTGTTTATGAAGCCCCTGCCTATGTGGAAGGAGAAACCCCTATCCGTCCTTATTTTAAACCACAAGACAGATATGGCAAGCATATTGACATACGAAAAGTGAAACCAAAGACAAGCGGTGATTGTTGCGGTTGCGGCATTTGTGCAGCAGTTTGTCCTATGGGTTCCATAGACCCTGCAACATTTGAATGTGTCCGTATTTGTATCAAATGTAATGCTTGTGTGAAAAAATGCCCATCACAAGCAAAATATTTTGATGATCCTGGATATATTTATCATAAAGAAGAATTGGAAGAATTGTATGAAGGTCGTTCTGAACCGAAATATTTTGTATAAATTTTGTATAAAACAGAGGCATTTGCTTTTTGCAAATGCCTTTTTGATAAAAAGATAAAGCACAAAGGAGAAGAAAAATGGAAACTGTAAAATTGTACTATGAAAATGCATATATCATAACATTTGATGCTTGTGTGGTGTCATGCGAACAAAAAGGCAATGATTTTGCTGTGGTATTGGATAAAACATATTTTTATCCAGAAGGGGGTGGACAGCCTGCCGATGTTGGAACATTGGGAACAGCATGTGTGAAAGATGTCAAAGACAAAGATGGCGTTGTTTTACATATTACAGATAAACCTTTGACAGTGGGCGATGTAGTGATAGGTAATATTGATTGGAATCATCGGTTTGATTTGATGCAACAACATTCTGGGGAACATATTTTATCTGGTATCATTTGTGCAAAATATGATTGTAATAATGTAGGGTTTCATATTGGAAAAGATACAGTGACCATTGATTTTGATGCAAAAATACCAAAAGAGGATTTGTGTATGTTGGAGCAAAAAGCGAATACTGCAATTTGGCAGAATGTACCATCAGAGGTGGTTTATCCAACACCACAAGTATTGGAAGAAATGACATATCGCAGCAAAAAGGCATTGACAGGAAAAGTGCGGATATTGCGTATGGGTGATTATGATTGTTGTGCTTGTTGTGGTACACATGTCAACAAAGCAGGAGAAATTGGTATGATAAAAATATTGTCTGCACAAAATTATAAAGGTGGTACCCGATTGGAAATTGTATGTGGTATGCGTGCGTTGGCAGAATACCAAAACAAAACAGAAAATGCGACCATCATATCAGAATTGCTTTCTGTGCCTGTATCAGATATTGCAAAAGCAGCAACAACACTGCAAAAAGAACGGGATACACTCAAACAGATGCTTGCACAAATGAAACAAGAGAAAATGGTATATTTAACAAATGTACTACCAAAAAATGAAAAAGTATGTTATTTTGTTTCTGGTTTTGATGCAAAAGATATTGCACATTTTGCAGATAAAATACAAAATCATACTATACAAACAACTGCTGTTTGCAGTGATGCAGGCGACGGATTTCTATTTGTTTGTATGAGCAAAACAGAGGATATGCGTATGCTGGCAACACAAATGCGAGAAACATTGGGCAGCAAAGGTGGTGGCAAAACAGATGCCATACAAGGTAGAACAGAAGCGAAAAAAGCGGATTTGCAAGCATTTTGGGAACAAAAAGGATTTACGATTTATCAAGAGTAATTAGATGATAAAAGGAGGTAATGACATGGAGCAAGCATTTTTTCAAAAAAATAGATGGAAATTGGCACAACATTTAGAACCATATAGTGTTGTGGTTTTGTTTGCAGGTAAAGCACCATTGAAAAGAGGTGATGAATATTATCCATTTTCACCTAACCGCAATTTCTATTATGTGACAGGTGTGGAAAGGGAACATTGTGTATTTGTGTTGGTGAAAAGCAAAGATGACGTGCAAGAAATGTTATTTATTCCAAGAGATAATGGCAGTATGGCAAAATGGGTGGGAGCAAATATGACAGCAATAGAAGCCACAGAAAAAAGTGGTATTTTGGATATTCGTCCCATAGATGCTATGCAAGAAGATGTTGCACAAATTTTGTTGCGTCAAAATATCAAAACAATGGCTTTGGATTTGGAGCATAGAGAATGGTATGACACGCCATCACCCGCACTGCAATTTGCACAGGAAATCAGAAAAAAATATCCTGCCATGCAAATAAAAGATGTATATCCCATATTTGGCGATTTGCGATTGTACAAAGAAAAAGAAGAATTGGTATTGATGCAAAAAGCAATGGATATTACACGTATGGGCGTAGAAGCGATGATGGCAAATGCAGCAGCAGGTAAAAAAGAATACGAAATAGAAGCATATTTTGATTTTATATTATTGCAAAATGGCGTCAGAGAAAAGGCATTCCAAACCATTACAGCTGCAGGAAAAAGAGGTACTATACTACACTATACAAAAAATGATGGTGTGGCAAATGATGGCGATTTGTTGCTTGTGGATTGTGGGGCACAAGTGGGGTGGTACAATGGGGATATTTCTCGTACATTCCCTGTGAATGGAAAATTTACGGAACGTCAAAAGCAGGTTTATAATATTGTGCTGGCAGGACAGCAAAAGGTGATTGATGCCATAAAACCGTATGTGCCTTTTGCAACATTAAATCAGATATTAAAAGAACATTATTTACAAGAGTTGCAGAAAATTGGTTTGGTAAATACTATGGAAGATGTGGAAAAATATTATTATCATGGTGTCAGTCATTATTTGGGGGCAGAAACGCATGATATTGGACGATATGTAGAACGTATATTACAGCCGAATATGGTGCTGACTGTGGAACCGGGGCTGTATATTGAGGAGTGGGAAATTGGTATTCGCATTGAAGATGACGTTTTGGTGACAGAAAACGGCTGTGATGTACTGACAAAAGATATGATAAAAACTGTGGAAGATATTGAAGCGTTTATGGCAAAAGGGAAATGATATGACAGTCAAAGAAACGAATTTGTATTTGCCTGTGTGCCGTTTTTTTGAAAAAGAGGGGTATGTGGTGCAGGCGGAAGTCAATCATTGCGATTTGGTGGCAGTCAAAGAAAACGAAATAATACTTGTGGAATTGAAAGGCAGTTTTTGTTTGAAATTGGTGTATCAAGCAATGGAGCGACAACGTATTTCAGATATGGTTTTTGTCGCAATTCCAAGACCAAAAACAGGGCAAAAACAAAAAAGTTGGAAACAGATGATACAACTTTTAGAAAGGTTGGATATTGGCTTGTTGACTGTGGCTTTGGATAGCCCTTTGCAAACGGTGGAGACTGTGCTTTTGCCGAATAAAAATAAAGTTAGAAAAAACACAAAAAAACAAAAAAAATTAAAAAAAGAAATTTCCGGGCGGAATTTGACTGTCAATGTAGGTGGTACAACAAGGAAAAAAATCATCACCGCATATCGAGAAAAAGCGTTGGAATTATGTTGTATATTGGAACGAAGACAGTCTGTGTCGTACAAAACATTGCGGTTATGGGGGATACCAGAAAAAACATTGTTGATATTGCGTAACAATTATTATGATTGGTTTGTACGACAACAAAAAGGCGTATATACACTTTCCGAAAAAGGAAAAATGGCTTTGTTGGAACCAGAATTTGAAACAGTGGTTGCTTATTATCGTAACATATGGAAAGAAAGGGGCGAAGAAGTATGAGTGTTTGGAATATATTGCTGAATATATTATGGTTGTTATTTGGGGGATTGCTTTCTGCATTGGCTTGGCTTTTGGCAGGTGTATTGTGTTGTATTACGGTGATTGGTATTCCTGTGGGATTACAGTGTTTTAAATTTGCAAAATTGGTTTTGACACCATTTGGAAAAAAAGTGTATTTTGGTAATATGTCATCAGGTTCTATTGTTTTGAATGTGATTTGGATATTGTTGGGCGGTTTGGGATTGTGTATCAGTTCTATTGTGATGGGTGTAAGCAGTTGCATGACAATTATCGGTATTCCATTTGGGTTACAACATTTAAAATTTGCAGGTTTGGCATTGATGCCTTTTGGGGCAGAAATCAAAGATGTGGGTTGAAAAATCAAAGAGAAGGATATTTTTTCAAAAATCAAAAAATATGCTTCTCTTTATTTTATGAATTTATGTTGTTGTGTGCCATATGGTTTGTATTTCACAAAGTATATTGTTTTGTATGTCTGTAAGAAATGTCAATATAATTTGTGTGTCATCATTTTGTTGTAGATATGTTTTTGTTTGTACAACATCATGCCGTTTACATTCTTTGCGATATACTACACGAATGTCGTGAAGTGTCATATTTTGATATATGGTATCTGGAATATCCTCCATTGCCCATGCCAAATATTTTACATTGTTTGTATGTCCATTGGTATCTGTGTCACAACGGCTGACGGTAAATTGTTGTTGCCCAATCAATGTACCAATGGGGTGTTTGGGCATAGGATATTTTTCGCCTTCTATGGCAGGAATTTGGTCTGTGCCATAATTTGCAATCATGTGGTCAGGTACTGTGGCAGGTTTTCTTTTTGCAAAATCCATGAGTACCCAACGGGACATGGCTTTTGCGATGGGATTGCCTGTACCATCTTTGATGATATAGCTACGTTCTGCTTGTATTTTACGGCATTTGTTGCTCCAAGTTTGTACCTGTATGGTTTCTGCATGTGTGGGCATACGCAAAAGCACAATGTGCCAATGAATGACTGCCCAGCCCCATTGATGTTTTGCCATATAATTCAATGTGTAACCTAAGGTGTCAGAGTGGTCTATGGCGACATCTTGCAAAATTTCCAATAATGCTGTTGGAGAAAGTATACCACTACCGTCGGTTTGGTGATATTTGATAGAAATAGCTTCTGTATGATGTTGCATATATCCTAAACCTCCTATAAATCAAAGCATGGGTGATATGAGCCTTGCAATGGCTTCTTTGACCTTAAACCACCATTTGCGGTGATTATACCATTCTTGCGTAATTTCGACGGAATTTTGCAAATCGGATAAAAAATCTTGTTCCAGTTGCTCTGTGAAAGCACTGTCATATAAAAATGCGTTGACTTCAAAATTTAAATCAAAGCTGCGAATATCCATATTTGCAGTACCAACAGAAGATACTTTCCCATCAATGCAAACGCTTTTTGCATGTATAAATCCTTTTTCATATTGATAACAACGTACGCCTGCTTCCAATAATTGCCCCAAATAGGACATACTTGCCCAATAAACAAATAGATGGTCGGGGTTACCCGGGATAAGCACACGTACATCAAGGCCAGATAATGCGGCAACACGCAATGCCTCAAATATGCTGTCATCAGGTACAAAATATGGTGTGGTCAAATATACACTGTGTTCCGCTTCCATAATCATTTTGAAATAGCCATTGCGGATATTATGCCATTTGGTATCGGGACCGCTGGAAACAATTTGCATTTTTACACCATCTTCACTTTGTTCTCGCAATGGAAAATAATGGCTATCTAATTGTACTGCACCATATTTTGTGGTAAAGTTCCAATCTTTGATAAATCGAATTTGCATTTGATCTATGGCGTCCCCTTCCACACGCAAATGTGTGTCACGCCAAGCACCATATCGTTTGACGATGCCCAAATATTCATCACCCACATTGAAACCACCAATATAACCAATTTGTCCATCAATGATACAAAGTTTTCTGTGGTTACGATAATTGATGCGGATAATAAAACGTGGCAAAAATGCCGCTGTGTAGCCACCTGCTTCATGCAGTTTATCAAAAAAACCTTTGGGCAGTCTGGAATTGCCCATACCATCATAAAGCAAACGCACTTCCACACCTTCGGCAGCTTTTTTTGTCAGCTCGTCCACCAAACGTTTTCCCAATTCGTCCCCACGCCAAATATAATATTCCAAATGAATGAATTGTTTGGCATTTCGTATGTCTTGTATCAGTGTTTCAAATTTATCTGTACCTGTGGTAAAACGAACGACTTTGTTGTTGGAAGTCAGCCAATTACCAGAATTGATATGCAAATAGGCAAGGTCTGTCAAATAATCCAAGTCACTCAAAGAACCACCATGCTCAATGATGTTTTTTTGTTCTCGTACATGCCCAACACTGCGTTCATCGTGCAATAGATAGTTATAATAAACTTCACGGTCATACTCTGCTTTTTCCTGAAACATTTTTTCTCGTTTGCTGTTTCTTCCAAATACCATATAAATCAAAAATCCAAAAAATGGGATAAAAAGCAATACCAAAAGCCATGCCCAACTGCTGGCAGGGTTTCGTCGTTCAAAGAACACCACAAAACCTGCCAATATTACATTGATGACAAAAACAAATGCAAGAAAATATGTTATTGCTAAACTAATACTAATATGCATACACATCACCCAAGTTCTTAATAAAATATCAGTTTTCTTTTAGTATACGAAAAAATTTGATTTGTTGCAAGTAAAAGAGATTTGTAAAAAAATAAAAAAAATTTTGTTTTTAGACTTCCATTCGATGGCAATCTCTGTTACAATAAAATGACGTGAAATTATAAAGGAAAAAGAATGTTCTTTTTCATTGCAAGGAGGAAACATTTGTGAATGTAACTGCATCTGATATTTTAATCATTACATTAGTGCTTGTGGCGGCAGCTTTGGCAGGGTTGTATTATCTGAATCGAAAAAGTGTGCGTCGTATGATACAAGCACAAGAATTCATTAACCAAAACCGTATGACAGTACAAATTTTTGTCATAGACAAAAAACAGGAAAAACCTTCTGCTACCAACTTGCCAAAAGCGGTATTTGAACAAATGCCAAAAACGGCAAAAATCAGAAAAGCAAATTTGGTTAAGGCAAAAGTAGGGCCTCAGATTGTGACATTGATGTGTGACAAACCCGTATATGATGTATTGCCTGTCAAAAAAAATGTAAAAGTAGATATTGCAGGTATGTATATTGTCAGTATGACAGGATTGAATTTGGCAGATAAGAAAAAGAAAACATTTACAGAAAAAATAACAGCAAAATTAAACAATACCATGTCTGCTCAATCATCAGAAGAAACAAAAAAGAAAAAATAAGCAAAACACAAAAACGGGCAAATCAAAAAGATTTGCCCATTTTTTATATTTATAAAGAAAATATCAATGTGTGATGACTTCAACACCGTCTTCTGTAATGGCAACTGTGTACTCCCATTGTGCAGATAAAGAGCCATCTTCTGTGTATATTGTCCAGCCGTTTTCTTCGTCTTGGAAGAAATCTTCTTCACCTGCATTGACCATAGGTTCTATGGTAAATACCATACCGGGTACCAATACCATACCTGTACCGGGTTTGGCAATGTGGCAAACATAAGGGTCTTCGTGGAAATCGTTGCCAACACCATGCCCACCAATGTCATGCAATACGGTATAGCCATGTGCATACACATGTTTGCTGATGACTGCACCAATGTCACCCAAATGTCCCCAAGGCTTTACCGCAGCAAGTGCCATATCTACAGATTGTTTTGTGACATCTACCAGTTTTTTTGCTTCATCACTGACATTGCCAATACAGAACATACGAGAGGCATCTGCATAATAACCGTCTAGTATTGTGGTAACATCAACGTTGATAATATCTCCATCTTGCAATACTTCTTTTTCAGAAGGGATACCATGACAAATCACATCATTGACAGATGTGCATACACTTTTTGGAAAACCACAATATCCCAAGGGAGCAGGTATACCACCATGAGATACTGTGTATTCATGTACCATTTTGTTGATATCATTTGTTGTCATGCCTGCATGAATGTTTTGTGCAACCATATCTAATATTTCTGTATTTAATTTACCTGCTTTGCGAATACCATCTAATTGTGCAGGTGTTTTGATGAGTTTATGTGGCGGTATTTGTTCTCCTTTTGCTTTGAGTTCTGCCAATTTTTCATCAAATGCAGCATGGCAGACTTTATACTTTTTTCCACTGCCACACCAGCATTGGTCATTACGTCCCAATTTTAACATTGTTTTGATTTCCTTTCTTTTCATTTTCTGTTTTAACTAGATAGTAGCATAAAAGCAAAAGGCATACAATAGTATTTGAAACAAAATATTTGTGCAAAGCGTTGCAAAATTCCGATAAAAGTGGTAGGATAAAAACAAAAATTGGGAAAGGGTGTATGATATGACAAAAATTTTTCAGAGTGTCACAGAATTGATTGGAAATACGCCATTGATTGCATTAAAAAAAATGGAACAAGCATATGATTTGAAAGCAAATGTATTTGCAAAGGTAGAATTTTTTAACCCTGGTGGGAGTGTCAAAGATAGAGCAGCAAAAAAAATGTTGGAAGATGCAGAACAAAAAGGTTTGCTCAAAAAAGGAGCAACCATTATCGAGCCAACAAGTGGCAACACAGGCATTGGTTTGGCATTGATGGCAGCTGTCAAAGGGTATCGTATGGTCATTGTGATGCCAGACAGCATGAGCAAAGAAAGACGTTTGGCAATGTCTGCTTATGGTGCAGAATTGGTGCTCACTGAGGGGGCAAAAGGCATGGCAGGTGCTGTGGAAAAAGCAGAACAGTTGGCAAAAGAAATCCCAAATGCATTTTTGCCAAAACAATTTGAAAATAAAGCAAATGCATTGGCACATTATGAAACAACTGCTCCTGAAATTTGGGAAGCAACCAACGGAAACATAGATGCATTTGTAGCAGGGATTGGTACAGGTGGCACGATTAGCGGTGTGGGTAGATATTTGAAAGAAAAAAATCAGGCGATACAAGTGATTGGTGTAGAACCTGCGTCTTCTCCGCTTTTGACAGAAGGAAAAAGTGGTAGCCATAAAATACAAGGGATTGGTGCAAATTTTGTACCTGCGGTATTACAAAGACAATATTGTGATACCATAAGACCCATAACAGATGCAAAAGCGTTTGATATGGCTAGACAAATTGTAAAAATAGAGGGTATTTTGGTAGGTATTTCATCAGGAGCAACATTGGCAGCAGCTGTGTATGTGGTAAAAGAAAAACAATATACAGGAAAAAATATTGTTGTGCTTTTACCAGATACTGGAGAACGATATTTTTCTACAACATTATTTGAATAAATACAATAAAAAAAGAGGTACTATACCTCTTTTTTTATTGTATTTATTCTGCATGACGGTTTTTGAAATAGGTTTGCAACAATACAGCAATGATAGGCCCCAATAACAATCCCCAAAAACCAATACATTTATAACCAAAGTACATGGAAAATAGTGTCAAAAGTGGATGTAATCCAATTTGTGTACCCAATATTTTTGGCTGCATAACTTGTCGCATAATTTGTACAGCGGCATAGATAATCAAATAGCCAAGTGCTAGTTTTGGATTGCCTAGAAGCAAGTGTATTACCGCACCAGGCCATAATATAAAGCCACTACCAAAAAATGGCAAAGCATCTATCACAGCAATGATGACACTTAACAGCAGTGTGAAAGGGGAATGACATAACAATAATCCAATAAATGTAATCAAAAATGTGTATCCCATCAATATCAACTGTGTTTTGATGTATCCCCAAAATGAATTTTTTAATTCTTGTTTTGTGTGCATGATGGAGTTGCCAAATAAATGCAATACATATTTTTCATATAATGCATGTATGTGTGTAGCATCTTTGGTAAAAAAATAGGAAGAAACCAGTGCAATCAACAAACCAAATAAAAAGTTTGGCACAGACGTCAAAGAAGAAGACCCTGTATATTTTACCAATGAAAATAACAAAGAGGAAATATTTTCTCTTGCTTGTGCTAATGCAGTGTGTATAAAGTCAGGCAGTATGGAGAAAAGCTCGTCCATTTTGATTAAAAATGTGTCCAAAGCATTTTTCAACAACTCCATATAATAAGGAAGCAATCGAAAAAAAGACTCTGCTTGTGCAAAAATACGATTGCCGATTAACACAACAAACAAAGAACATATGCCCAGTAATGCCAATAGACAAAGCAATGCTGAAATCCAACGAGGGATATGGTGTCGTTCCAAACGGTTCGCCACAGGGCAAAAACAAAGGCTCAAAAGCCAACCGATGAAAAATGGCAATAAAATGGAAAATAAATAACGAAAAAATAAAACACATAACAATATTGCTGTAATCAATATAGAAAAATCTTGTAATGCGGCTTTGTGTTTGATATAAAATTCCCGCATAGCATCACCACCTAGTTTTGTAACTATTATACTCGCTTTTTTATAAAAAAGATATGAAAAATATATTCTTTATAAAAAATAGATGATAAGATATATTAAAAAAGCATACTTTGATTTACAAAGTATGCTTTTTGGTATGTTAAGAGGATTTTCCATTCATAAAGAAATAATGGTTTTGGTTGAGATAATCTCGGGCAATGTCTAGTGCTTCGCCAAATCTTTGGAAGTGTACCACTTCACGCTCTCTCAAAAAGCGTAATGGAGCCAAAACAGCAGGGTCATCGGTTAGATCTATTAAATATTCATAAGAACTACGTGCTTTTTGTTCAGCAGCCAAATCTTCATATAAATCTGTGATGGGGTCACCTTTTGATTGTAATGCAGAGGCACTAAATGGAATACCAGCGGCAGAAGAAGGATATACACCAAGACCATGATTGACATAATATGCGTCTAAACCAGCATCTATGATTTGTTGTTTTGTCAATCCTCGGGTGAGTTGATAGAATATGGCACCCATCATTTCTTCATGGGCAAGTTCTTCGGTTGCAATGTCGTTGAGTGTGGCTTTTGCTTCTGGTGTCACCATGGTAAATCTTTGGCTCAAATAACGCATTGCAGCACCCCATTCACCATCACTACCCCCATATTGCTCTAACATGATTTTTGCCAAACGTGCATCGGGTGTTGTGATTTTGACGGGAAATTCCAATTTTTTTTCAAATATAAACATTTATTGACACTCCTTTCCTGCCAAAGATGGATTTGCAATGGCTTCCCATGGCCAAGGATTATTTTTCCATTTCCAGTTTTTGGTATCTGTGGCATAACTACGGAAAGAACAAAGCGGACCATACATACTTTCATATTTTATGCGGAGTGTGTCAGCCGCTTCTATAATTTGGTTATATGCATTTATGGCTTCTGCTTCTGTGGGGTGAGTGTTGAGATACAATCCCAAATCCACAGCGATAAAATCCAATTCCATCAATTTTTGCAACATCACTTCTTGTTCCATGCAGAACCCTCCTTTGCATATTGTTTTAAGTGCATACCTTGTGTGTAAGGCATTGCCAGAGATGGGAAAGCAGTGCCACATACCAAGCCTCTTTCTGGGGAAAACTGCGTTTCATAACCTTGCACTGGAATATAGGCTTGTGCGAGGCCGACTTTTTTTTGCACGCAATCGTTACAATTTGTGGGTGGGAGTGCACATTCTGTTGTGGTGGGGGATTCTTCCATAATATTTGTGTCAAATAAAAAATCATTCACAACTTCTTTCATGACAGTTCCTCCTTATTGAGTATACTGTAACATATGAGGAAATACAAAAAGTGTGCAAACGAAAAAGAAACTTTCTTGTGCAGAAAGTTTCTTTTCAATCAAATATTATTTTTATTTATTGGATTCTTGCACAGATGCAGGTTGTCCTTGTTTTGCTTCTTTTTCTTTTCTCAAATTTTCAAAGAATATATTGGTTTCTTTGATAACAATCGGACTAAGCAATAACAGACCAACCAAGTTGGGGAATGCCATCAATGCGTTTGTGATGTCTGCCAGTATCCAAATTGCGTCCAATGTCAAGTAAGGGGCAACGGCAATACAAACGACATACAAAACACGGTAGATGAAAATTAATTTTGTACTGCCAGACAAGTATACCAGACATCTTTCGCCGTAATAACTCCAAGCAATGATTGTTGTGAAGGAGAAGAATACCAAACCAATGGATACAATGTACAAACCAATATTTCCTGGCAATGCTTGTTGGAATGCTGTGTTGGACAACAAACCACCGTCCAAAGAGCTGGATTCCAGCAAACCAGAAGAAATGATAACCAATGCAGTCATTGTACAAATGATGATGGTTGTCAAGAATACACCAATCATGGATACCAAACCTTGGCGTACAGGGGAGTTTGTTTGTGCAGCAGCAGCAACGATAGGGGCACTACCCAAACCAGCTTCGTTGGTGTAAATACCTCTGGCAACACCGGTTCTCATTGCAGTTGCCACAGAAATGATAATGGTACCAGCAACACCGCCACCCATTGCATGAGGTGTGAATGCGGACTGGAAGATTTGTACAAAGGCACCAGGAAGATATTCTGCCTGCAAAATCAAAGCTACGACACAACCCAAAATATAAGCGATTGCCATAACAGGTACAATCAATTCTGCTACTTTGGAAATGGAACTAATCCCACAAAAAATAACAGCAGCAGACAATACAGTGATGA
>CAJMNV010000051.1 GCA_905214825.1 uncultured bacterium | reverse complement strand
ATAAAAAAAATCTTGTATTTCCAAAAATTTTGTGCTATGCTGTATTGGTATGAGCGATTTTGCTCGTATATATTGAACAAAAATCCTTGCTCTTTCTAAGAATGAAAGGGCCATTGTCCAAAAGGAGGTGTAACCTAACATGAACAAATACGAATTGGCGTTGGTATTGAGTCCCGCACTTGATGAAGAAAGCAGAGCAGCGGAAGTTGCAAAAGTACAGGCTGTACTGGAAAGATTTAACGCAAAAATCGAAAAAGTTGATGACTGGGGCAAAAGAAAACTTGCTTACGAAATTAAAAAAGTAAATGAAGGTTTTTTCAGCTTCACAACTTTTGAAGCACCCGCTTCTGCACCTGCAGAAATCGAAGCTCGTATGCGTATTATGGAAAACGTTTTGCGTTATCTCATCGTTCGTAAAGAAGCATAATTAAGAGGAGAGGTTTTCTATGAACAAAGTGATTTTGATGGGTAGATTAACAAGAGATCCAGAAGTGCGTTATGCACAAAGCAATGAACCTCTTGCTGTGGCAAGATACACTTTGGCAGTGAACCGCCGTTTCAAACGTGCTGGCGAGCAGGACGCTGATTTTATCGGATGTGTTGCATTTGGTAAAACAGGCGAATTTGCAGAAAAATATTTCAAAAAAGGTCAAATGGTTGGCGTTGTCGGCAGATTACAAGTTCGTTCTTGGGACGACAACGAAGGAAAAAAACATTGGACAACGGAAGTGGTTGTAGAAGAACAGCACTTTGCAGAAAGCAAATCTTCTTTTGAAAACAACCATGGTGGCAATTTTGCCCCTCAAATTTCCTCTCCTGCACCTGCAACACCACAACACAGTGGCAATGCAGATGGTTTTTATCCCATTGATGAAAGCATCGAAGATGACGATTTGCCTTTCTAACATCATCAAAAAAGGAGGCTCGGAACATGATACAGAAAAAACGTGGTCGTAGAAAAAAACGCGTATGCCAATGTTGTGCAGATAAAATTACAACAATCGATTACAAAGATGTAAGCAAACTGAGAAGATATGTTTCTGAAAGAGGCAAAATCCTTCCCAGAAGAATTACAGGCAACTGTGCAAAACACCAGAGAGCGTTGACAACAGCTATCAAAAGAGCTAGACACGTATCCCTGATGCCTTACACACAGGACTAAGATACACAAAACCATGCAAAATATTTTGCATGGTTTTTTTATTGTGCACAATGCCTTTTCTGATTGCTTTTTGAAAAATAGGAATAAAATCCTATTTTTTTGATTATATTACTAACAAAGAGCAGAAGGAGGCAAACAATCTATGAAAAAAAACATATCACATACCGAATGTGAAAAATTGCTTTCCAATATACAAAACATACAAGCACAACTTGCTATGGCACATTCCGGCTTTGCTTATGCTACAGACGAAGATTTGATTGACAGTTACAGTTATGAAATATTGGCTTTGCATAAAAAATACGAATATTTGTTAAAATGTGCAAAAGAACAAGGTTTGCTTGCTTTGGGAAATGCCAAAATCAGCTAAGGAGGGATCGTATGGACAGTACTGCCCTACTTTCCATGATGATATTGACTTGTTTAGGGATACTGGTTGTGACCGCATTGGCAAAGCCATTGCGTTTGTTATTTCGTTTTTGTCTTTCTGCGATTGGTGGAACAGCATTGGTTTTTTTGTGTAGTAAAATGGGTATTGCGATAGGTGTCAATCTCATCACCATATTGACCGCAGGGATATTGGGTATTCCTGGCATATTGGGTTTAATATTATGCAGTATTTTTTTATAACCAAACATTTGTTTGTAATTTTTTGTCGACAAGAATTTTTGTACATGAAATTGACAGCGATTATGCATTGTGATATGATACATATATGGATAAAGCAGAAGTTTTACTGTTTTAACCTATATTTTTGATGATAAGAATACCCCCATTTTTCTTATCACTTGCCGAAAAAAGTCGTCGGATATTCACTCCGACGGCTTTTTTCTTATTTTACAACAGAGGAGGAAAACACATGAAAGATACTTTATTTTTGGAAAATTTCAAAACATTATTGTTGCAACAAGACTTTGAAGCCATCACACCAACATGTTATTTTCGTGTAGAAAACCCTGTACTATACGCAATTTGTCTGCAAAATGATGTTCCGCAAAAACAAATCATAGAAAACTTATATCAAAATTTAGACCAATTTTATTGTCAAAGATTGATTTGTATTTTCATTTCCACAGAAAACGATATGCCACCACTTTTATATGAACATACACACAATGATACTTATTTTTTTGTAACTTGGCATTACAATATAGAAACCAATACACTCACCACTGCACCAGATGCTCCCTCTAAAATTCTGGGTATTGAAAAAATGCTCAAAAAAGCAGTCAATGGTGATATCTCCCCTGCATATACACCACCAGAAATACAAAAACATCAAAAACCACTGGTGACATATGCCATATTTGGCATTTGTGCTGTTTTGATGCTTTATGCCATACTATCTGGCGAAAAAGAATTGCTTTTGGATACATTTTGTACCAGTGACATCAGTGTATTTGTTGATAAAGAATATTATCGGCTTTTGACTGCAATGTTCTTTCATACTGGTTTTACACATATTGCCGCAAACAGCATTTACCTCTTTTATTTTGGCACACGTGCAGAATTATTATTGGGACATTGGCGATATTTGCTGTTTTATATATTGTGTGGACTTTGCGGCAGTGTGGCAAGCGTTTGTTTGAGTGGTTATCCAGCTGTTGGGGCTTCTGGTGCCATATTTGGGATATTGGGCGGTATGTTGGTTGCTGTCAAAAAATATGGCTCTGCCCATACTGGCATGAATTATGCAACATTGCTGTTGCTCGCCACTTCTGCATTATTGATGGGTTTTTTGGATATAGGCATTGATAACTATGCACATTTAGGCGGCTTTTTTTGTGGTGTTTTTCTATTTTTCGCCATGACAAAAAATAGAAAAAACTGATATATTTTTTTTCGCTTGTGCACATACCATATTTGCGGATAACCTTCTATTTATACACAATATTATACCAAATATTGAAAAAATCCCAAAATTTCGGTAAAAAATCTGCCAAATGTGCCATATCTATGATATAATCTATCCACATAAAACTATATATAGCATTATCACAAAATAAGTTATCAACATTTTTTCTGTGGATAAGTACAACATATTGTGGATAACAAGAAAGGATTGGTATGTTATGAAACAATTTTGCGACAAATTGCAACAAGCAGTGATAAATTCTCCATATAGTGACAAAGTCATTGTATTTGGAGAAGGCAAACAAAATCCTCGCATTATGATGATTGGAGAAGCTCCCGGTGGAGATGAAGAAAAGCAAAAACGCCCTTTTGTTGGAAAAGCTGGTAAAAATCTTTCTGAATTTTTAAAAGTGGTTGGATTGGAAAGAGAAGAAATCTATATCTCAAATGTGGTGAAACTGCGTCCCATTAAATTAAGTCCAAAAACAGGAAATCCTGTAAACAGACCACCTTCCAAAGATGAAATTGCTTTCTTTTTGCCCTATTTACAAGAGGAAATCAAAATTGCTGACCCTGAATGGATTGTCACACTGGGCAATGTACCTTTACAAGCAGTGACAGGTGACCCAAAAGCAAGCATCGGCGATTATCACGGCAAAGTCACACCATTATCTGATGGCAGAAAATTGTTTGCACTCTATCACCCTGCAGCTATCATATATAATCGTGGATTGGCAGAAACATATGCCGCTGATTTGGCAGTACTCAAACAAGAACTAGATACATAATTTTGCAAGCTGATGTGTCACATACATCAGCTTGTGCTGTTTTGCAATACAAAATCATGTTATAAAGGAGATTTGATATGCTTTTGATACAACAAATCACATTGCAATGGCAAAAAGCCGAAAGAGCCGCAAAATATGCAAATATACGCAAAACATTTCCGCTTGCATATCCACTTTCTCCATTGCCACATCAAAATGATGAAATCATATTACACCATATATCCTATTTCCAAAACGGTACAAAAATACAAAATTCTTTGGAAATGACACATTCTCTTTTTCAACAACTATCAAAAACAGATATGCACTTTTCTGATGATGAGATATCACGATTGGTTATCACACAACAAAAATGGATACAAAAATATACATATCAATATTATGACAATCCAAGTGATGTAAATTGCCAAAACATCGTTGTTGCAAAGCAGAACAAAGATTATATTATCACATTTTGCGAACAGTGTGGTGGTATGCCCATTTATAAGGGACATAACAAAGATTTTCAAAACATCCATTCCCCATTTTATGACAAAAATTTATTGAATGAAACGGCTTTTTCACTCACACAAAACCAATATGGCAGAATAGTATATCACAAACGGTTTACAGATATAGATACTGGAAACTGGTACTATCAACTTTTTATTTATAATTTTTTACATACCAATCAAAAAACAATATCCAAAAATATATTTGTTTCTCGCAAACCAGATGTTGTCTATACACAACTGGGGGATTTATTTTAAAAAAAGACACAGATGTGTCTTTTTTTATTGCTGTAATTTTTCTAACAATTTTGCATATATCAAAACACCTTGTGTCAATATCGCTTCATCGAATTGAAATTTTGCATGGTGCAATGGGTAAGTATATCCTTTTTGTGTATTGCCACTACCCAAAAAGAAAAACAATCCTTTGACACTTTGCAAATACAATGAAAAATCTTCTGCTAACATATAGGGTGGTGTTTCTTCGTAAATATCACCTGCTACTTCTTGCAATACTTCCACCAATGTTGCATCATTGTCTACCACACGATACATATGTCGAAATATCACTTCTGCATGACAGCCATATCCTGCGGCAATACCTTTTGCGGTTTCTTCCACACGTTTTGCCATAATTTCATATGCGGTATCGCTAAATGCACGCATAGTACCTTCCAATTTAACTTCTTTTGCAATGATATTACATGCTTCACCTCCTTGTATTTTTCCAAATGTCAACACACCACCGTCCAATGGTGAAACATTACGAGATAATATGGTGTGCAAACCGGTTGCCACTGCACTTGCTGCCAATATAGCATCTTTTCCCAGATGTGGCATTGCACCATGTGCCGCCTCTCCATAAATATGAATATCCACTTCTCCATTTCTTGCCATCAATGCGCCTTTGCGACAAGCGATTTTGCCTTGTGCCACTTGTGGGAATATATGACAACCAATGATAGCACAAACAGGATGTTTTTCAAATAAACCTGCTTCTACCAATAATCTTGCCCCCCCAGGACCTTCTTCTGCCGGCTGAAATATCAGCACAACATCGCCTTTTAACTGTAACTGATGGTCTTTTAAATATTTTGCAAAACCCAATAATATCGTTGTATGTCCATCATGTCCACAAGCATGCATATATCCTGTATGACATGATGCAAAATCACAATCTGTTTCTTCTGTCACAGGCAAAGCGTCCATGTCTGCACGAAATGCCACAGCAGGTGCATTGCCATTGCCTTTTATCACAGCAACAATGCCTGTTTCCAACCATGTTTCATAATCTGTAATGCCCCATTGTATCAATTTTTGTTTGATATAATTTGCTGTTTTTTGTTCTTGTAAGCCAATTTCTGGTATTTGGTGCAATTCTCGACGAATTTGGCACAGTATTTTATCTAATTCTTGAAAATATGTCTGCATATACAACGCCTCCTTTGTTCTGGCAATATGAACATCTTGTTATCAACTGATGAATATTGTTTCATGATTTTTATGGAATGTCAATTTATTTTAAAAAAAGATTGGAAATTTTGAAACATTTGTATATAATAAATACCATAATATTCAAAATACAAAGGAGAGATACAAATGGATTACGATATGACAAATCCCTATGAAATCGCAAAATATATCAAAGAAGCAAAAAAAGCAACACCTGTAAAAGTATACATTAAAGGTATATTACAAAATCCACAGGCTGATGGTGTCAAAGTGTTTGGTTCTGATGATTTTTGGATACTGATTGGCGACCATGTAGCAGTACAAACCATATTGGACGCAAACAAAGCAAATATCAAAGATTGTCATATGGAATATGACAGACGCAATTCCGCTGTACCTATGTTAGATGTGACATGTGTTGAAGCTCGTATTGAACCTGGTGCATTTATCCGTGACAGAGTCAAAATTGGAAAAAATGCAGTTGTCATGATGGGGGCTGTCATAAACATTGGTGCTGAAATTGGCGAAGGCTCTATGGTAGATATGAATGCAGTATTGGGTGCAAGAGCAACCGTTGGGAAAAATGTACACGTTGGTGCAGGCTCTGTATTGGCAGGCGTTTTAGAACCTCCTAGTGCAACACCTGTTATTGTTGAAGATGGTGTAATGATTGGGGCAAATGCTGTGGTACTGGAAGGTGTGCGTATTGGGGCAAATGCTGTGGTTGCAGCTGGTGCAGTTGTAACAGAAGATGTACCAGCAAATGCTGTGGTTGCTGGTTCTCCTGCAAAAGTGATCAAAATGAAAGACGAAAAAACAGAAGGTAAAACACAAATTTTAGAAGATTTGAGAAAATAAGTATATTTCTTTTCATAGGAGATATTTTATGCGAAAGAAAAAAATCATATTGATTGTCTGTATACTCATTGTTATCGTATTGTTTTTTTATTGGGTATCCATACGGGAAAACTGCCTGATTGCATTGCATAACAACCAACTAAAACAAACTATAACTTCTATTGATGAAAATCAAAAAACTGTAACACTAGATACCATAATACCATTTGATTGGGATATGATTTATACATTCCCTCCCTACACAACCAAAGAAGAAATTGAAAAAACCATTGGATTGTATAGCGATGCCATACAAGAAACCATCAGTGAAAATATGATACAACTCATTTTTATCAATAATGCTACCATTACTGCCTATGTTTGTGGCTATACAGAAGATTTAGGGTATCAGATTATATTTGATGATATGATATTGTTTGGTGATGATATTACATTTTCTGTTACGAAAACAAATGGAATCATCGCATTAACCGCACAATAAAAAACTGTTAACAAAAAAGGACACAGTATTACTGTGTCCTTTTTCTTATTGTAATGTTTTTTCAATAAATGTTGCCAATTCTTTTGCGGCTTTTTCCATTTTTTTCATGTCTTTGCCTTCAATCATAACACGCACAAGCGGCTCTGTACCTGATGTACGGATAAGTACACGTCCATCTGCGGAAAAATCTTCTTCTAATTTTGCAATGGCATGACGGATTGCAGGCACTTCCATATAGGTATTCTTTTTGGCATTGTTGACACGTGCATTTACAAGCACTTGCGGCAATACCTCCATTGCCTGTGCCAATTCAGATGCTTTTTTCCCTGTGCGTTTCATTACAGAAAGCAGTTGAATAGCTGTCAATATACCATCGCCTGTTGTATTATGGTCTAAAAATATCACATGCCCAGACTGTTCGCCACCCAAATTGCGGTCAGCTTCCATCATGCGTTCTAATACATAACGGTCACCCACATTGGCCTGTTCAATTTTAATGCCATGTTCTCGTCCCATCAGCGTCAAGCCCAAATTGGACATCACAGTTCCCACAATGGTGTCATTTTTCAATGTGCCTTTTTGTTTCATATCCAAACCGCAAATTGCCAATATTTTATCTCCATCAATCAATACACCATTTTCGTCCACGGCAAGACATCTATCTGCATCACCATCAAATGCAAAACCAATGTCTGCTTGGTTTTCTTTTACAAATGCTTTCAAATCTTCCATATGGGTAGAACCACAACGTTCATTGATATTTGTGCCATCGGGTTCATTGTGTATGATACAAAGACTTGCCCCCAAATTCAACAATGAAATCGGTGCTGCTTTATAAGAGGCTCCATTTGCACAATCCAGTGCCACTTTTAACCCTTGGAAACGTTCTGTTGTGGTTTTGCCTAAAAAGGCGATATAATCGTCTAATGCATCTTCTGCAATGGTATGTGTGCCAATACCTGCCCCCGTTGGGCTAGGCAATATTTCTGGGTGGCTCAATATGATATTTTCGATTTCATCTTCCAGTTCATCACTCAATTTATAACCATCACGATTGAAAAATTTAATTCCATTATATTCCACTGGATTATGAGATGCAGAAATCACCACCCCTGCATCTAAGCGATATTTCCGCACCAAATATGCCACCGCAGGTGTTGGCACAATACCTGCAAGCACTGCATGTGCCCCCACAGAACAAATACCTGCCACAAGTGCAGACTCCAACATATCTCCACTGATACGAGTATCCATACCAACCAATATACGAGGGGCATGTTTGCTTTCTTTTGTCAATACATATGCCCCTGCACGTCCCAACTGAAACGCCATTTCTCCTGTCAATTCTGTATTGGCAACGCCACGCACACCGTCTGTACCAAATAATCTTCCCATTTTTTCAAGCTCCTTTTGTATTTCTTTTTATTCTTCTGATATTGGCAATTCTGGTTCGGGCTGTGATATTATATTTTCTGCAATTTGCAAAGCAATGGTTGTTGGCTCTGCTGTCACACCCTCCGGCAACTGCCAAGATACTGTCATCATATGCTCTCCTGTTTCCAAACCGGAAACATCTATGATTGCTGTTAAATTTTCTGCGGAAACCATTTCCAATGCTGTTGTATCACCAATCAGCGTAACAGAAACGGTTTCTGGCATGGTATATACAAAATGTGGTTGCTGGTTTTGCAATGCAATTTGTGCGGTTGGTATGGTGACAGTTTTGTCTGCACTTTTGATAATATGTGCCATCACTTGTACCGTTTTCATACCTTTTGGCAATACCACACCTCTTGGTAAATAATCTTGCAATATATATATTTTGCTGACAGATGCAGTCGCCCCTGTAATATCTAAAGGCTCCAATATGATTTGTCCCACAGATTGTAATGTTTCCGCTGTTCCCATAATGGTAATGGTTTGTGGGTTACAGTTTAGCTCTGTCAAGTGATAACCTGAAGCTACTTGCCCTGTTGTCTGTATTTGTATCTGTATTTGTTTTTGCTCCTGCAAGCGATAAGAAACCGTAACACTTTCTTCTGAAAATGTCAAACCACTGACTGTCACACCATCTTTGTCATATGCAACTGGTTTTACAGAAATGGCATCTTGCCCTGCTGCCTGTAAAGCATCTATGGTTACACGGACTGCCACAACGCTATCTACAACCGATTTTGGTCCTTTTACCATAACTGTTGGTGTACTTAATTGTGGTTCTGACAATGTTGTACCGCTTGGCACATTTCCATTTAATGAAACAGAAATCGGAAATTCTTTGCTTGTTAATGTTTCCACATGAATTTCTACACTCGCTGGTACTTTACTTTCTATGGTATAACCTGTTGTGCCATTTGCTACCACAACATTGACAGGCAATGTGATTTTGTCACCACTTTGGGCATATGTCAAACCAGATAAATCTACATCTGCTGTAATCATTTCCGCCTGTCTTTGGCTCAGTCTATCCAAAGCCGTTCTTTGAGCTTTGACTTTTATGCTGATTTTTGTATTTTCCAAATCTTGTGCATTGGCAACGGTTAATCCCCTTGCTGTCAATGTTTCTGTGCCTGTTAAAGTCAACATGGTACTGTATGTTCTGGTATCCACAGGCTGGTTGATGCTAATCACCATAAACCACATAACAGTCGCTATGGCAACAGAAAGCAATTTCCAGCCCAAATCTTTCATCAATATTTCTTGAAATCGTTTCATTTTCCCTGCCTGCCTTTCCATATGGTCAGTTTCTTTTTGGCTGACTGGTTTTGTTGTGAAAGCATGGATTTTAATTGGTCTGTAGTCAAGTCACGATATAACACACCACCACGTGCCACAGAAATTTTACCCGTTTCTTCTGACACTACAATGACATAGGCATCCGAGACCTCGCTTGCACCAATGGCGGCTCTATGCCGTGTACCCAAATCCATACTAATTTCATTGCTGTCTGTCAAAGGCAAAAAGCAAGTTGCCGCTGCCACACGATTGTGCCGTATAATCACTGCACCATCATGCAATGGTGTATTATGTTCAAAAATGTTAATGAGCAACTGACTGGAAACCACAGCATCAATCGAAATACCTGTTCTCTCCAAATCACCCAAAGGCACTTCTTGCTCTATCAATATCAATGCCCCTGTTTTGACTGCTCCCATTTTGTCTGCTGCTTTGACGATTTCGTCTATGGTTCTTGCGGCTGCTTTTTGGTCGCCGCCTTCTTCACTTCTGGTAAAATAAGAAAATATTTTTCCCTTTCCTAGCTGTTCTAATGCTTTTCGCATTTCTGGCTGAAACACAATCAAAAGTGCAATAATCCCCATATTGATGGTGTTGGACAGCACAAAAATAATGGTATGCAGTTTCAAAAGTGCTGCCACTGCTGCAAAACCAAATATCACCAATATTCCTTTAAACAATACCCATGCACGGGTTTCTTTTATCCAAAATATTACTTTATAAATGATATATGCCACAATCAGAATATCCAAAATATCTGTCAGACCAATGGACGGCTTGACAAATTCCGTAATCCCCAAGGCACTGTTTATGCTGTTGATTATATCCATAGCAACACCTGATTTCCTTTTTTCTAATTTGGTGTAAACAAAAAATAATTTCTTTCAGTATACCATAAAGTAGAAAAAAAGTATTGTATTTGTTTGATAATTCACAAAAATTTTGTTTGGTTTCATCGACAAAAACAGCCATTGCCTTTTTTGTATCAATAAAAAATTTGAAAAATAGCATTGAAAGCCTCCCGCTCCATACGCACAACATGCCTTATGTGTACCATATGCGGAAAACCTTTTTGTATGTCTTGCAACAAACTGTCACTTGTTTGGCAGCCTCTCCAAATAAATTACTTACCAGAACGTAAAGTATCTATATAGTATAAACACAATATTTTATATAGAATTCAGCATATTTGCAAAAAAAAGACACAGCCAAAAAGGTTGTGTCTTTCTGATACAAATTATAACGGACGCATGGTTGGGAACAAGATTACATCACGAATGGATACAGATTCTGTCAATAACATGACAAAACGGTCAATACCCACACCCAAACCGCCTGTTGGTGGCATGCCATATTCCAAAGCAGTCAAGAAATCTTCATCAATCATATTTGCTTCATCATCGCCTGCTTCTCTCAAATATTCTTGATATTCAAAACGTTTTCTCTGGTCGATAGGGTCATTCAATTCAGAATATGCATTGCTATATTCTCTGCCCACAATAAACAATTCAAAGCGTTCTGTATATTCTGGTTTATCGGGTTTTCTTTTTGTCAATGGAGAAATTTCCACAGGATAATCCATGATAAATGTAGGTTGAATTAAGTTCTTTTCTACATATTCTTCAAAGAACAAATTCAAAATATCGCCTTTTGTATGACGTTCTTCAAAGACAATGTTGCGTTCTTTTGCCAATTTTTTCGCTTCTTGTGTATCTGGCACAGTGTCAAAGTCTACACCAGAATGTTCTTTGACAGCTTCCACCATTGTTTTTCTTGCAAAGGGCTGGCCCAAATCCAAATCATGTCCGCCATATTGAATTTTGGTTGTACCCAATACATTTTGTGCAACGGTACGAAACAGTTCTTCTGTAATATCCATCATGCCAAAATAATCGGTATATGCTTGGTACAATTCCATCAATGTAAATTCAGGGTTATGACGCACAGAAACACCTTCATTTCTGAATACTCTACCAATTTCATACACACGTTCAAAACCACCTACAATCAGACGTTTCAGAGGCAATTCCAATGCAATACGGCAATACATATCAATGTCCAATGCATTATGATGTGTGATGAAAGGTCTTGCAGATGCCCCACCTGCAATGGTTTGCAATACAGGTGTTTCCACTTCCAAAAAACCTTTGCTATCTAAAAATTTTCTAATTTCTGTCACAATACGAGAACGTTTGATAAATGTATCACGCACTTCTGGATTGACAATCAAATCCATATATCTTTGACGATAACGCAATTCTTGGTCTTTCAAACCGTGAAATTTTTCAGGCAGTACCTGCAAACTTTTTGACAAAAGTGTTACTTCTTTTGCGTGTACAGAAATTTCGCCTGTTTTTGTTTTGAACACAAAACCTTTTATGCTGATAATATCACCAATATCAAATTTTTTGAATGCTGCATATGCATCATCACCAATATCGTTACGGCTCACATAAGACTGCATATTGCCGTTTCTATCTTGAATATTGCAAAAAGAAGCCTTCCCCATGATACGTTTGCTCATCAGTCTGCCTGCAATGGCAACGTCTTTGCCGTCCAATGCATCAAAATCTGCTCTGATTTCATCACTATGGTGTGTAACTTCACATTTTGTGATTACAAAAGGGTCATTGCCTTCTGCCTGCATTTGTGCCAGTTTTTCTCTTCTGATTTGTATTTGTTCGCTCAATTCCTGCTGTGTCAGTTCTTTTTCCTGTGCAGGTTGGTTGTTTTGTTCTGCCACCGTTTGTTCCTCCGTTTCCCATTTGTTATCTATTTTTTATTTTTGTATATCCAAAATTTTGAATGCCACTTCACCATCTGGTGTTTCCACCATAACAGTTGCACCTTTTTTCTGCCCCAACAAAGCCACACCTAAAGGAGATTCATTGGAAATTCTACCATTCATAGGGTCTGCTTCTGTGGAGCCAACGATGGTATAGTACATTTCTTCCTCAAATTCCACGTCCAATACCAAAACTTTTGAACCTAAATTCACAACGTCCATTTTCAATGTGTCTTCATCAATGACTTCTGCATTACGCAACAAGTTTTCCAACTGTACAATACGGCTTTCGATTTCGCCTTGTTCTTCTTTTGCTGCGTCATACTCTGCATTTTCGGACAAATCGCCTTGTCCTCTTGCCTCTTTGATTTTTTCAGCCACTTCTTTTCTTCTGACGGTTTTCAGATTTTCCAGTTCTTGTTCCATTTTTTTCAGACCTTCATAGGTCATTACAACTTTTTTTGCTTCTGCCATTACGATTCC
>CAJMNV010000050.1 GCA_905214825.1 uncultured bacterium | reverse complement strand
CACGGAAATTTTTACACGTTCTCCAAAATTAGAGGACATCTGCATCACCTCCCAGTTTTACAAATTCGGCAAAAAAGTTTGGATAAGATTTTGCCACTGCTTCTGCCCCTTCTATGACAATATTTTGTTGCATTGCCATTGCACCAACGGTTGCTGCCATAACAATACGATGGTCATGATGTCCATTGATATTGATTTCTGTTTCTGTTTGTTTTCTATTGCCGCCATAAATACAAATGCCATCTGGATATTCTTCCACAGTCACACCAAATTTTTGCAACACATCTGCCATTGCTGCCAATCTATCGCTTTCTTTGATACGCAAACGCCCAGCATGATAAATTTCTGTTTTGCCTTCTGCAACTGCCGCCACCATACACAATATGGGCACCATATCCGGAATTTGTGCTGCATCAATACGACAACATTTCAATAGCTTTGCTTTTACTGTGACTGCATTTTCTGTGATATGTATTTCTGCACCAAATTGTTGCAAAATATCTGCAATGGCTTTATCCCCTTGTTTGCTATATTGTTGCAAGCCGTGGCAGGTTATGGCATTTGTCATAGCACCTGCCGCCAGCCAAAATGATGCATTTGACCAATCGCCCTCTGCTTGTATTTGTTTGGGTGTATGATATTGTTGTTTTCCAGATACAAAAAATCCGTTTTCTGTTTGTTGTATTTTGATACCAAATTTTTGCAATGTATCAAGTGTCATATCCAAATATCCTTTTGACTCTATTTCTGTTGTCAGAACCATTTCGCTGTCTTGTTCCAACAAAGGCAATGCAAACAAAAATCCTGTCAAAAATTGTGAGCTGATATTTGCAGGTAATACGAATTTCCCTCCCAACAATTTACCAGATAACTCCAAAGGCAAACAGTCGTCACTAACCGTACAACCATGTTCTCGCAATGTTTGTGTAATGACAGAAATGGGGCGTTCTGGCAATCTGCCTTTGCCTTCTATCCATGTATTTTTTTCAAGTGCTGCCACAATCGGTAACAAAAACCGTAATGTGGAACCACTTTCGCCACAATCCAATAATGCCATTTCTTTATTTTTTACAATCGGTATCACTTGTACACCATGTTCTATACGGTTGACTTTTGCTCCCAATTCCTGTATACATCTTATGGTAGCATCAATATCTTCCGAATATCCTTGAAACAAAATTTCTGTTGGTGCATCTGCCAGTGATGCTGCAATGAGCAAACGATGCACATCTGATTTGGAAGCAGGAATTTGCACATCACCTTGTAACTGTTTTTTCCCAATTTTGATATTCATCATAAACCCCCTGTTTTCCCATTGCAATTTCTGCCAATTTCTGCACATCCGAAACGGAAATATCCACAATTTCACACTGTCCAATATCACATGGAAACACAAATTGTATAACATCACCTTTTCTTTTTTTGTCATGCAATGTGCCTTCTGTCAAATCCTTTGCTAAATAAGCACAATCCACAGGCAAATGATTGTTTTGCAATGCATGTTCTATCTGTTTTGTGATTCCTTTTTTTGCTTTGCCCATTTGCTCTGCTGCCCTTGCCACCAATACCATACCAATGCCTACAGCCTGCCCATGTGTCATTTGAAAATTACTTTTCCATTCTATGGCATGACCGAATGTATGCCCCAAATTCAACAATTTTCTGTCACCTTGTTCGGTTTCATCTTTTTCCACAATATCTCGTTTCATGGATACACACATTTCCACAATTTCTTCCAAATGGTTGTGTATATCTCCTTTTGCCACTTGTAAAAACAACGCTTTATTGCCAATCACACCATATTTCAATGCTTCTGCCACACCATCTGCAAATATGTGTTCTGGTAGGTTTTTCAAAATTTCAGTATCACAAACCACCAACCTTGGCTGATGGAATGCCCCTGCTAAATTTTTTCCTGCATTTAAGTCAATGGCTGTTTTGCCACCTACTGATGCATCAATCGCTGCCAAAAATGTCGTGGGAATTTGCACAAATGCAATCCCTCTTTGATACACAGCTGCCGCAAAACCTGCCATATCTCCCACAACACCGCCGCCCAATGCCACAATGACATCTTTTCTTGTCATTTCTTGTTCTGCGAGAAATTCTAAAATATGACTCCATGTTATGATATTTTTGGAAGCTTCACCCGCTGGAAATGTGTATTGACATACTGTGTAGCCAGCTTGCTCTAACGATTGTTTCACAATCGGTGCATATAAATCACATACAGTATCATCTGTAATGATTGTTGCTTTGCATGGTGCAACAACAGCTTGCATTTGTTTTCCAATTTGTGTAAGAATACCATTTCCAATTTGTATTGTATAAGGGATATTGGTATTTACTGTTACCGTTTTCATCATTTCACTTCCTCAATCAAATTCTTTGACATCGTCCACAGCCAACCTTTTTTGTTTGCCATCTTTTAACATCTCTTGCAATGTCTTGGCATCACCTTTTTGTATCACATCGCTATATGACTGCAATCTTGCAATCAAACCATCAATTTCTTCTGCCAAATAATCTTTATTTTGCAAAAATAATTCTGTCCACATCGTTTCATTTAATTTTGCAACTCTTGTCATATCATGAAAACTGCCTGCGGAAAATCCTTTAAATTTTGGAGAAAGTTCACTTTTGATATATGCACTGGAAACCACATGTGCCAATTGCGAAGTATATGCAATCATTTTGTCATGTTCTTCTGGTGTTGTCACTTGCATACGACCAAATCCCATACTTTTGAATAATTCGCTTAATGTGTTTACATCTTTGATGTCTGTACCTGTGTAAGGGGTTAATATCATTGTTGCACCATCAAACAAATCTGCTTTGGAATAAGTAAAACCAGAACGTTCGATACCTGCCATGGGGTGTGCCCCCACAAATACAAAATCATGTTGTTTTGCAATATCTTGCAATCCATCACAAACCACACGTTTTACCCCTGAGCAATCTGCAAGCAAAGCCCCTTTTTTGAATACACCTGCATATTGTGTCACATAATCAATCGTTGCTTGTGGATACAGTGCCAAAAGCACCACATCGCAATCTTTTGGATTGCCATCTTCCATACAACCATCGACTGCTTCTGCCATGATTGCCCCCAATCGTACATGTTCTGCTTTATCCCATCCAATCACTTCATGAGTTGTTTTTTGTTTTATCGCTTTTGCCAAAGAACCGCCAATCAGTCCTAGTCCCACAACGCCAATTTTCATATATGCCACCTCTTTCTACTATATTCAGTTCGTTTTAATTAAATTTACAAGCAAATGGTCTGATTTGGAATACTGCTTTTGCCACATCATCAAATGCTTCTGGTGTCAAAGATTGTGCACCATCACACAATGCTTTTGTAGGGTCATTGTGTACTTCAAGCATCAAGCCATCTGCCCCTGCTGCGGTTGCCGCCATTGCCATAGGTTTTACCATATGTGCATATCCCAAAGCATGGCTTGGGTCAATGATAATGGGTAAATGGGTCAATTTTTTCAAAACAGGAATGACAGATAAATCCAGTGTGTTTCTTGTTCTTGTTTCAAAAGTACGGATACCTCTTTCGCACAATATGACATTTTCATTGCCACCTGCCATAATGTATTCTGCACTCATCAACCATTCATCAATGGTGTTTGCAAGTCCTCTTTTCAACAAAATCGGTTTTCTTGTTTTACCCAATTCTCTGAGCAAATCAAAATTTTGCATATTTCTTGCCCCTACCTGTATCAAATCCACAGGCTCAAACATTTCCAAATGAGAAATATTCATAATTTCTGAGACAATCGGCAAACCTGTTTTTGCTTTTGCTTCTTCCAACAATGCAATCCCTTCGCCTTTCAATCCTTGGAATGCATAAGGAGAAGTACGAGGTTTGAATGCACCACCTCTGAGTAATCCTGCACCTGATTTTTTCACACATTCTGCAACATAGCAAACTTGTTCTTTTGACTCCACAGAGCATGGGCCTGCAATGATTTGGAAATTTCCACCACCAATTTTCACACCTGCTATATCTACCACCAATGGTTCGCTGTGAAATTTAGAATTTGCATTTTTGAATGGTTCTTGAATTTTTTTCACACTTTCTACAATATCCAACGCTCCTACCAAATCCACATCTACTTGTGAAGTATCGCCCACCAAACCAATGATAGTATGTTGTTTTCCAACAGAAATATGTGTATCAAGACCTAGGCTGTGTATCCAAGCCTTCAAATTTTCTACCTGTTCTTGTTTTACGTTTTGTTTCAATACAATAATCATGTCAAATGCCTCCTTCATGGTATATCTGTTTCACTTTTTATTATCAAATTCTGTAAAAGTCCCAAAATAAAGAAAGACCTCACAGCGAATTTCACTGCGAAGCCTCAAATATCCCGACTTTCTTATAAGAAAAAAACAACAAAACGAACCGTCTTTTCTTAACAGTAAAATTCACTTGGAATGTCTGAAAACACGGTAAAAATAAAAGTATGTAGTTGCAGAAATCATATTTATTTGATTGTTTGTCATCATCAGCAACCTCTTTCGTCAAGTTATTTTTCTCATACTAGCACAAAGCAAAAAGAAAGTAAACCCCTCTTTTTAAAAAAAACAATTTTCTGTACAATGTGTAAGAAATTCCCACACATTTTTATGCATTATCATTTAATATTAACAAAACAAAAAAAGAAACGAAGTCAATACAGTTATGAATCCGTGCATTGATTCGCTTCCAAAAACGGCTAAAATGTAAATGTACATTCAGAAAAAATAAAAGCCTTGAAAATCAAGGCTTCTATCAAAGCTACCGACGGGACTTGAACCCGTGACCTCCGCCTTACCAAGGCGACGCTCTACCGACTGAGCCACGGTAGCAAAAGGAAGAAAAATATTTTCTTCCGTTGACTAAAATAGTATATCACACTGATTGTATTTCGTCAAGATTTTTTTCCAATACAAATTTTTCTAGCTTTTTCTTCACTCTTTGCAATGCATTATCAATGGATTTTTCTGATTTTTTTAACATATGTGCAATTTCAAAATAACTGCGTCCTTGCAAGTACAATGTCAATACATGACTTTCAAATCTACTCAGATTTTTCACCATTTGATTTTCTAAAAACATTTTATTTTCTTGTCCAATCAACAATGCTTCTGGATTGAGCAATGCCCCTTCTTGCAACATATCCAAATACGTTTCTTCAGACTCCCCTTCAAACACTGGTTTATTCAATGAAATATATGTATTCAATGGTTGGTGTTTCTGTCTGGTTGCCGCTTTTATCGCCGTAATCATTTGTCGGTTGACGCACAACTCCGCAAAACTGCGAAAAGATGCATTTTTTTGTTTGTCATAATCTCGTATTGCCTTATACAAACCAATCATACCTTCTTGTATAATATCCTCACTATCAGCACCAATCAAAAAATATGCACGGGATTTTGCTTTCACAAATGGTTTGTATTTATCCAACAATTCCGCTTCTGCAAATGGATTGCCATTTTGTGCTTCTTGTACCAGTCGTTCATCTTTCTGGCTGTTTTCTTGTTGTGTTGTTTTCTGATACGTCATACAAAACCTCTGCTTTCTTTTTATTTTGTCCGCCGCAATGCTTCCAAAAAAGCCAATGACTCTGCATCTAAATGGTCAGAAAGCATATTATTTTTCGGTGGTTTGTTTTCAATATATTGCTTTCGCAATTCCTTTTGCATTTCATGGACACTTTGGTATAATTCTTTGGCACTCATACGCACAGCCCCTTGTCCATATATAATCAGTTGTTCCAAACTATCGCCAGTTGCCACTCTTACATGATAATATTTTGGTAATGATGTCACAACACGTTCGATATAATGGTCTGCGGTTTCTGCTTCTTTGGTATACACCACATAAATATTATTGTATTTTGTCACAGAACCAATACTGCCTTTTACCAAATATGCATCAAATACCAATATAATTGTCGTAGTTCTCATACCTTTATAATTGGAAAGAATATCCATCAATTTCTGTCTGGCACTTTCTAAACTGACATCTCTTGCCAACTCTTTGAGCTCTTCCCAAGCATGAATGATATTGTAACCATCTACCAGCAGAAAATCTTCTTGCAACAGCTATTCCTCCCTTCTATTTGGTTTCTATTCAGACTACCATATATTGTTGTATTTTGCAATGTTATGTTCCATATTTCGTAATTGGACTTATTTTCCAAAACGACGTTGACGCACCACTTCATACATCAAAAGCCCTGCCGCCACAGATGCATTCAATGATGATATTTTGCCATACATGGGAATTGCTGCTGTAAAGTCACAATTTTCACGCACCAAACGGCTCACACCATCGCCCTCACTGCCAATCACAAGGCCCAAAGGCCCTTTCATATTGGTATCAAAATGGTCTAAACCTTTCATATCAGCACAAGCAATCCAAAGGCCTTCTTTTTTCAAATATTCCATGGTATGCACAATATTTGTCACACGTGCAACCGGCATATATTCAATGGCACCTGCGGAAGTTTTGCCAACGGTTGCATTCAACCCCACAGAACGGCGTTTTGGTATAATCACACCATGCACCCCCGCACATTCTGCGGTACGCAATATTGCACCCAAATTATGTGGGTCTGTGATACCGTCCAAAAGCAATACAAAAGGGTCTTCGCCTTTTTCTCTTGCTATTGCCAATATATCTTCCACTTCCACATAATCATGTGCAGAAACCAAAGCAATCACACCTTGGTGATTTTTTGTTTGTGAAAGCTCGTCCAATTTTTGTCTGCTGACTTCTTGTATCACAACACCTTTTTCTGCCGCAATGGCAATAATCCGTTTGATAGTACCTTCCACATTGCCTTTTGCCACAAATATTTTTTCAATATCTCTACCGCTTCTAAGTACTTCCAATATGGCATTTCTGCCTTCTAATTGATTTTCGTTCCATTCTTTTGGTTCTTGGTTGTTTTGTCTGTTGCGTTTTTCATATTTTGTATTTTTTGCATTTTTTTGATTGCGTTCTTTTTCTTGCCAATCTCTTTTTTGTTTTTCCATAAAATTCTCCTTTTCATTGTATGGCAAACAGCCGATGTCATTCCATCGGCTGTTTTGTGATTATATGATTTGTTCCATACCTTTGCGAAACAGTGCCAAAGCACGTTCTGTCTGTCCTGCCAAATATAAATAACCAAATATGGCTTCCACACCTGTTGCATAACGATAATCCATCACATTGGCATTTTTAGGCATGGTATATGATTTTGCATTGCGTCCTCTGCGAAACACTGCCGCTTCTTCTTCTGTCAGTTCTTCTGCAATGCGATGATAAAATTCTGCTTGTGCTTTTGCATTTACCATATTTCTCGCTTTTTTGTGTAAACGGTTGACAGGTGCATTGCCATCAGAAAGCACAACCGTTCGCACAAGCAATTCATACACCGCATCACCCACATAAGCAAGTGTCAAAGGGGATAATTCTTTTGGTTTTTGTGTCCCCTTTTTTCCCAACATCAAATCCAAATCCAAAAAATTCATGACTTACCCTCTAAACCATTGCACGCCTTGGCGTGTATCTTTGATTGTGATACCCATTGCTGCCAATTCATCACGAATGGCATCTGCTGCCGCAAAATCTTTTGCTTTTTTCGCTTCTGTTCTTTTTGCAATCAATGCTTCAATTTTTGCAGTTTCTTCGTCAGAAATTTCATCTTCCACAATTTCCGCAACGCCCATAACATTGCACAAATGGTCTAACATATCCTGCATTTTGATTGCAAATGCTTTGGAAACATTCGCTTTTACGGCAATGTTGCTGTCACGCACCAATTCATAAATCACGGAAATGGCATCTGCGGTATTAAAATCATCGTCCATTGCTGCTTCAAACTGTATTTTATATTGTTCCAAATCTTGCAATTTTTGTTGTTCTTCTGCTGTCAAATCGCTGTCTTCTTTATTTTTGATAAAGAAAGCCAGTTCTTTTCTTGCATTTTTGATACGTTCCAAACCATTTTGGCAAGCCTGCATCAATTCTCTGCTGAAATTGATGGGACTTCTGTAATGTCCATTCAAAATAAAGAAACGAATGACCTCATAAGGGAATTGTGCTGCAATATCTCTTACAGTAAAGAAATTGCCCAATGATTTTGACATTTTTTCATTATCCACAGTGATGAATCCATTATGCAGCCAATATTTTGCAAATGGTTTTCCATTTGCCGCTTCACTTTGTGCAATTTCATTTTCATGATGTGGAAATACCAAATCTTCGCCACCTGCATGAATATCAATGGTTTCACCCAAATGATGTTTTGCCATCACAGAGCATTCGATATGCCAGCCGGGTCTACCATCACCCCAAGGAGATTTCCAGCTAGGTTCGCCTTCTTTTTTTGGTTTCCACAATACAAAGTCTGTGGAATTCTTTTTTGCATCATCAATGGTCACACGTTCGCTAGCACCTGCAATCAATTCGTCCAGATTTTTCTTGGACAATTTACCATATTCCGCAAATTTTTTGGTATCATAATATACTGTCCCATTATCTTCATATGCATACCCTTTGTCTACCAAAGTCTGTATCATATCAATAATCAAATCCATTTCTTCTGTGACACGAGGGTGTACTGTTGCACGTTTGACATTCAGACCATCTGCATCATGGAATGCTTCTGCAATATAGCGTTTGGATATTTCTTCCATTGTGCTATGTTCTTTGTTTGCTCTATTTATAATTTTATCGTCCACATCTGTAAAGTTTTGTACATAGGTAACTTCATATCCTTTGTATTCCAAATATCTTCTCACTGTATCAAACACTACATAAGGACGTGCATTGCCAATATGAATGTAATCATACACCGTAGGGCCACACACATACATTTTCACTTTGCCTTCTTCTTGTGGGATAAATTCTTCTTTTTGTCTGGTTAATGTATTATATACCTTCATTGTTTTGCCTCCCTTTCTTCTTTATGATACCTATTTTCATACCATAAAACATTTGTTTTTCCATTTCTATTCTGCCATGTAACCAAAATTGTATGGTGTTTATTTTCCAATATTCATATTATTTTATTATATCATAAAATCTATTTGCCTACTACTTCCTTTTTATCAAACTGCTTTCTTTTTGCTGTGCAAAAATACAGATGGTGGTGTGGGTTCAATGCGGATACCATTTCTTCTGACCACTCTTGCAGGTGCACCAACTGCTGTCACATTTTCTGGAATATCTTCCAAAACCACAGAGCCGGCGCCAATTTTTGTATTAGAACCAATATATACAGGTCCAAGCACAATGGTTTCTGCACCAATCAACACATTGTCCCCCACAGTTGGATGACGTTTGATTTTATCTTTGCCAGTTCCGCCCAATGTCACACCATGATACAGCATCACATTATCACCAATTTCTGCTGTTTCGCCAATCACAACGCCCATACCATGGTCAATAAAAAATTTTTTTCCAATTTTTGCCCCTGGGTGAATTTCAATGCCTGTCAGTCCTCTGGATATTTGCGAAATCATTCTTGCAACCAAAAAATGTTTCTTTTTATATAATCGATGGGCAATGCGATGATTTACCACCGCCCAAAAACTCGGATATAAAAACACTTCCAACGTACTGCGAATAGCAGGGTCTTTTTCTTTGACAACCGCTACCATTTCCATAAATCTTTTCCACATAACCTTCATTGCATATACTCCTTTCAGATTGTTTCTGTCAAATATTTGGATATTGCTTTTGGTGGTTCTGTACATATGGTTTATAAAAGCAAAAACAAAAAAAGCTCCATCTTTACATTATATGTAAAGACGAAGCTGTTCATCTCCGTGGTTCCACTTTACTTAGACAGATTTTTTGTACACAAAAAAACCATCTCGCTTTCAGACTGTAACGTTGTCAACGGAAACAAGCTACTCAAAAAATTTTCGCCTGTTCAGTTCAGGAACGCACTTCACCCTTTTTGTACCGAAAACGATTTCCACCCATGTTTATTAAGATGTCACCCATACCACACACAACCATTTTGTTGCTGTGTATGCCATAGATACCACCTTTCACCAAGACCGCTTTTCTCTGTCAGCCGATAAAAGGACTACTCTTTTCCATCATTACTTTTTCGCCATTATTTTTTTTGCAAAAGACACACAGCCGATGCCGCAATGCCTTCGCCTGCGCCTGTGAATCCAAGACCTTCTTCTGTGGTTGCTTTCACATTGATTTGGTCTAATTCTATGCCCAAAACTGCTGCAATATGCTCTCTCATTTCCAAAATATATGGTTTCAGTTTTGGTTTTTGTGCAATAATTGTAGCGTCAATGTTGATTATACAATACTCTTTTTCAGAAATCAAGTCTAAAACACAATATAATAATTTTTTACTATCTGCCCCTTTATATGCAGGGTCTGTATCTGGAAAATGGCAACCAATGTCTCCCAAAGCTGCCGCACCCAACAATGCGTCCATAATGGCATGTAACAACACATCTGCATCAGAATGTCCCAGCAAACCTTTTTCATAAGGAATTTTGACACCACCCAATATCAAATCTCTATTTTCCACCAATTTATGCACATCATAGCCTGAGCCAATACGCATCATATCATTTTTCTTCCTTTCTTCAATGTCCACGATGTTTTTCTTTTTTCTTTTGTTGTTTTTTCAAAAATTTTTGTTTTTGTGCTTCTTCTTTTTGTGCTTTGCTGATTTGTTTTTTGATGCTTTTTTGTGCTTCTCGTTCTGCCTGCAAAGCCTGTTGTGCTTTTGTACCAACACCAGATAATTTTGTTTGTTTTTTGATTTGTCTTTGTATGCGTTTTGGATTTTTATGAATGACTTCTTTTTTGGAAATCGAAATACATTTCCCAAACTGGATATTTTGATACCATTTTTGTTGCACCATTTGCAATATCTCCTGCATTTGTGGTTCTGCCCCAAATATCACTTTTTTTGCCTGTATGCCATCTTTTGACACACATTCACAAACACCAATCCAAAACGGTTCTTCAAAACATACGGTCAATGTCACTTGTAACTGTTCCATTGTCACGCCCTCCTTTATATATTTTTTTATGCAAAGAAGGGACAACCAAGGAGGCAGGTTACTGACGGCATATTTGCCGCATTCGGACTACCGACCGAATTGTGTTTTTATCTCTGCTTTATTCATCATATGCCGTTTTGTATATACTGTCAACTTTATTTTCATTGACAACTATGGTATGCTGTTATCAAAAAGGAGTGGTTTTATGAAAGATATACAACATATATTTCAAGCACAAAAACAATTTTTCCACACAGGCAAAACATTCCCCATCGCATTTCGCATACAAGCACTCAAAAAATTACAATACGCCATTTTGCAACATAAAAGTGAAATCACAAACGCATTATATCTGGATTTAGGGAAATCAGAAACAGAAAGTTATATCACAGAAATCAGTACTGTACTATCTGAAATCTCTTATTTCCTAAAACATATCAAAAAATTTGCAGCACCAAAAAAAGTAACCCCGTCATTGTTGCAAATACCCGCCAAATGTTTCATACAAACCGTACCTTATGGTGTCACATGGGTAATTGCTCCATGGAACTATCCATTTTTATTGGCTTTGCAACCTTTGGTAACAGCATTGGCAGCAGGCAATACTGCCATTTGTACCACAAGCCCATATGCCAAACATACCAATGTTGTGTTACAGAAAATCTGTCAACAATGCTTTCCAGCAAAATATGTACATTTTAACATTGCCACACCACCTGTTTTAGAAACATTATCAAAACAACATTTTGACCATATCTTTTTCACAGGCAGTCCTGCGGTTGGCAAAATTGTCATGAAAAATGCTGCTGCACACCTCACGCCTGTCACGCTTGAACTGGGTGGCAAAAGCCCTTGTATTGTAGATGAAACAGCACATATACCACTTGCAGCAAAACGAATTGTATTTGGTAAATTTGTCAATAGTGGACAAACTTGTATTGCTCCAGATTATATTTATTGCCATCATAGCATCAAAAACCAACTCATAAAAGCATTACAAAAAGAAATACAAACACAGTATGGCAAAAATCCTTTGCAAAATACACAATACAGTCATATCATTCATAAAAGGCATTTTCTCAGACTGCAAAATCTCATACAGCAAAGTCATGTTATATATGGCGGACAAACCGATAAAAACAGCTTAAAAATTGCTCCAACATTATTTGACAACGTTTCATTTTCTGATACCATCATGCAAGAGGAAATATTTGGACCACTATTACCTATCATCACATTTAAAACCATTGATGAAGTCATTTCCAAAATGCAATCACTGCCTGCACCTTTGGCATTATATCTATTTACAAACAACGACACACGCATACACACCATATTACAAAAATGCCAATCAGGCGGTGTTTGTATCAACGATACCATATTACACATTGCAGGAGATAATATGGGCTTTGGTGGTGTTGGCAATAGTGGTATGGGTGCTTATCATGGCAAAGTTGGATTTGACACATTTTCACACAAAAAAAGTGTATTGTACCAAACAAATCATTTTGATATGCCTTTGCGCTATGCACCATATTCTGCAATCACAAAAAAATTATTCTCATTCTTTTTTGCATAAAATATCATACAACAAAAGCCGCAATCATTGCGGCTTATACTTTTTCTTCTTCCCATACTTCATTTATTTTATATATTTCTAAAAAAATATGTTCTTTTTCCAATGCAGTATCACACCATATTTGCTTCATCTGTAATATAGCTTGTTCTTCTGCACCTTCACAAACAAAATAACAATCATAACAAAATGCCATATCACAAGGATAATCCATACTATCAAATAATAAACCTATACATTGTTCTTCTATCCATTTTTCTACATCTTTTTGAAATCGTTTTTCCAAAAAAGCACAAACATCATGTTTTGTATCAGAACAAAAACGTAGTTTTATCATGTAATATGCTCCTTTCCATAAAACAATAAAAAAAGTAAAACCAATCGGTTTTACTTTAAACTATACAATAGCGGAAGAGGGATTTGAACCCCCGACACTACGGGTATGAACCGTATGCTCTAGCCAACTGAGCTATTCCGCCTTATTTTTTACAAAAAACATGGGAGTTACAGGGCTCGAACCTGTGACCCTCTGCTTGTAAGGCAGATGCTCTC
>CAJMNV010000049.1 GCA_905214825.1 uncultured bacterium | reverse complement strand
TGGTACTTGGTGGGAAGCTGCCTGGGAGAGTAGATGGTTGCCGAATTCCAATCAATCGCCTTGATATATCAAGGCATTAATCCTCAATAGCTCAGCGGTAGAGCATCCGGCTGTTAACCGGAGGGTCGTTGGTTCGAATCCGACTTGGGGAGTAGTAATATGGTCCGTTGGTCAAGGGGTTAAGACACCGCCCTTTCACGGCGGTAACGCGGGTTCGAATCCCGCACGGATCATTCAGATTTTTGGTGACGATGCGTTTGGGGGACACACCCGTTCCCATACCGAACACGACGGTTAAGACCCAAACGGTCGATGGTACTTGGTGGGAAGCTGCCTGGGAGAGTAGATGGTTGCCAAAATCTAATATGCCGATGTGGCTCAATTGGCAGAGCAGCTGACTTGTAATCAGCAGGTTATCGGTTCGAGTCCGATCATCGGCTTTTTTCTTTTTCAAAAATAAATATAATTTTTGGGTGGATTCCCGAGTGGTCAAAGGGGGCAGACTGTAAATCTGTTGCGATAGCTTCGAAGGTTCAAATCCTTCTCCGCCCATTTTGTTTTGATATTGCCGCGGAGTGGAGCAGTCCGGTAGCTCGTCGGGCTCATAACCCGAAGGTCGTCGGTTCAAATCCGGCCTCCGCAATGAAAAAAAGAGATACGATATGTATCTCTTTTTTTGTTGTATGGTTTATATGTGGTCTACCCAATATAAAACGGCGTTTTGCAAAAATGCGGCACAGCCTGTAACATTTTTATCGTAATATGCAGTGAAACGTGTGTCTTGCGTGTAAAGCATAGAAATGCCTTTGTGGACATTTGTTTGATATTCTTGCAATGTCATACCCAACCATTCTTTGTGTAACAAGACAAGATGTTTTGCTGTTTCACTTTTGGGTGATATATTTTGCAATACAGCTTGTTCTAATTGCATTTGTAGTTCATGTTTTAGATTTTGAAATCGTTCATAATCTGCCATTGTCATATTTCTGATTTTTTCATGTGTGGCATTTATTTCTGCATCTCCATATTGTTGACGCAATTCTGTACCATATGCATTTTCATGTGCAGATATGACTTGTTCTTTGAAACATATAAATTTTTCTGTATCTTGCATTTTTTTTTCTCCTTTCTGGTCTGCGATTGTTTTTTGTACCGTTTGTATCATCTGTGTCAGTTGTTTTTGTTGCTGTTGTAATGAAATCAGATGATTTTCCAATGCTTGCAATATATCAAAATCTTTTTGATACAATATGTTGTGAATGTCTGATAAACAAAATCCACGTGCTTTGTAAAATAATATTTGTTGCAATAGATTGACTTGTTTGTCTTCATAATAACGACAACCTGTTTTGTCTGTATCAGCTGGTGGGAGCAGTCCAATTTCATCATAATAACGCAATGTGCGGCTACTGATACCAGACAATTTGGATAATGCTGTAATGGAATATGTCATGATAAATACCTCCTTATAAAATTAGCATATACCTTTGCGTTGCGGCAATGTCAATGGTTTTGATAAAAATTTTTGGACAGTTTTTTTATTTCGTGATACACTATGCATAAGAAATATATTTTTAGCGACATTTTAGGAGGTTTTGATATGGAAACATATAATATGACACCACAAGAAGCTGGCGAACATGCGAAAAATTATTTTCGAAAAGGAATGAACTGCACAGAATGTGTTATGGCAACATTTTTAGATATACATGGTTCTGATTTTCCAAGAGCAGTATTGAGTTTGGCAACTGGATTTGGTGCAGGTATGGGACATACCAAAAACACTTGTGGTGCTATCACAGGTGCTGTTATGGCGTTATCCGCAGCAGTTGGCAGAAAAGACCCTTTGGAAAAAGAAACAATGGCAGAACGTGTAGAAGAATTGAAAAAAATATATGATATTGAAGGGCGTATGGTGGAAGAAATCAAACAAAAATATGGTACATTGATTTGTAGTGAACTTTCTGCACCAATGGGAGAATTTGAAGGCAAAACAAGAAAGAAAAATTGTATGCAAATGATTGGAGAATGCACAGAAATTGCCATGCGATATGTGCTGGAAGCAAAACAAAACGCCAAAACAGAATAAAAAGATAAAAGGAGAAATATGGTATGAAAAAAGCTATATTTGGTGTGTTGTGTTTTTTGGTACTGTCTGTTTCAGTGGTAACGGTAAGTGCACACCCACCTGTGCGGGTATATGTAGATGGTACAGAAGTGGCGTTTGACCAACCACCCATTATAGACAATGATAGAACATTGGTGCCCATGAGACGTATATTTGAAGCAATGGGTATACAAGTACAATGGTCAGAACCAACACAAACCATTACATCTACAAAAGGCAGTGATACTGTGACAATGGTTGTTGGAAATAAACAAGTTATCAAAAATGGACAAGTGGTGTATACCATGGATGTGCCAGCAAAAATTGTGCAAGAAAGAGCGTTGGTGCCAATTCGTGCTGTTGCTGTGGCATTTGATGCAGATGTTGCTTGGGATGCCAAAAATTATGTGGTGAATATTCAAACAAAAAGAAACATAGATGGATATTTGAAAGAAATCAAAGCAGATGATGGTACAATATTGATGACAATCAGTTTGACTACAACACCCATACAGTCACAAGATATTGCAAAAGAAATACAAAAACAAATGAAACAAAAATTTGATGCAATGGTGACAAAATACGAAAAAGAAGTAAAAACAGCGTATCAAGATGCCAAAAAACAACAAAAAGACTGGATACCTTATTATTATATGGGGACTTATGTCACAAATGCAGAAAATGAAAAATTTACATCTATGACATTGGAAGAACGTGTTTATATAGGGGAAAAAGAACAAAAAACACTTTCTGCTATGACATACCATACCAAAACAAAGAAATTGGCTGTTTTGACAGATATTGTACCAGACACAGAAAAAGAGATACAAACAGTCATCGAAAATGGATTTTTGGCAATCATTGCAGAAAATCCAAATGCATTTTATGATGATGCAAAAAAACGCCTGTCCCAATCACTGGACGATGTGGGATATTATTTGACAAAAAATGGTATTATGTTTTATGTGAATCCAGAAACCATTGCAGAAGCAGAAGCAGGTATTGTGGCATTTTCTGTTGCATTTGATTGGTAAATTATTAAAAAAATGTGAGAATTGTCTCACATTTTTTTAATTGACAGCAAAATAGTTTTATCATAAAATTATTTTAGTTTTTTAGGGCATTTGGAAAACGGAAAGGGGTTTCGTCATGCAAAAGGCATACGGAAAAGAAATTGCAAAAGAATTGGTTGCGTTGAATATGAATATTTGCTGGTGGAGCAGAGGCCATATGATGAAATCATTTCATGTCAATGGTAAGAATGAAAATGGTTTATTGACAATACAACAATTTCATGTATTGATGTTTATCAAATCTACAGGTATCAATACCATTTCCGAATTGTGTAAATGGTTGCATTTGAGCAAAAGTGGTATGTCGATTATGATTTCCAATTTGGAAAAAATGGAATATCTGTACAAACAGCAAGCAGATGATACCGATGATGGTAGAAAAGTATATCTGCATTTGACGGATATTGGAAAACAAGCCGTTGAAAACGCAGAGCAAAAGGTATTGGCAGATATTGCAGGCTGTTTTGCATCTTTTTCCGAAGAAGCACAGACAAAAATTTGTACAAATTTGAAAGAATTAAACACAATGCTAAAGGCAGGAGGATTTGTAGAATGAAAAAATTAGTTGTACTTTTGGTAACTACTGGTATATTATTATCAGGCTGTGTCACCAAAGAAGAACCCCCCGTAGAAGAAGAAAAGTTTGCACGTGCAGTGCAAACAACAGCTGTAGGCACAGGAGAAATTTCAAATGATTTTACATTTTCGGGAAAAGTAGCACCTTCTCGTGAAGTTGCGGTTGTGCCAACTGTGCCAGGAAAAGTCACGACATTTCATTATGATATTGGTGATAGTGTTGCAGAAGGGGCAGAGTTATTTACTGTAGATAGTACAGATTTGCAAAATAATTTAAGAAGTATTGAAGCAAATTATAACGCAACAAAATTACAGGTGGACAATGCAAAAAGCACATTGGAAAGCAATCGCATATTGTATGAGGAAGGCATGTTGGCAAAAGCAGATTTTGACAAATTGCAATTAGCATATGATACAGCAGAAGCAAATTTGGTTTCCATACAAATACAAAAAGAAAATATAGAAAAAAGCATTGCAGATTGTGCAGTCACTGCACCTATTAGTGGGATTATAACACAAAGAGGTGTAGAAATCGGCAGTTTTGCCAGCCAAGGCGGCCCTGCATATACCATTATGGATGTTTCCGTTGTGAAAGTGGAAGTTGGTGTTTCGGAACAAATGGTCAATCAAATACAAGTAGGTGAAAAAGTGGATGTAGCACTCACAGCTGTTTCACCAGAACCTTTACAAGGTATCGTGTCAAGCATTAGCCCAACTGCGACACAAGCAGGTACATACACAGTAAAAGTAACATTGAATAATAATAGAAAATTGATAAAAGTTGGTATGTTGGCAGAAGTCAAATTTGTGACAGAAATGTCTGCCAATACTATTGTATTGCCAAGAGATGCTGTGTTGACAAAAGAAGATGAAACATATGTTTATATTGTGGAAAACAATGTGACAAAAAAAATACCGGTTGTGACAGGTATTGAAAGTGGAGAACGTATAGAAGTCAAAGAAGGTTTGACAGCAGATATGCAAGTGGTCACAAAAGGTCAAACATATATTACAGATGGCGAAGAAGTGCGTGTTTCTAATCCCCAAGATGACGTATTGCGTGTACCCATAGAAGGTACAGATATACAAAGTAAGGGGGAATAAAACATGTTATCAAGACTTGCAATTCGCCGTCGTGTGACAACCATGATGGTGACAATGATGGTATTTTTGGCAGGGATACTTGCTTATACCAATTTGGATATGGCATTGATGCCTGATGTAGATATTCCGATTGCATTGGTCAGCACTTCTTATGTGGGAGCTGGCCCAACAGAAATCGAAAATTTGTTGACAAAGCCTTTGGAGGAGGCTGTCAGCACGGTTACCAATGTAGAAAAGGTGACATCAGTATCATCAGCAAATTTTTCAATGGTAATGGTACAGTTTGTAGATGGTACCGATATCGATATGGCTTCTGTGGATTTGCGGGAAGTCGTCGACCGCACAAAATCTATATTGCCTGATGATGCAGGAGAGCCAAATATATTAAAAATGGACATGAATGCTGTACCTATTGTATTGGGTGTGACAGCAGAAAACATGGATTTGCATGTGTTGCATGAAATGTTGGAAGACAATGTCATAAATCGTTTGGAACGTATCGAAGGGGTTGCATCCGTGTCTTTGACAGGTGGCACACAAAGGGAAATTCGTATTACCATAAATCCAGACAAAATGGCCGGCTATGGTTTGACACCAAACACATTGTCACAAATATTAAAAGCAGAAAACATGAATTTGCCCTCTGGTTCTTTGTCACAAGGTTCTACCACAGTGCAAGTGCGTACATTGGGGGAATTTGGTTCTATACAAGAAATTGAAAAATTGCCTTTGACAACGCCTGATGGTGCTATCATACATTTAGAAGATGTGGCAAGGGTAGAGGAAGTGGCAGTAGATAGGGACTCATTTAGTATCATTGACGGCAATTATGGTATTATGATTTCGGTTGATAAACAATCCACAGCCAATTTGGTTGATGTCAGCGAAAAATTGAATGCAGAAATTGCAAAGATACAAAAAGATTATAAAGAATTGCATTTGACAATGCTTTCTGATACATCGGATTATATCAAATTGTCACTGTCCAATGTGACAGAAACCGCATTTTTGAGTGCATTGATTGCATTTTTTGTATTGTTGGTATTTTTGAAAAATCCCATTACATCAGCCATTATTGCGGTGTCTATTCCAACGTCCATATTGGCAAGTTTTGGTTTGATGTATTTGACAAATATGACACTCAACACCATATCATTGGGTGGGCTTGCCATTGGGATTGGTATGTTGGTAGATAACTCTGTGGTGGTATTGGATAGTATTTATCAATATTATGAAAGAGGGTATGAGCCAGCAGAAGCAGCAGAAGCAGGTACAAAAGAAGTAACGATGGCAGTCACTGCCTCCACATTGACAACCGTTGCAGTATTTTTGCCCATTGCGTTTGTGTCGGGTTCTGTGGGGCAAATGATGAAAGGATTGTCATATGCCATTTGTTATTCTTTGGTGTCCTCTTTGGTGGTTTCTATCACATTTGTACCAATGGCTTGTGCAGTATTTTTGAAAAGAAGTCCCAAAAAGAAAAATACCAAAAAACGTTGGTATAATATATCTTATCAATGGGATTTGTTTTTTGATAGATTAAGCAATGTTTATGAAAAATTGATAAAATGTGCTTTGCATCACAGATTTATTACGATTGTGCTTGTTTTGGCAGCATTTTTTGGCAGTTTGTCTACATTGCCAAAAGTGGGTTTTGACTTTATGGAAGAAACAGATGAAGGTGTTGCAAATATTTCTGTTTCATTGCCAAGCGGTACAAATTTGGATACCACAGAAGAAGTAGTGTGGGAAGTGCTGTATCGTTTGCAGGAAATCCCAGAAGCTGAATTGGTTTATGCATCTGTGGGTGGCGGCATGATGTCTTCTGGTACATCTTCGGCATCTATTACCATGAATTTGGTGGATAAATTGGAACGTACACGTTCTACAAAAGAAGTTGCAAAAGAAATTGAAAAATTGCTTTCTGATATTCCGGGGGCAGATATTACCGCAACGTCAAGTGGTTCTGCAATGGGGAGTTATGGTGGTGCAGATGTATCATTCAACGTATATGGCTATGATTCTGATGTGTTGATGAAAATAGAAAAAGATTTGATTACATTATTAAGCAATACCGAAGGTCTGACAAATGTAGAAGGTTCTACAGGTGAAACTGTACCAGAGGCAAAAGTCATCATCAATCGAGATAAAGCATCTGCATATGGTATTACAACCGCATCGATTGCAAATGCTTTGAATACTGCAATTTCTGGTTCTACGGCAACACAATATAAAGTAGATGGTACAGAAATTGATGTGGTGTTGCGATATGATACCGATGAGTTGAATTATTTGACTGATATTGGAAATTTAACGGTTACATCATCATATGGCGGCGAAGTGTTATTGCAAGATATTGCAACTGTGGAAATGTCAGAAAGTGCCACAGCCATAAACAGAGAAAATCAAAAAAATTATATTACTATCAATGCTTCCACGGAAGGTATGAGTGGTAGTGAGGCACAAAAAATGGTAATATCTTTGTTGGATAGCTATCCTTTCCCTGAAGGTTGTAATTATGGTTTTTCTGGTAATTTGGAAATGATGAATGATGCTATGGCATCGCTCTCGGTTGCATTGATTGTGGCGGTGCTTTTGGTGTATATGATTATGGCGTCACAGTTTGAAAGCCTGCGCTATCCCATGATTGTGATGTTTTCTATGCCTTTGGCGTTCACAGGGGCGATATTGGGGCTGTTTTTGACAGGCAATACCATCACAATGCCTGCAATGATGGGCTTTATCATGCTGGCTGGTATGGTGGTAAACAATGGTATTGTACTTGTGGATTATACCAATCAGTTGATAGAGCGTGGTATGGGTTATTTTGAGGCATTGACAACAGCAGGCCCTCGTCGTTTGCGTCCTATATTGATGACAACATTGACGACTATATTGGGTTTGATTCCGATGGTCATCACACAAAGGGAAGGTAGTGAGACCATGCGGTCTTTGGCATTGAGCGTAATATTTGGTTTGTCACTTTCTTCTTTGGTGACGTTGGTGTTTATTCCTGTGTTGTATGCAAGTATGTATCAACGCAAAGAAAAACGACGGGCAAAAAAAGCGGCTAGACAACAAAAAAGAGCTACAAAACGTGCTGAAAAAGAACAGAATGTAAATATATCATAGTGGTGTATATCCGCTGTCAATATACAGACAGCGGATATTGGTATTTTATACAAAGGGGGTTTTTTTATGAAAAAAATTGGTTTGGTACTGGAAGGTGGGGCTTCTCGTGGGGTATATACCGCAGGGGTATTGGATTGTTTTATGGAGGAAAATATCAAATTCCCTTATATTGTGGGGGTATCTGCGGGAGCCTGCAATGGTGCGGATTATGTGTCGTGGCAAATTGGCAGAACACGCAAAACTATGATACAAAAAGACAAAAAATATCAATATATGGGAATGCGTACATTACTGCGTAAAAAACAACTGATGGATATGGATATGATATTTGATGCATTCCCCAATCAATATTTCCCCTTCGATTATGACACATATTTTGCATCAAATATGGAAATTGAATATGGTTGCACAGAGTGTGAAACAGGAAAAACTGTTTTTTTGAGTGAAAAGAAAAACCCACAAAGATTGATGCAAGTGTTAAAAGCGTCTTGTGCCATGCCAGGGGCAGTATATCCTGTGGAATTGGACGGAAAATACTATATAGATGGTGGTGTGTCTGACTCTATTCCTGTACAACATGCATTGGATATGGGGTGTGATAAAGTGGTTGTGATACAGACCAGAAGCAGAGGTTTTTCTATGAAATCAGAACGTTCTACAAAATTGATTGCAAAATTGTATCACAAATATCCAGCTGTGCAAACAGCTATATTAAAAAGACCTTTGGTGTATAACAAAAATTTGATTGCCATACGTCGTTTGGAAGCAGAAGGTAAAGTATTTGTCATACGACCAGAAATACAAGAAGTCAAAAGAACAGAAAAAGATTTTTATAAATTGATGCGTTTTTATCATCATGGATATGAACAAGCACGTCACCAATTAGATACATTGCGAGCATTTATGGCAGAGGAGGAAACACATTGCAATTAAAAGCATTGACACAAAGGGTGTATTATACAGAACATGACAGTACAACAGACCGTCCTTGTTTAGGGTATGTCAAAGGAGACAAATTTTCTTTGATGCTGGACGCTGGAAATTCTGCGGCTCATGTGAAATGTTTTTATGATGCTGTCAAACAAAAAGGATTTCCTTTGCCTGCATTTTGTGGTGTGACACATTTTCATTGGGATCATACATTTGGTATGATGGCAACAGGTATCCCTTGTATTGCTTGTATGCACACACAACAAAAATTAGAAAAAATGGAACAATGGGGCTGGCAGGAAAGTGATATGCAAAAACGATTGCAAACAGGAGAAGAAACCCCTTTTTGTGATACACATATTCGTTTGGAATATCCGGATAGAACCAAAATAAATGTAAAAACAGCAGATATGGTATTTGAAAATCGTTTGTCCTTGTATTTGGGTGGTGTATGGGCGGAATTTTTCCGTGTGATTTCTCCACATACAAATGATAGTGTTGTGATATTGGTAGATGGTGTGCTGTTTTTGGGCGACAGCTATTGTTCTGTGCCTGTGGGTGATGATTGGGTATATGATAAATCATTGTTGCGATTATATATACAGGTACTAAAAAATATTGAATTTACACATTGTATCAAAGGACACCACCCACCACAAACAAAAGTGGCATTATTGGCAGAATTGGAAGCAGAGTTGTAAAACAAGGGATATATATGATACAATATCATATCACAATGTATATTTTGGGAGGAAATACAAATGGGACAAACATTGGTCATTGGTTCGTCTGTGGTAGATGTCATTATTAAAATTGAACATTTGCCAGTCAAAAAAGAAGATATTCATATCATCAAACAAAGTCGCTCATTGGGTGGTTGTGCATATTTGGTCAGTGATATATTGCGACATTTTCATGTACCGTACAGCTTGTGTACCGCAGTGGGTGGTGGCATGTATGGAAATTTTGTATATGAAAAATTGCAAGAAAGAGGCGTACCTATTCATGTGCGTGTGCCAGAGGAAGAAAACGGTTGTTGTTATTGTATGGTAGAGGCAGATGGTGAACGCACTTTTATTGTAGACCATGGAATCGAATATACATTTTATGAGGATTATTTGAAAACGATTGACACAGCTTCGATTGATAGTGTGTATATTTGTGGTTTGGAAGTAGAGGAGTATACAGGCTGGAATATCATAAACTATTTGCAAAAACACCCAGAATATCAAGTGTATTTTGCTCCCGGCCCTCGTATTTTGAAAATTGAACAAGAAAAATGGAATGCAGTGCTTGCATTACACCCAATATTGCATTTGAATGAGCAAGAAAGTATAGAAGTGACAAATTGTGATACCGTAGAACAAGCTGCAAAAATGTTATATGCCATGACCCAAAATACAGTTATCATTACATTGGGCGAAAAGGGGGCATATTGTTTTGACGGTAGCCAAAGCTATACCGCAGAACCTATCAAAACAAATGTTGTGGATACCATTGGTGCAGGCGATGCCCATATTGGTGCTGTGATTGCGGCAAGAAGATTTGGCTGTGATTGGGAAAAGACATTGCTTGTGGCAAATCATGTTTCGGCAGCAGTTGTGGCAAAAGAAGGTGGTTTGTTGGCGTATGAAGACTTTGCAAAAATAAGAAAATGTTTGGAAACAGATTTTCAAATAACATTTGATTGAGAAAGAAGGAATGACAATGGCTGTGGAAGTGGTAGCGGCATTGATTTGGCAAAATGAGCGTTTTTTGATTTGTCAACGTCCCGCAAACAAAGCAAGAGGGTTGCTTTGGGAGTTTGTGGGAGGAAAAGTGGAAGCAGGTGAAACGAAACAAAAAGCATTGCAAAGAGAGTGTCTGGAAGAATTGGGTGTTGTTATTTCTGTGGGTGATGTATTTATGGAAGTGACACATGAATACCCTGATATGATTGTCAATTTAACATTATTTCATGCAATCATTGTCAATGGAGAACCAAAAAAATGGGAACATAACGATTTGCAATGGATTACAACAAAAGAAATTTCAAACTATACATTTTGTCCCGCAGATGTGGAGATATTGGAAGCATTACAACGAAAAGGGGAAAAAATATGAAAAAATATATATTGGCAGTATTGGCAATAAGTATGTTGTTAACAGGTTGTGGTGCAAATGTAAATGTAAATATTGTGTCATTATATGATAAAGGATTGGAAATGGCACAGGTGATTGATAAAATGGCGGAAGATGATACTTATTTTACATTGTTTTCTGAAAATGAAAATTTGAAACAAATAGTACAAAAAATTGGTGGCCAAGATTATACCACACCCAAACAAGTGTATACAGTGACAGGTGCAGGTGATATTGTGCTAAAAGTGGTAAAGTTGCCAGAAGATGAAACATTACAGCATGTGATAGAACAAAAGACAAGTTCTGTGTGGACAACACAAATCAATAGCATACAAGGTACAGAGTTTTTGGCAGCAACTTCTATATTGATGTATGATGAAAGTTTTTTGTATGAAGGCTTGAAAGTACCAACTACATATTTGTATACATATGATGGCGAATATAGTGTGGCAATTACATATATCCCATATGAAAATGGTGTAGTCAAAGCAACAGCAAGCATTTTGAAAGTAGATGATGGTTTGTTGGATATGCTCAAACAAATATCAAGTGTTACCATAGAAACTGTACAAAAATAAATTATCATAATAAAAAAACGGCGGAAATCCGCCGTTTTATTTTTATGATTATTCTTCCATTTTGCTTGCTGCATATTTTTTGCCGATACGAGGTACACAAATGATGTACAACAAAGCGGCAATTCCACCAATAATATATGCAATATACAAAGGCAATCCAAAACCAATGGAGCTGTTTAACAAGAAAGATGTAATGATAAACAAATAGAATGCACCAGGTAACAAAGAAATCAAGAATGCATATTTTGGAGCACCTTTTTTCGCAATCAGATATACAGAGATTGCTGCAAATGCAAATACTGCGATTGTTTGGTTTGCCCATGCAAAGTATCTCCACAAAATGTTGAAGCCTTGAGGATTTACTTTTGCAAATACCAAAATGGCAATTACAGGAACAAACAAGCAAGCGGTAACTATCAAACGATTTTTCTTTTGTTTTTGGTCGATATGCAGATATTCTGCCACAATCAGACGGCAAGAACGCAATGCAGTATCACCAGATGTGATGGGCAGAATGATAACGCCCAAAATTGCAATCAAACCACCGATAGGTCCTAACAAATCTTTGGAAACTTCACCAACAACACCAGTTGCACCACTCAAAGAACCTTGGTTGTAGATACCCATAGCTGCTGCTGCCCAAATCATTGCAATGAAACCTTCCAAAATCATCATCCAATAGAATGTAAAGCTACCTTCTTTTTCAGATGTTACACTACGACCAATCAATGTACATTGTGTGGAGTGGAAACCAGATGTGATACCACAAGCAACAGTTACAAAGAATACAGGGAAGAAAGGTGTGCCTGCTCCTGTGTTACCTGCTGCATCCCACAAAGGATACATGTTAAACAAACCAGTGAAACCATTAGACAAATCAAGATTCATCAATTCATAACCTTTGAAGAATAAACCAAAGAATACGCCCACTGCAGACAATAACAATACTGCACCAAATACGGGGTAAATTCTACCAATGATTTTGTCGATAGGGAACAATGTTGCAATCAAGTAATAAGCCAGAATTACACCATAGATTACCCATGTGCCAGTAGAAATGCCTTCAATATGTGCGATTTCTGTTGCAAACAAATCCCCAGGTGTATATGTAAATACAGCACCAACCAGCAACAACAGTATCAACAAGAATATGTTGTATACTTGGTAAACTTTGTTGCCCAAGAATTTGTTTACGATACCGGGCATTTGTGCACCGTTTTGACGCAATGACATCATACCACACAGGTAGTCATGTGTTGCACCACTGATGACACAACCGATAGGAATGGTGATAAAAGCAATAGGGCCAAATAAGATACCTTGGATAGGTCCAAAAATGGGCCCTGTACCTGCAATATTGAGCAGGTTGATCAGTGCGTTTTTGAATTTGCTCATAGGAACAAAGTCCACGCCGTCCTGATTTTTGACCGCTGGTGTCTGTCTGTCATCGGGGTGGAAAATATGTTCCACAAATTTCCCGTATACCACACCACCGACAATTAAAAGTACAAGTCCGATAATAAATGTTGTCATGATGAATAATACCTCCCTTTTAGACTTGTTTTGTATTTGCTTTGTGATGGATAAAATAAAAGAGTTCCCCTTCCGTGCTTGATATAATGATCCGTTTC